>NZ_BCMI01000014.1 GCF_002217985.1 Secundilactobacillus pentosiphilus
GTAGTTAAGCTTCAGCACGCCAAGAGTAGTTGGGGGATCGCCCCCTGCGAGGGTAGGACGTTGCCACGCAAGCAAAGCAGTTATCGAGAAATCGGTAACTGCTTTTTTAATGTGCTTAAAAAATCGAGGTCATTAGTAAATTGCATAGGAGGTGCCTCGCACGCAATCACATTATCTTGTTTAACAGGTGCCAATTGGGCATCATGATGAGTACCATTCTTAATTAAGGTTGGGTACCCCACAACTGGGACAATGATCTGAGAGAAGAGATAGGTTAACTTTGGTGAATTAATCGTAACGGGTGAGGTCCTCGTATCCCCCCCTTATTTTCCTAGAAACATGACCAAACGCGCTCATAAAGAAGCTTGGAGATCAGAGATGACCATACCAAGGTTGATGTTCGGCAATGGACCTACCGCCAATATTCTAAAAGCGACAGCGTAGCCAAACGACCAACTAGGCTGGAAGGGGCCCTGACCCTTAGTCAATAGCCGTAACCTCTGTGCAGGATTCAATGAAGGTTGTGTAAGTCAGCGGAGTTTCTAGAGGCTCGTTACTTTAGTGACGAGTAGTTCATAAGCTTCTAAAACCCAAAAAACTGGCATTGATTATGACCAATACCAGAAATTTTAGACCCAAAAAATGAGTAGTGATTTTAAACGAATATTGAACTTGGATAAGCCGCTTATCGGATTTGAACCGATGACCTCTTCCTTACCATGGAAGTGCTCTACCTTCTGAGCTACAGCGGCAACTCCTATTATACTACAGCCGGCTTTATTAATGAAATTCACCGTGAAAATGATGCCACTTTATAAAAATTTCGGCAGAAGCTAAAATGGACTAGCAATAATCAAACCGGAGTAGTATACTAATAAAGTTGGTAATTTATAAAACAACATCGGGAAGTAGCTCAGCTTGGTAGAGCACCTGGTTTGGGACCAGGGGGTCGCAGGTTCGAATCCTGTCTTCCCGATAGCAAATCATATATCTTGTATCGCAAGTATAGTTACGATATGCTACAGTTATTATTGAGCATATGCCGGAGTGGCGGAACTGGCAGACGCGCTGGACTCAAAATCCAGTGTCCGTTGAGGACGTGTGGGTTCGAACCCCACCTCCGGTATCAATGAGTAAGTAAAAAGCAACCAGACGGTGAGTCAGGTTGCTTTTTTTGTGGTTTGCGTTATTGGGCCAAGTAAAGCTGATAGTAACCAATTGCCGCTAATGCTTGAGCAGTGTTAACTTTTCCAGCTTTAATCCACGCCATAACTTTTTTAAGGTCAACCAAGTGAGCTGATACGAATTCATCCGCATCAAAATGAGTGGCCGTCTGCTTCGACGGATCAAAGCGTAACAGCGTTAGGGCAGCCGTTTGATCCATAAAGCCTTCTGAAGAAGTTACGGTCGTCATCACCTCGGCCGATTGAGCAAGGTAACCCGTTTCTTCCTGGAATTCACGCTTGGCAGCTTCCTCAGGTGATTCACCGGGGTTAATGATGCCAGCAGGCAACGAGAGGGAGTCGGCATTGATTCCCACACGATACTCACTGGTCATGACAACCTGTTGGTCTTTGGTAAGCGCTAAGATGGTGACGGTCGGTGCAGTATGGATTAAGTCTCTTTCAACTGAAAGGCCATCTGGTGTGTCGACTTGACACTGTTCAACAGAAAACACCGGTCCTTGATATTGTTTCGTTTTTTTCTTAATATGACCTGCTTGATGCCAATTTTTAAACATGCGCAAGATTTCCCTTCTGGTTAGTGTTATATTTTATTTAGTGCTGGATAATGCAGCACTATTTTACTACAAGAGGTGGTTAGTGTGAATTTTATCGGAACATTATGCCTCCTGCTAGTTTTGACGACCTTTGCCGGACACTTCTCAAACCGAATGGGAATTCCGTCCGTAATTGGTCAAATTTTAGTGGGCATAGTAGTAGGACCGGCAATGTTTAACTGGGTTCAGCCCAACCAGCTGCTGAACGTCTTTTCCGATATTGGCGTGATTATGCTGATGTTCATTGGCGGTCTAGAAAGTAACCTGACGTTGCTGCGGCGGTTCTTCAAACCAGCTATTGTGGTTGCTCTTTGCGGCGTCATCATGCCAGTGATCTTTATGGGCGGTGCGGCGATGGCCTTTCATTTTTCAGCTTTTGAGGCAGCATACATAGGGGTCATCTTTAGTGCCACGTCAGTTTCGATATCAGTGGCAGTACTACGTGAATACCATGCACTGGATACTTCCGAGGGTGCAACTATTCTTGGCGCAGCCGTTGCTGATGATATTGTGGGTGTGATCTTGTTATCCGTCATGATCAGTCTCATGGGGACTCAGGGATTGAAGACCACTGGGCAGCATACGGACATCGCCTTGATCTTACTGGAACAAGTCGCTTTTTTTGGTGGTACTTATTTAGTTGTTCGCTGGGTCGCACCATATTTAATGAGTATTAGTGAAAAGCTGCTGATGAATTCAAGTGTGACCATCATGTCCATGGTGATTTGCCTAGGAATGGCTTGGGTTGCTGATGCAGTTGGCTTGAGTGGTGCTGTGGGGGCTTTCTTTGCGGGAATCGCCGTTGCGCACTCCCCGTACCGTGAACTGATGGAGGCACACATGGAACCGATTGGTTACGCTGCCTTTATCCCGCTATTTTTCGTGGGGATCGGCTTGAGTATGTCATTTCGTTATCTGGGGCAATCGTTAGGCCTCATCGTCATCATGACGATTCTGGCTTGTCTGACCAAGCTGCTGGGTTGCGGTCTAGGTGCTCGGCTGACGGGTTTTAGTTTGCACAGTAGTTACGTCATTGGCTCTGGCATGATTTCCCGGGGCGAAATGGGGATGATCACGGTGCAAATCGGGTTGCAATCTGGCCTGTTGTCTAATGCCACTTATTCTAAAATGGTACTGGTGATCATCTTAGCAACGATGATTGCACCGTTTATGCTAAAACGGGCACTGAAGCCGAGTAAAAAGGAATTAGCACCAGTGAGTGATCAACGTTAAGCTAAAAACACCGTCAAGATCAATTCATCTTGACGGTGTTTTTTGATTTCCCGTTTAATTCGTTAATTCATGTTCAATCTGCAAAACCGATTTCGGCATTTTATCAGAAGCAATTAATGGCGACACGGGGCCGAGACTCATTAAAACTAGCTGATGCATCGCTCGGGTAGCAATGGTGTACAAGGTACCCGTAAAGCGTTGATCCGGAAAATTAGCGGCTGAAACGTTCCAGGCAACCACCGCATCAAATTCCAATCCTTTTGCCAAGTAAATCGGCATCACTAAGGTTCCTTTCGGCAAGGATAAATCAGCGTCAGTCATTAACGTCACATCGTCGGTTTCATGATGCAGTTTCTGATAGACTTCGTGGGCCTGTTCCAGGTTTTTGGTTAAAATGGCGACGGTGCCATTATCAACTCGTAAACGGCTGACTTCTTCTTCCAGCGCTTCATAACAGCTGTCAGCATCATAACGGATCACTAATCGCGGTAATTGGCCGGGTCGGTTGAAAGCTTCAATTTGGTCGCCGTCAGGCAGAAGGGCCTTCGCAAAAGTGGTAATCGGCAACGTGGAGCGGTAAGACCGGTTGAGTTTCAATAATCGTGGCCGGTGGACGTTGAACGCATTGCGCAGGCTGGTCAGTAATTCTTCGGGCGTCTGAACGGCTTTGAACAGTGCTTGTTCGGCATCGCCTAAAAAGGTCATGTGGGCCTTGGGGAAGGCGTGGTGCAAATATTGCAGCTGAGCAATGGAGTAATCCTGCATTTCGTCGACGAATAAATGGTGCATGGCGTGATTCTGACCGCCACCAGTGAGAATATCGCGGATGTAGAGCAGCGGGGCAGCGTCTACTAGTTCACACTTATGGAATTCAATATCGTGCAAAAAGTTCTTCTTGCTGGCGGCCATGGCAGCTTTAGAAACGTTATCTGGTGAAGTGACAGTGTCCATGAAGTCCGCGTACTGGCTGTAGATGTCTAAAAAGTAATTATTGTAAATAGCATCGTAAACTTTGCGCAAACGGCGGGTGACAATTTTTCGGGCAATGTAGTTAGTTTCCGCATCCACTTCCTGAAAGTCGTGCAGCCGTTTTGAACCCAGCAAGTTGTGATATTCTTCGTTTGATAGCTGATCGATTTCTTCAGCCACCCAATCAGACTTAGCTTCTTGATTGATCCGTCGTTTTAACTGTTTGATAAGGATGTTCTTAGTCCTTAAGAAACGCTCAGCTGGCTGCAAGTGCGGCAATCCCTGATAAATTTTTTCAATCTCAGCTTTATCAAAGAAAATACGGCCATCAAAATAAATATGGTTGAATTTAAAGTGTGTTGGTGCCAAATTTTGACAATAGTCTGCAATTTGGTGCATGTAACGTGAAGAGGACTTGTAATTGACCAATGCCCGTTGTTCTGCGGTGAGTGCCACATCTTTTTCGTAGCGGTCAAACAGCGATTCCACGTCCAGTCCCTGAAGCCGTTGGCTGAGAAAGTCAGCTAGCGTCACCTGACGCATATTACGTTCGCCTAAGCTTGGCAGCACGTCAGAAATATAGTGGCTGAAAAGCTTATTCGGTGAGAAAAGGACAATTTGGTCAGCTTGCAGTTCCTGGCGACTGTGGTAAAGCAGAAACGCGATTCGCTGCAGGATCGCAGAGGTTTTACCCGAGCCAGCAACACCTTGGACCACTAGTAGGTCGGAGTGGGTATCACGGATGATATCGTTTTGCTCACGCTGAATCGTAGCAACGATATTTTGCATGGTTTCATCGTTCTGCTGGCCTAAGACGTGCTGAAGCATTTCATCGCCAACCGTTTCGTTGGTATCAAACATGCTTTCAATCTGACCGTTTTGAATTAAGAACTGACGCTTTTTGGTCAGCTTAGTTAGCTGTTTGCCGGCGGGGGTGTCGTAAGTAACATCACCCAAAGTCCCGTTATAGTAAATCGCCGAAATTGGTGCCCGCCAGTCGTAGACCAAAAAGTTAGCGTCGTCATCGGTAAATGAAGCAGTTCCGATATAGAGCTTTTCCTGTTCGGTTTCACCAGGATCTTGAATGTCAATCCGGCCAAAGTAGGGGGACTTTTCCAAATCCTTGTAGACGTTTAGCTGACCGGCAATGATCTGCTCATTTTCAATCAGCCGCGATGCCAGGGCACGCTGTTGCTGCAGCTCGGCTGAAGTATCGATCCGGTCATCAACTTCCACGTAGTTCACGGAAGTGTTAGCACTGTAGTTTTGCTGAACCGACTTCATTTCCGCGTGCGCTTTACTGTACTCCAGCGAAACGGATTTGATTTTTGCGGTAATTTGATTGATCACCGAATCGACGCGCTGTTGTTCCATTTTCTGTTCATGTGATTCCAAAAAACCGCCTCTTTCGTTTAATGTGCTTGAACCATTCTAGTGTGATTAAGAGGTTGTGTCAATTACAAAGAACCAGGTCGATTTGATTTTGACAACACCCCTTAAAATGCTTAGAATAGAAGTCATTATATAGATAGAATTCGTCAGTGCGTTTAGATCATTAAGACAGAGAGGCCACGAGTTGCTGAAAGCGGTCATGATGATTAATTTGGAGCTGATCAGTGAATTTTAGGGTGCCTCCTTATCGGCGAGAGTGGTGACTTTTGGTCACAATTTTAGGTGGTACCGCGGTTGACGTCCTATTGCATGCGCAATGGGGCGTCTTTTTGATTAAACTGGCCACCGTCCTGAAAGGCGAAAATATCTATTAAAAAGGAGATTAATAAAATGAGTGCTAAGAAAATTATTTTAACGGGTGACAGACCAACAGGTAAGCTTCATATTGGCCACTACGTCGGTTCTTTACAAAACCGGGTCAAGTTACAAAATTCAGGTGAGTACGAGTCCTTTATTATGATTGCTGATCAACAGGCGCTGACCGATAACGCCCGTGACCCAGAAAAAATCCGTAACAGTCTGATCCAAGTTGCTTTGGACTATTTGGCCGTGGGGATTGATCCTCAGAAATCGACTATTTTAGTGCAGTCGCAGATCCCTGCACTGAGTGAACTGACCATGCACTATTTGAACTTAGTCACCGTTTCACGTTTGGAACGTAACCCAACGGTAAAAACGGAAATCAAGCAGAAAAACTTTGGTCAAAGTGTGCCAGCCGGCTTCTTTATCTATCCGGTGAGCCAGGCAGCTGACATTACCGCTTTTAAAGCAACCACGGTGCCAGTAGGCGAAGACCAAGAGCCAATGCTGGAACAAACCCGTGAGATCGTTCGGAGTTTTAACAGTATTTATGGTGATGTGCTAGTTGAACCTGAGGGCTATTTCCCACCGGAAGGCGAGGGTCGAATTCCTGGTTTGGACGGTAACGCTAAGATGAGTAAGTCACTGAACAACGCTATCTATCTGTCTGACGATGCGGATACGGTTCAAAAGAAGGTCATGTCAATGTACACCGATCCCACTCACGTGCACGTTGAAGATCCGGGCCACGTTGAAGGTAACACCGTGTTTACTTACTTGGATATTTTTGATGATGATAAGCAAAAAGTAGCTGATTTGAAGGCGCAATATCAACACGGCGGTCTTGGAGATGTTAAAATTAAACGGTATTTAAACGACGTTTTGCAGGCTGTTTTGGATCCAATCCGCCAGCGGCGTGAACAATACGCTCAGGATATTCCCGGCGTTTATCAGATTTTGAAAGACGGCAGTGAAAAGGCTAACGTCGTTGCTAACCAAACGTTAAAAGAAGTGGTGGAGAAAATGGGCTTAAACTACTTCGGTTAAAAGTAAGCTGATTCGATAACAAGAAGGGGTGTCGGGTGATGGAGAATTTAGTGATCGTTGATTTGGGTTCAAATTCAGTTCGGATGACGATTAATGAAATCCGGCCGGACAAAACCTTTCGGGAAGTCGCCCGCTATAAGGAAGATTCTCGCATATCCGAAGGAATGGGCGATGAAAAAGAACTCCAGGAACCGGCAATTAAGCGGACATTGGCTGCTTTGCGTAAGTTCAAAACTGCCTATGATTCTTTGCCAAATTTGACGGTTAAAGCAATCACTACGGCGGCTGTTCGCCAAGCCAGCAATCAAGCTGATTTTCTCGAACGGGTTAAACGAGAAGTGGGGCTTAAACTGGATGTTTTATCTGGTGATGATGAAGCTTATTACGATTATTTGGGGGTTAAAAACCGGCTACGGGTTGACGATGCTTTAATGTTGGACGTAGGCGGTGCCAGCTTGGAACTAGCTGATATCAGTGCTGGCAAGAATAGCAACCTGATCAGTATTCCGTTTGGTGCGGTAAATTTATCAGAGCAATTTAATTTGGGTGATCAGGTCAACGCGGCAGATTTTTTCAACGCAACGATTTTTCTGCGAAAACGGCTACGAGATATCTGGTGGCTGCATGAAGCGCAGACTAAGCCCTTGATCCTCTTGGGCGGTGCGAACCGCTCACTAGCACGGATGAGCAGGAGGCAGCAGCAGATTCTTCACGTGGAGCAGATCCACGGTTATCAGCTAACTGCTACAGAGGTTTTCCGGCTGTTTAGTTTGCTGTTACGCAAGAATTGTGCTCAGCGGCAGCAGATTTCCGGGCTTGAGCCAGACCGGGCGGACATTATTATCGGCGGTATTATGCCGTTGGTCTTGCTGCTGCAGATGCTGGATTCAGACCGGGTGATCTTTTCGGAAAGCGGTGTGCGTGAAGGTATTATTCACGCGTATCTTAATCACGATTATAATTAATCTTAGGTAAGGGATAGATGAACATGAAAGCGGCGTTTTCACAGTTTTATAAGCGGACACCGGAGCAGCGCTTAGCGATTTTAGCCGAAACGCTAGGACTATCTGAAACGGAGCGACAAGAACTTAAACGACGGGCAGCACAGGGAGATGCCCCGCTACTAGTCGAAAATTACCTCACGACGTACCAGTTGCCTGAAGGCGTGGCGGTAAATTTTCGCGTGAATGACCATGATTACGTGGTGCCGATGGTGACGGAAGAACCCAGTGTCATTGCGGCGGCCAGCAATGGTGCCAAACAGCTGGCAAAAGCTGGCGGCATTACGGCTACCGTGCGTTCTCGTTTGCTGACTGGGCAAGTGCTTCTCAGCGAAGTGAAGGTTTATGCCTCCATCGATGACTGGGTGGCTTTACACCAAAATGAACTCCTGGACGTTGCGCGACAGGCTCATCCTTCCATCGTAAAACGGGGTGGCGGGCCGGTATCGATTCGGACCCGTGACCTTGGTGAAGGCTTTGTCTCTATAGATCTGACAGCGGACGTGCAGGCGGCGATGGGTGCCAACATGATGAATACGATGTTAGAAGCCATCGCGGCGGTGGTGCAAAACAAACTGCACCGGGCCACGCTGTTTAGTATCCTCTCAAACACTGGGGATCGTAGTCTCACAACGGCAATGGTATCGGTGCCAGTCGTACAGTTAGCTGGTGATCCTGAAGACGCAAAGCAGGTTGCTAAACGCATTGCTCAGGCGAGCCGCGTTGCTCAGCTGGATCCCATGCGGGCGGTGACTCACAATAAGGGCATCATGAACGGTGTCGATGCTGTCGTCATGGCGATGGGAAATGATTGGCGGGCCATTGAAAGTGCCGCCCACGCGTTTGCCGTCCAAGACGGTCAGTATCGCGGATTAAGTCAGTGGCGTCTTGAAGACGATCAGCTAACGGGAACGCTGACACTGCCCCTGCCGGTTGGTACGGTTGGTGGCGCTACTAAGGTGCTGCCGCTGGTTGGCATCAACCAAAAAATTGCCCAGGTTCATTCACCCCAGGACCTGATGAAACTGATCGCCGCGGTGGGGCTGGCACAGAATTTTGCTGCCATTAAAGCACTGGTCACCAGCGGCATTCAGCAGGGCCATATGAAGATGCAAATTCGCTCGCTGGCAATGTCTGTGGGTGCAACCTCGTTGGAAGTACCGGCACTCACTGGGCAATTAATGCCGCTCAGCGACCCAAGCGAAGCCCATGCGAGGCAATTACTGAAACAAATTAGAAACAACAAGGAGGACCATCATGCAAAACGTTGAGATCAATGCGGCGACACAATCTTTATTAGATGCCGTAAACACAATTTTTCCCGGTAAAGTTGAATTACAATTTATCGGCAAACTTCAAAACGGTTACGTTCGTCATGATCAAGCACAAGCAGTTCAAGATAAAGATAATATTATGATTCAGATCAGTGACTTGTCAGCACCAGACTACACGGCTTCTCACGAACTCCTTCATTTGCTGATGACGCTGCGTGGTTTCCCGCAGATTTTCTTTGCCATTTCAACCGGCGAAGAACAGCTTGATCAGCAATTGATGATGCTGGGAACGGAACTTTATGATACGGTCTGCCATATCGTTGTGGTCAGCGAACAGCGTAAACACGGGCTGATCGACAGCGAGATCGAACAGATGTATCTGAAGGGGATTCAGGCGACGATTACACCTGAACCAACTCCAGTTGACGATAAGATGACCTTACGGCTGCTGACGCTGACGGATGCACTGGTCTTCTATGGTGACGGAAACAAGGCGGTTAACGCTCAGTTAGCTAAGGATTACCCGATTTCTTTTGCGGCAGCTAAAAAACTGTACGCACTAATCACTGAAAAGCCGGTTGATTCACCGTTTACGCTGCGTCGTAACATTGTGAAACTCTTTAAAGCCTTTGACGAGCAGCTGAAAGATTGGGGGCTGCCGCCAATCAACATGACGGAATTTGCAACGATTTCCAACGTGCTTTCTAAGCGCCAACTGCGGTTAGAAGTTCGCCAGACTTTTGAACTGTATCACTCTGATATGGTGGATATTAAGACCAAGCGGCGGGCTTACGTCGGCATCAACCGGGCGGATGGCCAGAACTCCTTCGTGATTTCTGCGCCAACCAAGAATAACGACAATCCAGACTACTACAAGGCCATTTACTCACTATCAGTCGAAGAACTGTTTAAGAAACTGCAAATGCCGTATATTTTACGATAAAATTGACGATGATCGGAGGTCATAATCATGGATGAAACGATTCAACGTGCGTTTGAACAATCAAAGCGAATCGTGTTCCTGACGGGTGCAGGAGTTTCAACACCGTCTGGAATACCGGATTACCGGTCTAACAACGGGTTATATACGCACCATAAAAACGCTGAGTACTATCTCAGCCATAGCTGTTTGACTCAGGAGCCAGACGTTTTTTATGACTACGTTAAAACTAATCTGTATAAACCGGATGCTAAGCCTAACGTGATTCACGAAAAGCAGGCAGTTTTGACACAGCAGGACCGGGCAACTATCGTGACCCAAAACATCGACAACCTTTATCGTGAAGCAGGCGCTAAGCACCTCGTAGAATTTCACGGCAACCTGTACCGGGTATACTGCCAGAAATGTCACCAGCAAGTTGACTGGCACGACTACCTCAAAAGCCCGGTTCATGAGGGCTGCGGCGGACAGTTGCGACCGGACGTGGTCCTGTATGAAGAAGGGCTAAACGAAGCCAACATTTCTAATGCGGTCAACGCAATGGAGAATGCTGATTTGATCGTGATCACGGGGACTTCTATGCGGGTTTATCCCTTTGCTGGGTTACTGGACTACCGTAACCCGATGGCACCGGTAATCGTCATCAATAACGAACCGCTGTCATTCTCGTTTAACTTTGAAATGGTGCAGGAAGATGCAGCCAAGTTTTACGATCAGCTTAAAGTGTAAATGTAAAGCGTCATATTGCGACCGGTTCGCCGGTCATACATAAAAATAGGGGGGACACGATAATGAGTAAGTCGCGTTTGGAGGCATTTACCGATGGTGTCATGGCCATCATCGTCACCATTTTGGTACTGGAAATTCCGGAACCGGATGGGACTACCTTTAGTGCTTTATGGCCGTTGCGGTATAAACTGATCCTCTACTTATTGAGCTTTTTGACGGTGACGGTTTACTGGAACAATCACCACCACTTACTTCAAATTACCCAAGTTATCAGCGGGTCAGTCCTATGGGCCAATAACTTCTTTTTGCTGACGATCAGTGTGCTGCCGATCGCCACTGATTGGGCGGGCAGCCATACGGGGTACGCAGCACCGGAAGCCACCATGGGGATCGTCTTTTTAGCAGTTAATATTAGTTTTTACGTGTTGGTTAAAACGCTGCTGGCGGCTCATGCAGCTGATTCGGTGTTTACCAAATTCTTTGGCAAGGGTCAACGCAAGTCCTGGTATTCCATGGCCATGGTTTTATTAGCGATTGCGCTAGCGTTCGTTTGGCCCCCGTTGGCATCAATCCTCTGTTTTGGGTCCTTGATCCCATGGATCGTGCCGGATAACCGGGTCGACCGCTACCTAAAGAAAAAGAATCAGCAACGATAAATTAAAGATGAGTGAGGTGCTTTCGATGATTGCAATTGGGTTGACGACGTGGAAGGAGCACCCAGCGCTCGTTCAAAATGTTCAGCGCGATGTGACCTTACCAGAATACGCTGCGGTGCTGCCGGTAGTGGAATTAGATACCCCGTTTTACGGGATTCCCAGGGCAAGTACCGTTGCTAACTGGCAAAAACAGGTGCCGCCGAAGTTTCAGTTTATCCTGAAAGCTAATAAACTCATGACAAAGCACGACTATGGTCAGGAAACGGCTAGTGATGATGAACGGCAGCGGGCATTTACCGAGTACCGCCAGATGGTTCGGCCGTTGGTTAAAGCTCACCAGTTAAAGACGGTGTTATTTCAGTTTCCGCCGTTCTTCCAACGGACCACTGAGAACTTGCAGTGGCTGTTTGAAATTCGTGATCAGATGGCTGATTTGCCCATTGCGGTGGAATTTCGCAATCCTAGCTGGTACGATCCGACATTAACGGCTGATTTAATGCATTATTTAAAGGGGCTCAACATGACCCACGTGATCGTGGACGAACCGCACCGCCTAAACGATGGCGTGCCGTTTGTTCCCAAAGTTGCAGCTGATTCTTTAGCGTTAATGCGACTTCACGGCCGCAATGAACAGGGCTGGTTTAACCAGGGCAAAGACTGGCGCGGCGTGCGAACGCTGTATAAATACAGTGACGCTGAACTGGCTGACTTTGCTAAAACGGTCACTGATTTATCTGAGCAGGCCCGCGAAGTCTGCGTCATTTTCAACAATAATTCCGGTCGTGATGCAGCGCCTAACGCGTTGGCATTACGGGACTTTCTGCACCTTTCCTGGCAGGGATTAGGGCCGCAGCAAATGAGTTTGTTTTAAAAAGCGAGTTGATATCAGGGCTATTTGACCTAAAAACTGGCTGTTTGAGCCGGAGAATTATTTCTCAGGCGGGTCAGATATGCTATAATGTTGGAGACTTTCTAAAAGCAAAAATGACTTGAAATAAAAAATAAAATTGATTGAAAGGGGCCTGTTCTTTAACATGACAGAAACCAAACCTACGTATTACATAACCACACCAATTTACTACCCATCGGGGAAACTGCACATCGGTAATTCGTACACCACGATTGCGTGTGACGCGTTAGCACGTTATAAGCGAGAAACCGGCTACGACGTCTTCTTCCTGACAGGGACTGACGAACACGGTTTAAAGATTGAAGAAAAAGCGGAACAGCTTGGCACTGACCCTAAAAGTTACGTTGACGAAATGGCGGCCGGCATCAAGAAATTATGGAAAAAGTTGGAAATTTCTAACGATAAGTTTATTCGGACGACGGATGATTACCATGAAAAAGCCGTTCAAAAAATGTTCCAGCAATTGCAGGACCAAGGCGACATTTACTTGGGCGAGTACGAAGGCTGGTATTCCGTTGACGATGAAGAGTACTTCACAGAAACTCAGCTAGCCGAAGTCTATCGTGATGACAACGGCAAGGTGATCGGCGGTAAAGCACCTAGCGGACACGATGTTCAGCTGGTTAAGGAAGAATGCTACTTCTTTAAGATGGGCAAATACGCTGATTGGCTGTTAGATTACTATAAGTCACATCCCGATTTCATTCAGCCAGCTAGCCGGATGAACGAAATGATCAATAATTTCATTAAGCCTGGTTTGGAAGACTTAGCCGTATCCCGGACGACCTTTAACTGGGGAGTCCCGGTCAAGTCCAACCCGAAGCACGTGGTTTATGTCTGGCTGGACGCTTTGACCAACTATATTACGGCACTCGGGTATGATGGCGAGGATGACAGCTTATTTAAGAAATTCTGGCCGGCCAACGTCCAAATGGTGGGCAAGGAAATTGTGCGCTTCCACACCATTTACTGGCCAATTATGCTTCACGCACTGGGATTACCGTTGCCTGAAACGGTCTTTGGCCATAACTGGTTATTGATGAAGGACGGTAAAATGTCCAAGTCAAAGGGCAACGTCATTTATCCCGAAACGTTAGTTGACCGTTATGGGCTGGATTCGGTTCGTTACTACCTTATTCGGGCAATGCCTTACGGTAACGACGGAACGTTTACGCCAGAAGACTTCGTTGACCGTTTGAACTATGATCTCGCAAATGATTTGGGGAACCTGTTGAACCGGACCGTTGCTATGATCAATAAGTACGAAGGTGGTGTCATTCCAGCTTTTGAAGCCGGTGTCACCGAGTTTGATGCTTCGCTGGAAGCAACTGCTGAAACGACCATGGCGAACTATCACAAGTTAATGGATGAGTTACACTTGTCAGACGCCTTGGCGGAAATTTGGAAGTTGATTGCACGGACAAATAAATATATTGATGAAACTGAACCGTGGATTTTGGCTAAAAATGACGATGATGACAGTCAGCACAAGTTAGCTGCCGTGATGGCTCACTTGTCAGCCAGTCTGCGAGTCATTGCTTACTTCCTGAGTCCAGTGATGACCCATGCCCCTAAGCAGATTCTTTCACAGTTGGGCTTGGCGTTTGATGACAACGTTAATTTGAAAGAATTGACCATGGACAGCTTGCCTAAGAACAGCAAGGTGGTTGAAAAGGGAACACCAATCTTCCCACGGCGCGATGCTGAGGAAGAAGTGGCCTTTATTGCGGCTCAGATGACCAAGTCTGATAAGAAAAAGGGCCGCGCAGCGATGGCAGCAGCTAAAGAAGCTGCTAACGCAGGTGTTTGGAACCCAGAAAACACCAAGCTGAAACTGGATAAGAAAGAAATTCGTTTCGACGCGTTTGAAAAAATCGAATTAAAGGTTGCCGAGATCATTGACGTCAAAAAAGTTGAAGGCGCCGATAAATTGTTGCAGTTCCGCTTGGATGCTGGCGATGCAGATGACCGTCAGATCTTGTCTGGAATCGCAGAATACTACCCAGAGCCGAAAGATTTACTGGGTAAAAAAGTCATTATCGTGGCTAACTTGAAGCCCCGTAAGATGCGCGGCCAAGTGAGCCAGGGGATGCTTTTGTCCTCTGAAGATTCCGCGGGTAAGGTACAGCTCGTTACGGTGCCAGAAAGCATTGCGAATGGGTCAACAGTCGAATAGTAACTGAACTTTCGCAATTAGCGGAAGGCAAAATCCGAATTTTCAGTCAATGATGATTCGGATTTTTGTTTCAATGCAGGAGAATAGCATAATGAAAATTTTTGATTCACACACCCATTTGAATAGCGAAGAGTTTATTAATGACGTACCGCGTTATTTGGCACGGGCCGCTGATTTAGGCGTCGTTAAAATGACGATCGTCGGTTCCAATACCGAACTGAATAAACAAGCGGTCCGTTTGGCCCATGAGTATCCGCAACTGCACGCTGCAGTGGGCTGGCACCCAGAGGATTCCAAGTTCTACGATGCCGACAAAGAAAGGGTACTTGAGCAGCAGCTGGATGAAGATCGGGTAGTGGCCCTTGGTGAAATTGGGTTGGACTATCACTGGGATAGTTCACCTCAAGATGTTCAGCGACGGGTTTTTAAGCGCCAAATTGAAATTGCTAAGGATCACGGCTTACCCATCGTCGTGCATAACCGGGATGCCTTTGAGGATACCTACAACATCATTAAATCAGTTGGGATTCAAGACACTGGCGGTGTGATGCACAGCTTTAACGGCGACCCCGAATGGCTGAAGAAGTTTTTGGATCTGGGGATGATGATTTCCTATTCGGGTGTTGCCAGCTTTAAGAACGCTCACGAAGTCC
This sequence comes from Secundilactobacillus pentosiphilus, assembly GCF_002217985.1. Taxonomy (GTDB): domain Bacteria; phylum Bacillota; class Bacilli; order Lactobacillales; family Lactobacillaceae; genus Secundilactobacillus; species Secundilactobacillus pentosiphilus. The sequence goes on from NZ_BCMI01000014.1 coordinate 15,121, forward strand.
ATGATTCCGTGCGGGCAACCCCGCTTGACCGGATGATGGTTGAAACGGATGCACCGTATCTGACGCCAGAGCCCCATCGCGGCGAACAAAATGAACCAGGCTTTACGCGTTATACCGTAGAAGCTATAGCTAAAGAACGCCAAACGACAGCGGCAGAAATTGCCGCGGCTACTTGGCGGAATGCACACCGCTTTTTCAAGATTAAGGAGTCCTAGATTGAAAACCATTAAAGAAGTGATCGTGGTTGAAGGTAAAGACGATACGAAGCAAATTGCCAAAGCCGTTAATGCAGATACGATTGAAACCCGCGGTTCCGCCGTGCCGGAAGAGACGCTGGCTTTAATTGAAGAAGTTGCCAAAAAACGCGGTATCATTATTTTTACTGATCCTGATTTTTCGGGAGAGAAAATTCGTAAAATCGTTTCAGAAGTGGTGCCCAATGCGAAGCATGCTTTTTTGCCAAAGGCCGAGGGTGTTCCAACTAAAGCAGGCGGCTCGCTTGGCGTGGAACATGCTAGTCCTGAAGCTATTCGTGAAGCATTGGCTAACGTGTATACTGAAGGCGATTTGACCGTTGAGCAGATTAATCAGGCGGATTTAATCAAGGCGCGGTTAGTGGGCACTCCTGAAGCCAAAGCTCGTCGTGAAGCATTAGGCGAATTATTACGTATTGGCTATGTTAACGGGAAGCAGCTCAAGAAAAGACTGCAGATGTTTCAAATTAAGCAAGATACTTTTTGGAATGCGGTTCAACAAATTGACCAAGAGGAGAGTGAACGCCGATGAGCACACCATTAATTGCAAGTCCAGCACGAACACAGGCGATTATTAACCGATATGGTTTAAACGTTAAAAAAAGTCTCGGCCAAAACTTTTTGACCGACATTAATATTCTGGAACACATTGTTCAGGCAGCTGAACTTTCAGAAACGGATAACGTGATTGAAATAGGTCCCGGTATTGGTGGCTTGACAGAGTTCTTGGCGCAGAATAGCCACCATGTACTGGCGTTTGAAATTGATGAGCAGTTAGTCCCAATTTTAGGGGAAACGTTGTCGCAGTACGATAATATTACGGTACTTAACCAAGATATTTTGAAGGCTAACTTGCCCAAAGTAATCAAAGAAAATTTTGAGCCCAACCGGCCGTTAAAATTGGTTGCTAATTTACCCTATTACATTACGACCCCGATTTTGATGAACGTGCTACAGAGTGGGATTCACTTTGATTCAATTACTGTGATGATGCAAAAGGAAGTTGCGGATCGTTTAGTTGCTGTGCCGGGAACTAAGGCTTATGGGTCGCTGTCGATTGCAGTTCAGTACCAAACGGATGCCCAAGTTGCCTTTACCGTACCGCGGACGGCGTTTATTCCTCAGCCCAACGTTGATTCCGCCATTGTCACCATGAAAAAGCGGGAACCCTTTAATCCGGCTCCCTTTGATGAAAGGGCCTTTTCAAAGTTTGTTAAGGGCAGTTTCATGCATCGGCGAAAGAGTTTCTGGAATAATCTCTGTGCGATTTTTGGGAAGGATCCCGATGTGAAGGATCGCATTACCAACGTTTTGACCAAGGTAAAAATTTCACCGCAGATTCGGGCAGAAAAGCTGACGATTGAGCAATTTATTGAACTGGTGAACGCGCTGCATGTAGAAGGGTTGCTTTAAAAAATGTTTGCTTGACCTGACAAAATGATTCGTTCTATCTTTTTTTAAGAGAGATGTGTGTCGGTTAACGCCTATTATGAAAGGTTTTTGTTCGTTTTTATCACAAAATACTTGTTGTAAATAGGGGGTTGTGGTATAATTTGACTTTTTTGTGAAACCATGATAAAATGTTTCACACAAGGGGTGAGGTCATGCCAACAAGTTTAGCAACTATTAAGGACCGGCTTTCAACACATATTGGGCAGGAACTTATGGTAGTCGCCCAGGCAGGGCGTAAAAAAACGACGGAACGACACGGAATTCTTAAGGAAACGTATCCGGCTGTATTCGTCGTGGATCTGGACCAAGATGAAAATTCATTCGAGCGCGTTTCATACAGTTATACTGATATTCTGACGCAGAATATTCAGATAGACTTTGGTAATAGCGACGAGGATGATAATCAGTAAAAATAGGGCTTTAGGGCCTTTTTTTATTGGTTATTTTTTCCTAATATTTTGTTTTGTGATAGTATGTTGTTGTGTACGAGCTTTGAACAATTTGGTCGAATAATGGTGCCTTATTCAAATAATTGGATAGTTGCCAAGCAGATCAGTACTGAAATCATTTTGGGGGGAATTTTCAAATGAAGCATTTAAGTTTAATGACAAGCGCCATTGTTGGGACAGTGGCACTATTTGGGTTTGCAGGAACCGCTAGTGCGGCATCGTATACCCAGAAGAGTAACGCGATTACGCAGTATTCTTCGAGTAGTTTGCGGTCAGTTAATAATAAGGCAACGGGCTTTGTAAAAGCGGGTTCATACGCCTTTGCGAAGAACCCCGACGGCAGTAACACCATTTCCAGTGTCGGTGGTAACCAAAAGTGGACGTTAAAAACGGAGTGCCAGTTACCGCATACCCATGCCGCTAAGGGTAATGCTAAATATGATATGACCAACCCGCAATCAGCAGCTTATGATGGCGGCCACTATCTCTACGTTGTGTATCAACCGCACTACACTAAGGGCATGACTAATAAGGGGTTTGTTGCCCGTTATGACCTTAATAAGCTTAAGGGGATGTCGTTTGCAAAGCAACAGTCCCTAATGGACGGTAAAGCTGGCAGTTCAGCCGTGAAAGTCGGTGGTATCTTCACCACTGGTCACGGCCAGTCATTAGCCTATGATAAAAAGCACAAGTCACTGTACATGTGGCGCGATACCACGCTGAGTGCTACTCGTACGTCGACCCTTCAACGTATCAGTACCTCTTCGTTAACACCTAACAAGGCCATTACTTTCCATATGACTAACCACGGAGCTAACGTACCTGGCGGCCATGACTTGACCTTTGATCACAGCGGTAATGCCTATTACTGGACGGTTTCAGGTTCAAAAGTCAAGGTTTACAAAGGGACGATCGGTTCTAAATCCGTTCATTTCCGCTTGACCAAGCAACTGTTTGATCACCGTCCTGGTACTCATGAACAAGCAATGGGCTACAATGGTCATAATGGCCGGCTTTACCTCGTTGCTGATGATTCAATTACCAGCTTCCCAGCTAAGAAGCTAAATGGTAAGGGATCGCTGAAGGCCAGTGACTTTAAGTACTCGAAGTTCAATTCGCACCGTGAATTTGAATCACTGAATTTTGATAACAGTGGTCACGGGATGTTATTAAGCAACCGGAACCCCGAAATCTTATGGAGCACAACTGCTTATTAAAAATAATGCTGCCAGAAAATAATTTGGCAGACTAAAGAAACGCCAAGAGATGATTTTTGATCCCTTGGCATTTTTTTATTTTGCGTGCGTGAGAGGGTTCACCATTCAAGCAGTCTCTTAGCGCCCCTCTTTCGCACACTGTTGATTTCGAGTATAATGTCCCTAATAACAAAACTTAAGGGAGCAGGAACTATAAGTGAACGATTCATACTGAAGTGTAGGTGATCAAAATTTGATAGTAGTGGAAAAGGCAGCGGCTAAAGTTAACCTTGGCCTAGATACACCGTTTCGCCACGCTGACGGGCAGCCCGAGTGGGATATGGTCATGACGTCCATTGACCTTGCAGACTACGTTGAAGTCCGATCGACTGATTCCAAGTCGATCGTTGTAACTTCTAACTCGGGATTCTTACCCAATGATCAGCGAAATCTTGCGTTTCAAGCAGCTTCATTGCTGCAGCGCACGTTTAAAGTAAAACATGGTGCCCATATTAAGATTCAAAAGAATATTCCAGTAGCTGCTGGACTGGGTGGTGGTTCCTCCGATGCTGCAGCAGCTTTGCGCGCACTTAATCAACTGTGGGAGACCAATTTGCCAATTGATGAACTGGCGAAATTAGGCCTGAAAGTTGATTCGGATGTGCCGTACTGCGTTTACAGTAAAACGGCTCACGTAACGGGGCTTGGTGAACAGGTGGAAGTCCTGAAGCCAGCTTTAAAACCAGTTTGGATCGTTTTAGCGAAGCCCAATGTGAGTGTCTCTACGCCAAGTATCTTGCGTCAGCTTAATTACGATATTTTGGCGCACCCCAATATTGGCGACATACTGGCTGCCATTAATGCTGGTAATCATCAGCAGTTGGTGACCAGTATGGGTAACGCGTTAGAACCAATTTCCGTCCACCGGTATCCAGAAATTCAACAGATTAAGGAACGGATGAAGGGGTATGGCGCAGAGACTGCAGTGATGAGCGGCACTGGGCCCACCGTATTTTCAGTTTTTAACAAGGAATCGCGAGCTCAACGGGTATTTAACAGTATTCGCGGTTTTTGTCCTGAAGCTTACCTTGTCCGCTCACTATAAGGAGTGATTGATTTGTCCAAATGGCTTAAGATTTCGGCTGCAACTTTAGCAGCTAGTTTGACAGCAACGGTGGCTGCCAGTGTTGCTGTTTACCATAGTATGACTCACGTTAGCGATGCTGAAAAAGAAAAGGGTCACCAAAAGGCAGTATCGGAGAATACCGCAGCCGATAATGTTTGGTACCTTAAACAGCCCATTCAAGAGTGGCGGCAGACGACACCAGATGGCCTAACGCTGCGTGCCAGTTACATTCCGGCTGCAACTAAGAGTTCGCGAGTCGTTATTTTGGCACACGGGATTAACCATGCTCGAGAACAGGTCATTCCGATTGCCCGTTTATTCCATGATCATGGGTTTCATGTTTTGATGCCCGACGCCCGGGCACAGGGTGAAAGTGATGGTCACCGAATCGGGTTTGGCTGGCCGGATCGCAAAGACTACCTTGGCTGGATCAATAAGGTTATTGATGAGGTAGGCGACGACGTCAAGATCGTCCTCATGGGATTTAGCATGGGGGCGTCAACGGTCCTGGCGACTGCCGGTGAGCGTTTGCCCCGAAACGTTAAGGCCGTGGTGGCCGATTCCGGGTTTGCTTCAATTTACCAGATGGCTAAAACCACGTTGCGTCGTGACTATCATTTACCGGCTAACCCGATTGTACCGATTGCTGATTGGCTAGCGCACTTTCGGACTGGTTCTCGATTAAGCCAGGAGCGCGTGGATGAGCAGCTTAAACGAGCAATGGTACCCGTACTGATTATTCATGGTGAAGACGATCAAGTGGTGCCGGTTAAGCACGCTAAAGTTTTGTACGATGCGATTCAGGGGCCTAAGACATCATACATTGTGCCAAATACCAAACACATTCAAGCGTATGCACACGATCCCAAGCATTATGAACAAGTGCTGTCAGATTTTTTAGAGCAATATCTGTAAAAGAGATTGACTTCTAGAGAGAAACCTTTACAATAAAATAGTAATCATTACCATTTACAGTAAATTAAAAAGCACGTCACGTGCTTTTTTTGTTGAGGAGCGCTTATGACTGAATCACTATTACAACTAAAACATTTATCCTTTGCGTTTCCCGATAAACTAGTGCTGAAGGATTTAAACTACGATTTAAAACGTGGCGAATTCCTGAGCATTGTCGGTGAAAACGGGGTTGGTAAAACGACTTTAATGCGGTTGATCTTACAGGAGCTCAAACCAACTAGCGGTACGTTACGGTTCATCCCTAATCGTCAGGCTGTGCCAGTCGGTTACGTTCCCCAGTTTCGGAATATTGATGCGGAATATCCGCTTAGTATTCAGGATTTTGTGGGGCTGAACTTTGCTAAGATCGGTGTGCCGTGGTTGACCAGCAAGGAAAGACAGCGAGTCAATAAGATCTTGGCTGAAACGAAACTCTTTGACATTCGTCGGCGTCCTTTGGGCCAAGCATCGGGCGGCGAGAAACAAAAGGCTTATTTGGCACAGTCTTTATTGGACAAGCCCAGCCTGCTGATTTTAGATGAATCAACGGCTAGTCTTGATCCAGTGGCTAAAACGGAATTACTTGATTTGGTAAAACAGATTAACCAGGAGCAGCAGTTGACCGTCATTTTTGTGACCCACGATATTCCGCTGGCACGTCACTATGCCGACCACTACCTGTTTTTGACCCCGGGTCAATACGAAGCCGGTAATATTTCAGAGCTGACCAATGAGAAAGTAGGCGAAATGAACGATGCTTAGTTATCCCTTTATGCAAAACGCCTACATGGCAGGTACGTTAATTGCAATTATTTCCGGAATCATGGGTGTTTTTGTGATTGCCCGAAACATGTCTTTTTTGACTCATACGTTATCTGAAATCGGTTTTGCCGGTGCGGCCTTTGGGATCTTTATGGGCTGGCAGCCGTTAAACGGTATGCTGCTTTTTACGACAATCAGTTCAATTGGTGTTGGTGAATTAGGAGCAAAATCCTCCCGACGTGAAAATTCCATTACGGCGATTTCGGCCTTAGCAATCGGTTTAGGGATTCTGTTTCTTTCATTGGCAGATAGTAATGCCAGCTATGCCACGGGGATCTTGTTTGGGAGCGTGATCGGCATCAGCCGTGCCAACGTGGTGCAAATGGTGATTTTGTCCGTTTCCGTTCTGGTCGTTGTGATGGTGATCTACCGTTATTTGAAATTTGATTCGTTTGATCCAGTTGGTGCTCAAGTGAAGGGCTTATGGACCCGAACACTGTCCGTTGTTTTCTTGGTACTATTAGCTTTTTCAGTGAGTGTGGCCGCTCAGATCGTGGGGTCGCTGCTGATCTTTATTTTGCTGACACTACCAGCGGCAGCTGCTAAATACTTCGCGCACACGGTTGGTAAAATGATCAATGTGGCGGTGGCCTTTTCATTGATTGGTGTGTGGCTAGGCCTTTACCTCAGCTACGTTACTAATTGGCCCGTCAGTTTCTTTATTGCAGTCATTGAAGTTATCTTTTATTTCAGTGCACTGGTTTATCAGCGCATTCGCGCCTAATCAATAATGAGGTATATTGGAGCACAGCGGTTAACGCTGTGCTTTTTATGTGTCGAAATGATACCTCAATAAGCGTATCCGTATATCTGACCCTTTTGGGACGGGGTAAAAGGAATAAACTTCAAAAACTTTGTAATAAAATCATGAGATTCGGAGAAACCACCCCTTAAACCCGAACATTTATGCTAGAATAATAATATTAAATCTGAAGTTAAGTGACATGGAGGAAACCAAAGTGAAAGTAAGAAGAAGCGACCGGTTGATTGATATGACCCGGTACCTTTTAGAGCGGCCTCATCAATTAGTGTCGTTGACCTTTTTTTCTGAGCGTTACGGCTCTGCTAAGTCGTCAATCAGTGAGGACTTAACTATTTTGAAGCGAACGCTGAAGGCACGCGGAACCGGTTTGTTAGAAACGGTTCCCGGTGCGGCTGGCGGGGCACGGTTTATCCCGTATATCCCCCAGCAGGAAGCGACAGAGTTTGTTGATGGTGTTATTGAATCGCTTTCAGAAGCTGACCGTTTCTTGCCCGGCGGTTACGTGTACATGTCAGATTTACTTGGTCGGCCCAGCGTTTTGCGGCAAGTAGGGCGTCTGGTAGCCACTCAGTATTTAGAAGATGAGGTTGATACCGTCTTGACGGTTGCCACCAAGGGGATTCCAATTGCGCAAAGTATTTCGGATTATTTGAACGTGCCGTTTGTGATTGCGAGACACGATTCCCAGATCACTGAAGGTTCTACTGTCAGTGTGAATTACGTTTCCGGTTCAAGCAGCCGGATTGAAAAGATGGCGTTGTCAAAACGTAGTCTAGCACCCGGTTCCCGTGTCTTGATCGTGGATGATTTCATGAAGGGCGGCGGAACCGTTGGCGGAATGCAGTCGTTAGTGAAAGAATTTGATGCGAAGGTGGCCGGTGTGGCCGTTTTTGCAGAGGGAACTTTTGATGGTGAAAGAAGGGTGCCGAAGTATACGTCACTGCTCAAGATTCACGCGACGAACGATCACGTGGACGTTACTGCTGGCAACTTTGCTGAACAAATCTACACGCCGGAACGGTTAGTGCAATTTTAAAGCTGAGCGTTTGAATTTCAATTGAGGAATAAAAGCTTTTAATAATAATGTTAAGGAGTTTGTCTAAATGAGTACTAGAAATACGATTATTCTCGCTGCTGGTAAGGGAACCAGAATGAAGTCAAAACTGTATAAAGTTTTACACCAAGTGTGTGGCCGTTCAATGGTTAACCACGTTTTGACCCAAGTGGAAAAGACTAATATGGACCAAATCGTGACGGTTGTCGGCTATGGTGCTGAAAAGGTTGAAGAAACTTTAGGAGACCGCACGAAGTATGTCCTCCAAAAAGAGCAGTTGGGAACGGGACACGCTGTATTGCAGACTGAACCGCTGTTGAAAGATCAGGACGGGACAACCTTAGTAGTGAGCGGAGATACGCCGTTATTTCGGGCTGAAACCTTTGAAAAATTGTTTCAGTATCATGAAGCCAAAAAGGCAGTTGCAACCATTTTAACTTCTCAAGCACCGGATCCAACCGGTTATGGCCGAATCGTACGTAACGATATTGGTATCGTTGAAAAAATCGTTGAGCAAAAGGATGCGACTAAGCAGGAACAAGAGATCAACGAGATTAACACCGGCGTTTATGTGTTTGACAACAAAGCACTCTTTAAGGCAATTCATCAAATTTCTAACCATAACGCGCAGGGCGAATACTACCTCACGGATGTGATCCAAATTTTAAAGCAGCAGGGTGACATTGTGGCGGCTTACCGGATGCCTTCATTTGAAGAATCCATGGGTGTTAACGATCGCGTCGCCTTATCGAAAGCAACCAAGGTGATGCAGCGACGGATCAACGAATATCACATGAATAACGGTGTGACGCTGATCAATCCAGAAGATACGTACATTGATGTTGACATCAAAATTGGTTCTGATACTATTATCGAACCAGGTGTGCTTTTGAAGGGTAAGACGGTCATCGGCGATAATTGTCACATTGGCGCACACTCAGAGTTGCATGATACCGTTTTACATGATAATGTGACGGTGACATCTTCTTACTTAGAAGATTCTGAGATGGAAGATGGCAGTAATATTGGACCAATGAGTCACTTACGTCCAGATTCACACATTGGTAAAAACGTGCATCTGGGTAACTTCGTTGAAGTTAAAAAGGCAACCATTGATGAAGGAACTAAGGTGGGCCACTTGACCTACGTTGGTAACGCCCACTTAGGCAAGCGTATTAACGTGGGCTGCGGTGTGGTCTTTGTTAACTATGACGGTGCGCACAAGCACGAAACCACGGTTGGCGATGACGCCTTTATCGGCAGCAACTCGAACTTAATTGCGCCATTAACAGTATCTGACCATTCATTCATTGCTGCGGGTTCGACCATTACTGATGAAGTTAACCAGTATGATATGGCAATTGCCCGTTCGCGGCAAACGAATAAACCAGGGTACTTTAAAAAGTTACCGTACGATCCAGAAAAGTAATGTACTGAATTTGTTTGTTAGTGTAAAATGTACCTAGAATTAAGCCATTGGAGGATCCCATGTCAGAGAAATATAATGACCCAAAGTTGAAAATCTTTGCGTTAAATTCCAACAAACCACTTGCCCAGCGTATTGCCGATGAAGTCGGTGTCAGTCTTGGAGAAACATCAGTTGACCGTTTTAGTGACGGTGAGATCCGGATCAACATTGAAGAGAGCATTCGTGGCTGCCACGTCTTTGTCATTCAATCGACTTCCGCTCCTGTTAATGACAATTTAATGGAACTGTTGATTATGGTTGATGCACTTCGTCGTGCGAGTGCGGCAACCATTAATGTGGTTATTCCATATTATGGTTATGCACGGCAGGACCGGAAAGCTCGCTCACGCGAACCAATTACGGCTAAGTTAGTTGCCAACATGTTGGAAAAGGCGGGTATTAGCCGGGTCGTGGCACTGGATTTACACGCTGCTCAGATTCAAGGATTCTTTGATGTGCCAGTTGACCATTTAATGGGTGCACCATTATTGGCTGATTACTTTATTAACCACGGTATTGATGAAAATGCCGTCGTGGTTTCACCTGATCATGGGGGGGTTAGCCGTGCCCGGGCGTTAGCCGAATTTTTGAAGGCGCCGATTGCCATTATTGATAAGCGGCGGCCACGAGCTAACGTTGCCGAAATTATGAACATTATTGGTGATGTTAAGGGTAAGCGAGCTATCATGATCGATGACATGATCGACACGGCAGGAACCATTACGTTAGGCGCGCAGGCATTGAAGGATGCAGGTGCTATCGACGTATACGCTAGTGCGACCCATCCGGTTCTTTCCGGCCCAGCTATTGAGCGGATTCAAAATTCTCCTATTAAGCAGCTGGTTGTCACAGATTCAATTCAACTACCAAAAGAAAAACAAATTGATAAAATTAAGCAGATTTCCGTTGGACCGCTGATTGGCGATGCCATCATCCGGATTCACGAAAATCGACCGGTTAGTCCATTATTCAACAATCGGTTCCGCGGTAACGCATAGTTAATGACAAAACCACATTCGTCTCTGGACGTTTGTGGTTTTTTTGTCGTTTTTGACGAGAAATGGTGCCAAGTAAAAAGCATAAAATTTGTGGATCTTTGTGTGAAAACGTACAATAGGAGATACGATGAGAACGATTATATTTTCGAGGAGTGATCACATTGACAGATCGGTTAAAGGGTAAAGTGGCAATCATTACTGGCGGCGTTGCGGGTATTGGATTGGGCATCGCTGAATGTTACATCAGAGAAGGTGCTAACGTTGTTTTAACGGCTAACCATAACGTGGAAGGTGGGAAAAAAGCCGTTGCAAGGTTCGGTGATGATCGGGCGCTTTTTGTCCAACAAGATGTCTCACAGGAAGCGGATTGGCAAAAAGTGATCGATGCGACTGTTTCTAAGTTCGGCAAACTAGACGTTTTGATCAATAACGCTGGTATCGGTGGCGATGGTAAGCCAATTGAAGATAAGCCATTGACCGACTGGCAAAAAGTCATCGACATTAACTTGACCGGTAACTTTTTGGGAATGAAAGCCGGGATTAACGCGATGAAGGAAACCAATCATGCGACCGGCTCCATTATTAACGTTTCTTCCGTTGCCGGCCTGGTTGGTTTGCCAATGGCCCCTGATTATTCCGCAAGTAAGGGCGGCAGCCGGATGTTATCACGGGCGGTGGCAGCATCGTTAGCACGACGGGGGATCAAAATTCGGGTCAACTCGGTACACCCTGGCTGGATCGATACCAATATTGTGCCGGAAGATGCGAAGAAACAGATTATCCAAACCATTCCAGCGGGTCATCTTGGTAAACCGCAAGATATTGGTGAAATTTGTGTCTACCTTGGCAGTGATGAGTCTCAGTACGCTATCGGCGGTGAGTTTACCGTTGACGGCGGTGTCAGAGCTTAGACGCCTGCTTTGAACGCGAGCTTAAACCTATGCAACACCATTTTTTGGCCGTTTTTTTAGCTGAAAAGTGGTGTTTTTGATTGCTATTTCAACCTTCATAGTGCCAAACTGATTTAAAGTGACCTGTAGTTTAATTAGGCCAGTTTTGCAGTAAAAGGGAGTAGACTTTGATAGAATGTAAATGAGATTTAGGGAAGCGACAGCGAGCAGACACTTAAGTTCTAGCTGATATTACTGTTAGACACTATTTAAACTGTTAATGAGGTCGTTAGAGAGTGCCTGAACAGGCATTAATAAAAAATCAATAATTGACTTTTATCAATTATCGTTTATAATCACCATTACACTATGGAGGTATCGCGTATGCTAGAGCTTAAACATTTAAAAAAATACTATCACGTTGGTGATACCATTACCAAGGCACTGGACGATGTTTCAGTTGCCTTTCGAAAGCAAGAATTCGTTGCGATTCTAGGCCCCAGCGGTTCCGGGAAAACAACGTTGTTAAATAATATTGGCGGCTTGGACGTTTATGATTCTGGTGATTTGATCATTAAAGGCAAGTCCACCAAAGAATTTAAAGCTTCGGACTGGGACGCTTACCGGAATAATTCGGTGGGGTTTATTTTTCAAAGCTATAACTTAATCGGTCATTTAGGGATTATTGATAATGTTGAATTGGGGATGACGCTGAGCGGTGTCTCTAGCGCAGAGAAAAAGGAACGCGCGATCACGGCTCTGAAACGGGTTGGTTTGGAAGAGCATATGTATAAGAAAACCAACCAGCTTTCGGGTGGGCAAATGCAGCGGGTGGCCATTGCCCGCGCCATTGCTAACGATCCCGAAATTCTGCTCTGTGATGAACCAACGGGTGCGCTAGATACAGAAACCAGTCAGGAAATTATGCAGATCATCAAAGACTTGTCTAAGGAACGGCTGGTGGTCATGGTCACCCACAACCCTGAATTAGCGGATCAGTATGCGGACCGTATTATCCGTTTTGCTGACGGGAAGATTCAGTCTGATAGCGATCCATATGATGAGCAGGAAGAAAAGCAAACGTTCTCGTTAAAGAAAACCAAGATGACTTACTGGACTGCACTGAAGTTATCATTTACGAATATCCGCACCAAAAAGGGACGCACCTTCTTAACTGCCTTTGCCTCGAGTATTGGCATTATTGGGATTGCCATTGTCTTGGCACTTTTCAACGGGTTTCAAAAGCAGATCGATAAGACCCAGTCCAATACACTGGCACAGTATCCGGTGACGATTTCACAGATTGCATCTTCTCAAAACGGCAGTGATAACGGGCAGAAGAAGGAGCGCTTTTCCAAAGATCAGGCGGTGACTGCTGAAACGAGTGAAGCGGATAAAGCGCAGCATGCCAATAAGATCTCGCAGAAGTACGTGAACTACGTCAAAAAGTTAAACCCGAAGTATGGTAAAAATATTGGCTATACCTACACCACAGGCATGAATTTGCTGCGTCGTGTAAATGGTAAGGTGAAACCAGTTCAGTTCTCGAACCAGAACCAGAAGAACGCTAATGGGCCAGATATGTCCAGTATGATGGCCAATTCTGTCGGAGTCGGTGTTTCTTCTTATCCCACCGATAATAACGGGAAGGTCAGTTTCCTGCATAAGCACTACAAAGTCATGGCCGGGCAGTTCCCAAGTAAGCCGACGGATGTGGTACTGGTGATCAATAAGGATAATTCCACGAACATTAACGGCTTAAAGAACCTGGGTTTTAACGTTAACAACGGTCAGAAGATCAATTTCAATAAAATTGTTGGCACCACTGTCAAAGCAGTTAATAATGATAACTATTATACGCAACGGATAGGCATGTACCTGCCAAGTAACAACTACAAGTCGATGTACAATAACAACGGCAATAAGACCTTACGGATTGCGGGTGTATTACGGGTCAAATCAGCTAATGAAGAAAACATCCTGGCACCCGGCTTCGTTTACAGCGACCGCTTGACCAAGGAAATGGTCGATCAAAACGCTGATTCTAAAATTGTGAAGGCTCAAAAAGCCAGTTCACGCAACGTTTTAACGGGACAAACCTTGAATGGCAGTACCGCTAAGAAACAAGTGATCCAAGCGTTAGGCGGTTCTAAGATACCTGCCAGCATCATGATTTACCCGAATACCTTCCAAAACAAGGATAAAGTGCTTAGCTATCTGGATGGTTACAACAAAGGTAAGTCCAAAGTCGATAAAATCATTTACACCGATATGGCGGGGTCAGTCTCTAAGCTGACTGGAGGTTTGATGAACGCGATCACCTACGTGCTGATTGCCTTTGCTGCCATTTCGCTGGTAACTAGTATGATCATGATCAGCATTATCACGTACACTTCAGTGCTTGAACGAACTAAGGAAATCGGGGTCTTAAAAGCCCTAGGTGCCCGTAAAAAGGATATTACCCGGGTCTTTGATGCGGAAACAGCTATTTTAGGTGTCGCTTCCGGTGTCATTGGCATTGTGATTGCTTGGTTAGCAACTTTCCCGATTAACGCGGTGATCAAGAACTTAACCAATCTTAACAACGTTGCCCAGCTTAGTCTGTGGGCCGCGGTGGTCCTGATTATAATCAGTACGGTGCTGACCATCATCGGCGGGCACATCCCAGCACGGATGGCCTCCAAGAAGGATGCAGCGACCGCGTTACGAAGTGAATAGAAACAGTGACATGCAGAGCTGTCAGATAACTAGTATGTGCTAGTTGTTTGGCAGCTCTTTTTTAAATATCTGGCAGTTTTACCAGTAAAGTCAGTTATAGTTTGATAAAATGATGATGAACATAAAGGGGGAGTATCAAAATGAGAAAGCGACTGTTGCTTCTGCTAACGCTGTTTATGACCGTACTGCTTTGGGGGTTGGGAAGTAGTAAAGCCGCAGCAGCGGAATACAGTATTGACCGCTATCATATTAACGTCAACGTTGAAAAAAACGGTGACGCGAACGTGACGCAACGCATCAAGTATCGGTTTGATGGCCTTTACCACGGTGTTTTTCTTAAACAGGATTACGCAGGTACCGGCGGGATAGCTGGCAAGCCTTCCGTGACCATTTTAAGCGGTGGGGATAAGACTGTTGCTAGTCAGCGCAACCCGGGAGCACCCGATACTTTTGAAACAGCTACTTCGGGTAAAGTGTATCAGATCAAGGTTTACCACGTCGCTTCCGATGAGAACGTGACGTATATTTACAAGTATCGGCTAAAACACGTGATTATTAATTATGCGGATACCGCTGAACTGAACTGGAAAATTATTGGACGTGGCTGGGAAGTGCCGCTGAATCACGTTCAAATCACGGTTCAACTACCGGGAAAACACGTGAAGCACCTGCAAGCTTGGACTCACGGTCCGTTAAGCGGTCACACCGAAGTTAATAAAGCTGCCGGCAAGGTGACGATGACCGTTGCCAAAGTACCAGCGAAGACCTTCGTTGAAAGTCATCTGGTTTTTCCGACGGCGTTAACGTCTGCTAATCCCAGGACTTCTAGCAAGCGTCATTTAGCAGCGGTTCCAAAGCAGGAAGCCCAGCTGGCTAAACAGGCTAACCTTAAGCGGGTTCGCTCACAGCTGATACCGTTAGCTGCCGTAGTCGTTTTACTAGGCTTCGGGCTTTGGTATTTGCTAAATCGGCTGCGCTGGTTCAAAAAACACGTTAGTTTGCCAGTGCAGACAACACCAAAGGTTCATAACTTTGAGATTCCCGCCTATTCCGCTGTCACCAGTCAAAGTATCCTGACTGAGAGTAAGCCGGATACCAAGGCGTTTACAGCGTGGCTCATGGAATTAGCAGCTAGTGGCGAGTTGATCATTCAAGCTGAAAAGGATCATTCAGTGACTACTTACAGGGTTACAGAGACGCCCAAGATGAATGCGAAACATCAAGATGATCAGTTATTAGCGTTCTTATTTAACAGAGTCGGTACGGGAGATAAACCTGAGCGAACATTTACGTTAAATGATATTGAGGACTATCGGCGGCAGTATCCAGATTCGTTGACACTGAATCAAAAATTCTTGGCTTGGCAAACTGCGCACTATAAGGAAACAGAAACACTGGGCTTCTTCAATCATCAGACGGATGATGTGGGGATTATGGGCTGGCTATTGATCGTGATCAGCGTAGTTTTAGGAAGTATGAGTTCAGTTGCCGCGATGTTTCTTACGATTCCCGTTTTACGCGTTATGGGTGTGGTCGTTAGTGTTGGCTTTGTTGTGGCAAGTATCCTAGTAGCCATCAAACACATGCGCCATGTGTCTCATTACAATCAGGCAGGTGAAGACGCGGCCGGTCAAATTCGTAATTTTCGCAGTATGCTGCATGATATTGGTGAATTTGATCGTTCACAAGTTGGTGATTTGATTTTGTGGGAACGGATGTTACCGTACGCAGTTGCATTTGGTCTTGCTAAACGGGTGTTGAAGGCAATGGCGGCTAACTTTAGTGCTGCTGAATTAACGCCGTTTTTCCAGAGCTATTACCCAATGTACTTGGATGATAGTTACTCGGGTGCTGATTTCGGTACTGCTTTCACCTCAACTTTTACGACAGCCAGTTCGGATAGTACGACTGACAGCAGCTCTGATTTTTCATCAGGCAGTGGCGGCTCCGGTGGCTTCAGCGGTGGCAGTTCCGGCGGTTTTGGCGGTGGCTCCGGTGGTGGAGCCTTTTAAATCGGCAAACCAAAAAGAACTTGCACCGTCGCTAAATCTCAACTATGCTAGAGCACAATATGAGTTGAATGGGTGATCTGAAGTGAAAGTGATAAAACGGTATCGCTGGGCGGTATTGACACTGGCGGTCATTATTATTGCAGGGCTGCTTGCTCTGCCGTGGCAATCGATCATCGTTGTGGCAAACTTCTGGTTTATGCTGGGATTGGCTTTCTTAGTGGGAGCTGCGTTTTTTATTTTAGAAAAGGGGCATCTATTTGCCGGCTGGCACAGACGGCGACGCAAGGGTGAAGACCCGTTACCCGAAGAAAGGGTACCCGTTCGAGAAGTTGGCCGGCTGAAGAATGCGCCAATCGTCGTGAACAAGTACGCCTGGTTTTGTTTGATCAACGCTATTGGGCTGATCGTGCTAGGAATTATTTTGACGGTATGATCGTTTGTAAAAAAAGAAGACTAACACTTAGTTATCCGAACTAAGTGTTAGCCTTCTTTTTTTTGCAATTATAATTTACAACGCGAACTTTTCAATGGCGTAAGCGACACCGTCTTCTTCATTAGTTTTAGTAATAAACTGGGCGGTTGCTTTGACCTTGTCAATGGCGTTACCCATTGCCACACCTGTACCTGCGTACTTGACCATGGTCAAGTCGTTACCCTGGTCACCAACGGCCATGACTTCATCTGGTGCGAAGCCGAGTTTGTTTGCCAGTTCAGCAATGGCGTTACCCTTGCTGGCCTTTTTGTTCATGGCTTCAAAGAAGTAGGGTTCGCTTTGAACGACGTAGAAGCGTTCCTTTAGCTCTTCAGGGAAGTTTTTAATAAAGGTTGACAGTAACTTGGGATCGTCAACAAACATCCCCTTTGAAATCGTGAGTTTGTCAGTAATTTCTTCGGGTGTTCTGTAACGAATCGGCATTTGAACCAAAAACGATTCAGCAATCGTGTAGGGGCTGATGTCGCGGTTAGCGGTATAAATGTAATCGAGCGTTTCCATATGAAAGTGGATATTGCCCTTTCGCGCCACCGTTTCCAAGTCAATGTAGTCTTCTAAAGTGATGTTATGACTAACGATTGGCGTACCAGAAATTGTCTGAGCGAGACTGCCGTTGAAAGTGACAACGTATTCCTTGTCACCGTAAAGGTCCAGCGGCTTCAAGTATTGTTGCACACCCGTAATGGGCCGACCAGTACACAAAACCACTTTGATGCCTTTTTGGCGTGCCTTCATTACCGTGTCGATCGTGTGCTGGGTGAGTTGTTTGCGATCGTTAACTAAAGTACCATCGATATCAATTGCAATAAGTTTGATTGCCATGTGTAAGCTCCTTAATTAATTAAATGATGTAGTCGTTATGCAAATGGGCCTGAAAGGCCTTGTAAACGGGGTCAAAAAGTTCAACGTTGCTTTCCTTTGAAGATAGCATTTCCTTTGGGAAGAAGAAGCGCTGGTCACCGGAAAACTTCCCGGTGATGGCACTGACTAACGCGCTCACGGTGGAGAGTTCAATGAGCTGACCGTCTGACTGCATCAGCTCGATTTGGGTCAGTGGATTCTTCATCTTCGGATCGTATGCGTCGTAGGGTAAATCGTAACTATTGTTAGTGTCTGTGTAGTAGGTGGCGTTGAAGCCGGCTTTTTCAATCAATTGACGCAGTTCGGGAATTTTGTCCTTGGTGTGCTCATTAAATTTGACTGATTTTAGCGGCTTCCGATCCAAAAAGCGGTGAGCTAAGTCAGCCAGGATAGGATCGTTGGACCGGCGCCAATGTGCAAAGTACGTGGTGAGTGTGCCATCGTCCAACAATAGGTAGTCATCCAAATCAAATTCGTGGTTGAAAAAGGGAAACAGCAGGTAAGGCGCGCCCGCTTCATTTTGATTACCCGGCTTAGCATAGTCTTCCTTTGCCCGTTTCAGCAAGTGGCTTAAAATCACTTCCATTGAACGGGAAACTGGGTGAAAGTAAATCTGCTGGTACATTTGAAAACGGCTGACAATGTAGTCTTCTACCGCGTGCATGCCGCTGATCTCAAAACAAATACCGTCTTTGTACGGGCGCATGACCCGTAAAATCCGCGTTAAGTCAAAAGTACCGTACTTGGTACCCGTATGGTAAGCGTCACGCAGCAGATAGTCCATCCGGTCGGCATCGATCTGACTGGAAATCATTTGGACGACTTGCGGATTGGGGTAGGTTTTTTGAATAACGGAGGCCACTTGCGCCGGGAACTCAGGGCTAACTTGGCGAAGTACCTGGTTAACCTCAGTTGTAGGAGAGGTGAGAATTGCTACCGTAATGGCTTCATGGTCAGTCTGAAAAATGTGTTCAAACGTGTGACTATACGGACCGTGACCAATATCGTGCAGCAGGGCCGCACACAGGGCAACCAGCCGTTCATGATCATCCCAAAGGCCGTCACCTGGCGTTTGGGTTGGATAGTTACGCTGAAAATTGTCGCAAATCCGTCGGGTAATTTCGTAAACGCCTAACGAATGCGTAAAGCGGGTGTGTTCGGCACCGTGGAAAACCAGTGAAGCAGTTCCCAACTGCTTGATGCGACGTAGCCGTTGAAATTCCTTAGTATTGATCAAATCTAAAATGAGTCGGTGCTGAATATAAATGTAATTATGAACGGGATCGCGAAAGACTTTTTCGCGGGAAAGCCGTTCTGCTTGATATGGCAATGTTGTCACTGCCTCCTTTAAATTTAAATGCCAAGCTGTCTTTTTTGCATCTTAGCGAGTTCTTTGGTATAAGTCTTCTGAAATTGCGGGGATTGTGTACTAGCCATTAACGTCGTTGAATCCAGTTGAACACCCTGCTGTTGATACGCCGCTAAAATGGCGCCCTTGACTTCCTGAATGGTCAGCGGCTGCTGCAAGGCATCTGCAACGTTGACCATGGTTTGAGGCCAAACCTCAGGGAAGCCGAACGTGTTTTGATGACCAGCTAAACCGGTGTCGTAAAATTCTCGGACAAGCGAACCGCGAAAATTTTGATCACCCAAGATACTGATGTAAGCCATGACGACTAACGCTTGAGTGGTGCGGCGCTGAGAAATACCCGCGAATTTTTGACCATTAACGCTGAGGTCGTAGTCCCCAGGACAATAGGAGTGAGTGACCTCATAGTTTTTTATGGGCAGACTGGGAAAAGTTTGCTGCAGCAGCTGTTTCATAAGTTCGTACCCGTCATCTACGGATAAGTGTTGTGAAGCGCCTTGCGGAATGAACAGCGACACGTTCAAGACGCCACCATCACAGACCACGGCTAAACCGCCAGAATTACGAATGAAGTGGTCGTAACCGTTACTGGAAACCGTTTTTAAAGCAGCCTGCAATTCGGGAAGATGTCGATCCTTCAGACCGAGTATCAGGGTTGGCGGCAGGGTCCAGAAATGCAACAGCGCTTGATTAGTGTCACCACACAGATCCAACAGGGCATTGGTCATGCCAAATG
This sequence comes from Secundilactobacillus pentosiphilus, assembly GCF_002217985.1. Classification (GTDB taxonomy): domain Bacteria; phylum Bacillota; class Bacilli; order Lactobacillales; family Lactobacillaceae; genus Secundilactobacillus; species Secundilactobacillus pentosiphilus. The sequence goes on from NZ_BCMI01000014.1 coordinate 34,736, forward strand.
CCGCCAGTTTATTTTCAATGGTTAAGGGTGTATCAATCACTTGTAGAGATGAGAACAACGTTTGTTTTTTCATAATATCCCTCGATGATCTAAGAACAATTCTTTAACCATTATAACGGAAATCAAGTGTGCCGTCACTAATTTTGGACTAGTCCATTATTTTGGGTGACAAACAGCTGCTAAATCAAGTATTTAAGCAGTCTGTCAGTGAGAATAAATGGGGTAATGATGGCAGAGTTTAATCGTGCAAATTCCCGAATAAAAGCGTTATAATGAACACAGCGTATTAAAAATGGAAAGGAAGGGTTGCAATGGATGATTTGTCAACCAGCATTCCAGTTGGCATCCACTTAACGACTCATACCGTGCAAGATGGCCAATCCTCAGATTACGCAATTGACGTTGAGGGCCAGATTGTTCAGATCGGTGAGACAATTTATTTACGGTATCAAGAACCGGACTCTGATGACGAGAATGGTAACGTGCCTGTCACCATTAAATTTTTGCCGAATGGCGATGTGACACTTTCTCGTCACGGGACCAACCGGTTACGCATGCATTTTAGTGCGGGTAAGCGAATCCGTGCAACGTACCGGACACCATACGGGTTAATGCCAATTGAAACGGTAACGCCAAATCTACGAGTGGGCTTTCATGAGCGGCCTTTTGGCGGTTCAGCATCAATTGATTACCTACTTTATGCTGGTGAACAATTGTTGGGAAATTATGAGATTAGATTGCAATTTACGGTATAATCTAGTATAGTGGTTCGTAGACTGTGGAAGGGACGTGCACCAGTTTGGAATTAAAAGTCTTAGAAGGCCAAAATAAAAACGAATTATCGATGATTGAGGTAGCTCACGCCATTTTATCAGAACGTGGAGATGCCATGCCGTTTGTTGACTTAGCCAATGAAGTTCAGGCATACCTGGGCGACTCGGATAAGGAAATTCGCGAGCGGCTTTCTCAATTCTATACTGATTTGAACATTGATGGCAGTTTCATTTCGCTAGGTGATAACGTCTGGGGTTTACGGACGTGGTATCCCTTCGAATCAATCGATGAAGCAACGGTTGGTGCAGAAGAGGATGAAGACCATCCCAAGAAAAAGCACAAGAAAGTTAATGCTTTCTTAGCTGATTCAGCCGATGATGATGACGTTATTGATTACGATGACGATGATCCTGAAGATCAAGACGACGTTGATGTAGATGATGACGATCTTGACGCTGATTATGATGATGATGACGATACCGATGATAATGCTAAAGAACTTGGTAAGTATAAGAAGGATTTAGCAGATATTGATGATGGAGATGATGACGAAGACGACGACAGTATGCCAGATGGCATTGAAGGTCAGTTGTCAGAGTTTAATGAAGATGACGATAACTTCGACGACGATGATGACGACGAAGAATCGGGTAAATAGATTGATTGGCTCAGCTGAGATAGCTGAGTTTTTTTGTTTTTTCCGTCATAGCCTTGATTCGTTGCATTTTCTTAGTTGCAGGGGCTTGACGCAAAAGTAACAACTTGGTATTATGTTTTTTGGGCACCCTACGAGGAATCGTAAGGTCAACGTTCGGAACAACCGCTCCCTATTCATTGTGAATAGGGAGCTTTTTATTGGTTTACGACTGTTTTCCCTAAACTAATCTATGAGGAGTTATACAATGACCAAATATATTTTTGTAACTGGCGGTGTGGTTTCTTCACTTGGTAAAGGAATTGTTGCGGCATCTCTTGGACGCCTGCTTAAGAACCGTGGGTTAAATGTGACCATTCAAAAATTTGATCCTTACATTAACGTCGATCCCGGTACTATGAGCCCTTACCAACATGGTGAAGTCTTTGTGACTAACGATGGGACCGAAACTGATTTGGATCTTGGTCACTATGAACGGTTCATTGACAATGACCTCAACAAATATTCTAACGTTACGACGGGGAAGATTTATTCTGAAGTACTGGAAAAGGAACGTCATGGTGATTATCTTGGCGCAACGGTTCAAGTGATTCCGCATATTACCGGAATGATCAAGGAAAAGATTATGCGGGCAGGCAAGACCTTAAGGGCTGATATTGTGATTACCGAAATTGGCGGTACCGTGGGTGACATTGAATCACAGCCATTTTTGGAGGCTATTCGGCAAATGAAGGCTGAAGTCGGCGATGAGAACGTGATTTACATTCACACAACCCTGATTCCATATTTACGTGCGGCCGGTGAAATGAAGACAAAGCCAACTCAACACAGTGTTCGTGAATTGAGAGGGTTGGGCATTCAACCTAACATCCTGGTTGTCAGAACTGAAAAACCGATTACTGAAGCGATGCGGAACAAGATTGCGTTGTTCTGCGATGTTAAACCGCAGGCCGTTGTTGAATCGATGGATGTTGATACGATCTATGAAGTGCCGTTGCGTTTACAAAAGCAGGGGATGGACCAACTGGTTTTAGATCATCTCGGTGTGGAGGCACCCGTTGCCGATATGTCTGACTGGTCAACCATGATCAACAAAATCAATCATTTGAAAAAAACGATTACCATTGCCTTAGTCGGTAAATATGTGAGCCTTCAAGACGCCTATATTTCAGTTGCTGAGGCATTGAAGCACGCGGGTTACCCACTGGATGCAAAGGTTGACCTAGAACTGATCGATGCGGAAAAAGTGACACCGGAAAACGTTGCGGAAACCTTAAAGAAAGTGGATGGGTTGCTAGTTCCTGGCGGTTTCGGTGACCGCGGCATTGAAGGCATGATTACAGCAATCCAGTACGCCCGTGAAAATAACCTGCCGTTCTTAGGCATCTGCTTAGGTATGCAAATGGCGAGTGTTGAATTTGCCCGCCACGTGTTAGGCTATAAGGATGCCAACTCTACTGAGATGGATCCTAACACCACCCATAAGATCATCGACTTGATGGCTGATCAGACAGATGTAGAAGATATGGGGGGCACACAACGTTTAGGTGCCTATCCATGCAAGCTGACACCAAATACGGTGACCGCAGCAGCTTATGGCAACCAAGCAGAAATTTCAGAACGGCATCGTCACCGTTACGAATTTAACAATGCTTACCGTGAGGAAATGAGTCAAAAGGGCATGGTCTTTTCCGGTACGTCTCCTGATAACCACCTAGTAGAAGTAATTGAATTGCCAACGAATAAGTTCTTTGTGGCAGCGCAATACCACCCAGAATTCCTGTCTCGTCCTAACCGACCTGAAGGACTGTTCAAGGCCTTTGTGGCAGCTGCTAATCATCAGCATGATGAAAAGTAATTAAATTGATTTTGAAACTACGAGGCTGTGACACAACTCGGTAGATTCCAGAATATAACAGCAAACTGCCCCATTCCAATGTTTTTATTGGGATGGGGCAGTTTGGTGCTATATGGCCGGAATCTGAGTTGTGGAGCAGGCAAAGACTCGTGAACTAAAGAACATTTTAAAGCCGTATGGAAGTCATGTTTTAGTGGATCAACGCTTTAAATATTACAATTTCATGGAATCGACGTTAAACTATTGTATTTTAACTGTTCATTATTTATGATTAGTTAAGACTGCATCACGCACGACTTTATAGTAGAGGAAAATTACGTCATGAAAAAAATGATAATCCACGGTGGACAGCGCCTGTCAGGCAGCGTCAACATCGGTGGCGCTAAAAATAGCACGGTCGCACTAATACCAGCGGCAATCCTGGCAGATACACCGGTTAAATTTGATATGGTACCAGATATTTTAGACGTTCATAATCTGATGCTGATTTTGGAGTCAATGAACGTGCACTCCAGGTTTGTGGATGGCGTATTAACGATCGATCCCACTGAAATCGTGGAAGCACCAATGCCGAGTAAGGCAATTAAGAGCTTGCGGGCTTCTTATTACTTTATGGGTGCGTTACTTGGTCGCTTTGGTCGTGCTACACTGACTTTTCCCGGTGGCGATAACATCGGGCCACGGCCGATTGATCAGCACATTAAGGCTTTTAAAGCCCTGGGTGCAGAAGTAGATGATGACCACGGGACGGTTCGAATTACGACGGGTAATAAAGGGTTACACGGTGCCCGTATTTTCTTGGACGTTGTTTCGGTTGGCGCAACCATTAACACGATCTTGGCTGCGGTCAAAGCAAGTGGACTGACCACGATCGAGAACGCGGCTAAAGAACCTGAAATTATTGATATTGCAACTTTTTTAAACAACATGGGGGCTCACGTGCGGGGAGCCGGCACGGATGTCATTCGAATCGAAGGCGTTCCTGTTTTGCGCGCGACCAACGTTCACACCATTATTCCTGATCGCATTGAAGCGGGCACTTATTTAGCAATGGCCGCTGCTATGGGTGACGGCGTGGAAATTCATAACATTATTCCCGAACATTTAGAATCCTTTACGGCAAAGCTCATCGAAATGGGTGTTGATATGCGGATTGGTGAGGATTCTGCCTATGTAGGACCGTCTAATAACTTAAAAGCGATTCAAGTTAAGACGATGCCATTTCCTGGTTTTGCAACGGACTTGCAGCAACCGATAACCCCGTTGCTATTAAAGGCCAAGGGGAGCAGCGTCATTGTGGATACCATTTATCCGCAACGGTTAAAGCACGTGCCAGAATTAAAGAAGATGGGTGCTAAGATTCGGCCAGAAAAAGATATGATCGTTGTTGATCATACTGATCATTTAACTGGTGCCACCGTGGATGCTGGTGAGATACGTGCTGGTGCAGCCCTCATGATCGCGGCCTTAATGGCTGAGGGTACCACAACGATTACCAGTGCCGAAAACATTTTGCGCGGTTATGGCAGCATTGTTGATAAACTCACCGCACTGAATGCGGATGTTAAAATTGCGGATGGCAATCGGGTAGAAGAATTGTGAGGGGTGACTTGAATTAGGACAATTCTTATGATATTCTATTTAGGTTGACGATAACAATCAATCTCTGTTTCAGTAGATGATTCAGGGCAAAGGAGCGAAACAATTATGAAAAAAGGAATTCATCCAGATTACCACCAAGTGGTATTCCAAGACTCAAGTACCGGTTACAAGTTTTTGTCTGGTTCAACTGCAACTTCTGAAGAAACAATCGACTGGGAAGATGGCAACACTTATCCATTGATTCGTGTTGAAATTTCTTCTGACTCACATCCTTTCTACACTGGTAAGCAAAAGTTTGCCCAAGCAGATGGTGCTGTGGATCGTTTCAACAAGAAGTACGGTTTAAAAAACGACTAATATTAATTAGTGAACCACTTATCCTTTTTAGGGTGGGTGGTTTTTTGTTTGACTGAATATACTAAAAGCGCTACGTCTAGTGTTTATGATTGGACGTAGCGCTTTTTTTAGATTGAATAAACGTGCTCAGGCAAGCAGGGAGCTGCATGTAAGCCGACTAATCCATAAATCCAAGTTCGGGATTTTTGAATTAGTCGGCTTACACTCCGCTCCCTTATCGCTTGCCTTCGCACTCTAATTTTTCAAATGTTTTCTCCTCAAACTAGCGGTATTATGCCAAACCAGCAGGAAGTTCAATAAGACTAAGACTGACGTGGAGATAAAGACCCCCGAATAGTCGAACATCGTTGATATCACGGAACCAATCATCGGGCCTAGCACACTGCCGACTGCTTGGAATGACTGGTTCCAGCTGAAAATCCGGCCAGTGACGCGGGGTGGTGTATTCTTTGAAAGGATCGTCTGCACGGCTGGCAACATAGTGGCATTTGAAATCCCAATCAGGAACCTCAGAAACATCAGTTGCCAGACGTTGGTGACGAAAGCCATTGGTAAGTAAACTAAAATAGCGAAGATAAAGCCAATCGATAAGATCAATTCAGTTCCGATTCTATCACCTAACCGGCCTAACAAAGGGGCCGCAAAGAGGGTCGCAACACCAGGAATAGCGGCAACAATACCGCTAAATAGTGTGATTGCTGAGCCCTTAGGCATGATTTCTCTGACGTATAGTGACAAGATTGGCGAAATGGACATGTTTGAAGCCTGAATAATCAAGGTAGTGATAAACATGCCTAAAATCAATTTAGGGTGATTAATGACACCCAGCACTTGTTTGCTGGATAGCATGTTTTCTTTTTTAACGGGTGTAAATGATTCAGTGACGAAAAAATAACTGACGAAAAAAACGGATAATAGGAGTACGCCAGTAATAAAGAAAGTGACTCGATAGGAGAAAACTTCGGCCAAAATACCGCCGACAAGTGGTCCGAATAACGAACCCGCAACGTAACCTGTAGAGAGTGTTCCCAGTGCTTGGCCGCTTTTATTCTTAGGGGCCTGGGTGGCCATCAGCGCGTTGGCATTGCTAATATAGCCCGAAAAAATTCCCTGAATAAAGCGCAGCGCCATTAATTGCCAAACACTGGTGACAGCGCCCATTAGGCCCATGACAAGGGCCATTCCCAGGGAGGCCCGCAGCAACATCAGCTTACGGCCCTTTTGATCGGCTAGTCGGCCCCACATGGGACTGGCAACAGCGGTGACTAAGTAAGTTGCTGAAAAGGTAATCCCTGAGTAGAGGTTAAGCTGATCTTTGGTGAAGTCCCCCAAGGTATCTACGTAGAGGGAGAGAAACGGCATGATTTCGCTAAATGCAAGGCCAGCCATAAAAGTACCAAACCACAGGACGAATAAGTTGCGACGCCAGACAGGGCGTTGAGGTTTGGTTGCAGCGGGTTCTGGTTCAGTCAATGAATATCAATCTTCTTTCTTTTAAAAAATCCTTCAAGCGAGTAAAATATAGCAGTAACATAAAGAGTAGCACGTTTTCCGTAGATAACCAAGGTATACCAATTGCGTGCTAAATGTATTGGACCGCTTTCATAAGTGGTTCTATAGGGATAGTGGGGAGATCAAATGAAAAATAAAGGACGTGGCCAATTTTCAAAATGGCTGTATCGAGTTAGTTTAGTAGTACTGTTACTCATTTCGCTGGGACTGATTTTTAACCAGCAAATTAAAAATTACATGGTGAGCTCGTATCAACCGAAGATTACGGCTAAGTCGGCTGCTAATAACGCTCAAAAAAGGGCTAACTTTAACTTTAAAAACGCCAAGTCACTGAATTTCTCGACCGTGGCTAGAGCCCGGATGAATTCACAGAAGATTTTACCGGTGGGGCAAATTTTAGTCCCAAGATCTGATGTTCATTTGCCAATTGCGAAGGGCGTTGCCAACACGACTTTAGCACTGGCCGCTGGTACCATGAGGCCTGATCAGAAGATGGGCCGTGGTAATTATCCGTTAGCCGGTCACCATATGGTACGAAAGGATATTCTCTTCTCACCGCTGTATTTTAAGACCCGGGTGGGAGACACGATTTACACAACGGACATGAAGAACGTTTACACGTTTAAGGTTTACCAGCGGAAATTCATTGCGGCGACTCGCGTTGACGTGGTGAACCAAACGAAGTCAAACATCATTACGCTGATTACTTGTGACGCAACTGGTGCTCGTCGGTTGATGATCCGTGGCAGACTAACACAAACGACTAAGTACGCGAAGACACCCGTAAAGGTCCAAAAAGAATTCGCTGCTAAATTTAATAATAAATAGGATAAAAGCCGCGTTATCAGTCAAAATTGGCTGATAGCGCGGCTTTCGTTTATTATTGGTTGATTGGGTTAATTCGCTTTAATTTTATCCAGCCAAGCTGGCAAAGCGGATTGTAAAACTTCATAGGTGTATTCAAATCGGTGGGTATACCAGGGATCCGGAATCTCTTGGCCCTGCTTATTAGGCAGGATGTCCAAACAAAGATGAATTTTGTGCCGGTCTTCGGCTGGTGCCATTTGATTAAGATTAAACATATTTTGACTGTCCATGGTAATAATGTAGTCGGCCCAGGCAAAATCCTGCCGGGTAATTGGCCGGGAATGCATGTAGCTGTAGTCCAGTCCGTGAGCAGCCATCACTTTTTGGGCACCTGGATGGGGCTCGTGACCTTCTTCCTCGCTACTGGTAGCACATGAGTCCACTTGAATTTGGTCTTGTAAACCGGCTTTTGCAACGAGGTCTTTAAAAATTGCTTCTGCCATGGGTGAACGGCAGATATTGCCTAAACAGACAAAAAGTACGTTGGTCATGATTCGGAAACTCCTTTTGGTTAATTGCTCCCATATTATTGGAAAATAGTTGGCACGTCAAGTAGCAGAGGTAACACTAACAATTTAATCAGATTAAACGTTTAACATCCTTTTCAGCGCAATTTCGTAGTACAATAAAACTGTCTATAATGTGAGAGAGTGTGGGAAAAATGATGCAGGGTAATTTTATCTATATCAACTGGGAACAGGTGAATAACCTCGTAATTTCATATGGGATTACTTCAGCCGATTTTGTCAACGGGATGCCGGATGTTCCGCAACGAATCGTACTGATCGACGGTAAGCTCGAAGGCAATCAGGTCAATGGACATACCCGGTTTCAAACGGTGACCGGTCAGAATTCAGTTCGTGAGTTTTTATTATCAAGAACCGATTCACCCAAGATGTGGCTGGATTATCATGAAAGCGATGATCTTGATTTAATGATGCCTAGTGAAATCGCCGAGTTGTTGTATATGGCACATATGGGCACCCACTATCATCTCCCGCTCTATTCGAAACTGCAAAACGCGTACGCCTACTTGGGAACAAATACGGGTTTTGTCAAAGTCTATTACCGAAAGATGGCCACCTTTGAGCACATCTTGGATATTTCGTTAAAACGCCATTTGAGGCTGCTGCACAGTAATCGCTGGATGATGTTTAACCGGCCCTTTTCAGTGAGTGAGGTGCCAAAGGAGATTATTCAAAAAGTCCAGACGGCTTTCTCCGAGGGCCTAGTTTTTGCATTTGACCAAGCAGTTGAACGGCGCAGGCGTTACTTGATCCCTTTGCGCCTGCAGGAACATCCAGAACGGCAAAATTGGTGGCATGACCGGATGGACGTCTACGAAACGACCCGTCAGGTTGGCACGCTCAGCTACGATGTTGAACGTAAGCAATGGGGCATTGAAATTTCGGATGAAAGTCCCTTTACTGGAAATGAAACGGATCTATAAGCGGAGTCAGTCAAGTCAAGGGCTTGATATGTCCCCGTTTTTTTGTGGGCAGTCGTGGTATAATAATAGCCGATATGCTACAAAAACCGATACAAAAATAGGAGATTGTTTTCAATGAAGATGCAACTTGGTGAAATCGCTAGTGCGGTTTCGGCTCAAAATGATACCAGTGCTTGGAATGAGATTGAAGTTTCCAGCGTCGCATTCGATAGTCGTCACCTGGCTTCAGGAGCACTATTTGTGCCGCTGGAAGGTGAACGTGACGGGCATGAATACGTTTCAAATGCGTTTAAGAACGGTGCAGTGGCTACACTATGGAAGGCCGACCATGGTAAGGCGCCGGCCGATGTGCCCGTACTGGTAGTAGATGACCCGCTGACTGCGCTACAAGCGCTTAGTCAGCATTATTTGTTAAAAATTAATCCTAAAGTGGTTGCCGTTACTGGTTCCAACGGTAAGACAACGACAAAAGATATGGTGGCTAGCATTCTTTCGGCTCAGTTCAACGTGACTAAGACCCTGGATAATTTCAATAATGAAATTGGGGTGCCAGTAACAATCCTTTCAATGGAACCTAACACTGAAGTGCTGGTGATTGAAATGGGTATGGACCGGCCAGGCCAATTGGACTTCCTAAGTCGTTTGGTTGAACCCGATGTCGCTATTATTACGATGATCGGTGAAGCCCACATTGAATTCTTTGGTACCCGGGATAAAATTGCCGATGCTAAAATGGAAATCACCCACGGTTTAAAAGCTGATGGGACTTTCATTTACGATGGTGATGAACCATTATTGGCGGAACGAGCTAAGCAGGTTTCCCAGCGAAAGCAGACATTTGGTCGCCGAAAAACCGATGACATGTATGCTTTGGACGTTAAGGAGACTGATACGCAGACGACGTTTACCGCCAGTGAATGGCCTGATCAGGAAATGACGGTGCCAATGATTGGTGATTATAACGTGAATAATGCTTTGGCAGCGTTAAGTGTTGCGCAGTTGTACCGAATCTCACCGCAGGCTTCGGCTGAAGCCTTTACTCATCTTGATTTAACGGAGAACCGGGCAGAATGGGTCGACGGCAGTGCGGGAGAGCGAATTTTAAGCGATGTTTATAATTCCAACCCTACGGCTGTTAAAGAAGTGATGGCGGCTTTTTCACAGGTTGATACTGTTGGTAAGCGACGGGTCGTTTTGGGGGATATGTTGGAATTAGGCGATCAGTCCGCGCGTTTACACGCCAGTTTGGCATCAGCGATTGATCCGCAGTTAGTGCAGGATGTTTACTTGGTCGGGCCGGAGATGAAAGCCTTGTATGACGCCCTGCAAGATAAGTTTGACGCTGCGCACCTTCATTTATACGGAACCGATGAGCAGTCTAACTTGATTTCCCAGTTGAAGGGCGACATAGGTCCAAGTGATCTTGTTTTGATCAAGGGCAGCCACGGTATTCACCTGGAAAACGTCTTAGCTGCGCTGCAATAATCACAATGATCGTTTTCCAGTTAGGGGACGGTTGTTTTGAATCGCTGTGAATAATAGTTGTTGCTTTTATTAGCAGCGTGATGTATGATACTTTAGTTGTAATTTTTTTGAACTATATTTGTCAAAACGGGGAATATGACGCAACACGAGACGGATTTCTCATAGTCTTATTCCCTTTGTAAAAGCCTATTAGGAGGATACTTATTTGAAGTTTTCAGAACTCGGGTTATCAAAGCCCTTACTCAAGGCCGTTGAACGAAACGGTTATGAAGAGGCAACCCCCATTCAAGCAGAAACCATTCCAATGGTATTGGAAGGTAAAGACGTTATCGGACAAGCACAAACAGGGACTGGGAAGACTGCGGCCTTCGCATTACCTATTTTGCAAAACATCGATCGGGACGATCCCAACATTCAAGCGCTGGTCATTTCACCAACTCGTGAATTGGCAATTCAAACCCAGGAACAGATTTTCCAATTGGGTCACGAAGAGCACGCGAAGGTTCAGGTTGTCTACGGTGGTGCTGATATCCGGCGTCAAATTAACAGCTTGAAGAACCATCCCCAAGTCTTAGTCGGAACACCTGGCCGTCTGTTGGATCATATGAACCGTCGGACGGTGAAATTAGACCACATTAAGATGCTGGTCTTAGATGAAGCCGATGAGATGTTAAACATGGGATTCTTAGATGATATTGAATCTATCATCAAGGCAACGCCGGACGAACGGCAAACAATGCTGTTCTCTGCAACGATGCCGCCAGAGATCAAACGGGTTGGTGTGCAGTTTATGCACGAACCACACCACGTGAAGATCAAAGCCAAGGAATTAACGACTGACTTAATTGAACAATACTATGTCCGTGCCAAGGACTATGAAAAGTTTGATGTGATGACCCGGATGTTTGATGTCCAAGCACCTGATCTGAGCATTGTCTTTACCCGAACAAAGCGTCGGGTAGATGAAATTACCCGTGGCCTTGAAGCCCGTGGTTATAACGCTGCCGGAATCCATGGTGATTTGACTCAGAAAAGCCGCTCACAAATCCTGAACCGCTTTAAGCATGGTAAGCTTGATATCTTAGTGGCAACCGATGTTGCTGCTCGTGGGATCGATGTTGAAGATGTTACCCATGTCTTTAACTACGATATCCCTCAAGATCCAGATAGTTACGTGCACCGTGTCGGCCGTACTGGCCGTGCCGGGCACCATGGTGTGTCATTGACCTTTGTGACACCAAACGAAATGGACTATCTGCGTGAAATCGAGAAGTTAACTAAGGTGCGGATGTTGCCACTGAAGCCGCCTTCGGAAGCTGAAGCCTTCAACGGTCAGTTAAGTGCTGCCGAAGAAACGGTTAAGGATCTCGTTGAAAAGACGGATACTGACAAGTATGCCGATGTGGCTTCTAAGTTGCTCGACCAGTACGAAGCGGTTGACTTAGTTGCTGCACTGTTAAACGACTTGACCAAGGATAATTCCAACCAAGTTCCCGTTAAGATTACCCCAGAACGGCCATTACCTCGTCACAAGGGTGGCGGTAGTCGCAATTATCGTGGCGGTCATGGCGGTGGCCATGGTCGTGGCGGTAACAACCGTCATTACGGTAAGAGCAATGATAGCCATCGTCGCTATGGTTCTTCTAACAAGGAACATCGTGGCGGCAACCGTGATCGTCGTAAAAATAACGGCGGAAATAAACACGGTTTTACGATTCGTAAAAAAGACTAATTTTAACTCAAAAAATTCTTCAGTCTGTGAGCTGAGGGATTTTTTTGTGTCGATTTTTTAAGCTATTTGATTCAAAAGCAGCGAGTGAAAAAGCATCAACCAAGCGTGAATAGGTATCATGTCACCAGCAGATTGAGTGTGTTAGAATTAAGGCTATGAAATCAGTGGGAAAGTGAGGCTCCGACGTGATATACGGAATTGGAGTAGATATTGAAGAAATCGGCCGAATTAGTGCGATAACGGATCAAAAACGGTTCGTCAAAAAGGTGTTGACGCCCAATGAAATTGCCGTTTACAAAACCTTAAATGAAAAGCGTGGTGCTGAATTTTTGGCGGGGCGCTGGTCCGCAAAAGAAGCCTATAGCAAGGCTTATGGGACCGGTATCGGCCAAGCAGTGTCGTTTCAGAACATTGAAATATTAGATGATGAGACTGGCAAGCCAGTACTGGTTAAGCATCCATTTAACGGTAAAGGATTTGTTTCCATATCGCATACCCGAAAATTAGTGATGACACAAGTCCTGTTAGAAGGAGATTCAGTAGAATGACAATTGGGATTCATCGGCCCACTCGGTTAGTTATTGATCAGGCAGCTATTTACCATAATATTGCAACGGAAAAAGCCCGCTTGAAGCCGGGAGTTGCGCTTTTTCAAGTGGTTAAAGCGAACGGTTATGGACACGGCATTACCCAAGTCGCCAGAATCGCGGAACAGGCCGGCGCGAACGGTTTCTGTGTTGCTATTTTAGATGAAGCACTTACGCTGCGAGAGGCTGGGTTCAATCAACCGATCCTAGTGTTGGGGATTACCGACCCGCAGTATGCTGATTTGATGGCTAGCAACCACATTTCCGCTACAGTGGGGTCCATCGGTTGGCTAGAGGCGGCTGACGGTTATTTAAATAAGGGCCATCAGCTGTCAGTTCACATTGCCCTGGATACGGGAATGGGCCGAATCGGTTTTCAGGCGCCTGAAGAATTAAATAAAGCGGTTCAGTATCTTGATCAAAAGCGCGGGTTTAATTTTGAAGGGATCTTCACGCATTTCGCCCAGGCCGATAGTGCTGACACGACTTATTTTCAACTTCAACTTAAGCGCTGGAAAGCCTTTATGGCGGTGCTACCAGCAAGGCCAAAGTATGTTCACGTTTCCAATTCAGCAACTAGTCTTTGGCATGATGCCTGTAATGACAATATGATTCGTTACGGGGTGGCGGCATATGGGCTGAACCCATCGGGCGGTGAACTCGCCACGCCTTTTCCGCTAAAGCCTGCCATGAGCTTAAAGACCCAGATGATGTTCGTCAAAAAGCTGCCTCGCGGTGATTCTGTGAGTTATGGGTCAACTTATACAGCAGGGGAAGACCAGTGGGTGGCAACACTATCGATTGGTTATGCTGATGGGTATGAACGGCGGTTGCAAGGCTTTCACGTGTTGGTTAACGGAGAGTTTTGCGAAATTATTGGCCGAATCTGCATGGATCAGATGATGATTCGCTTGCCGCATCAGTATCCAGTTGGGACAGTAGTGACACTGGTTGGTGAAGACCATGGAAAAACCATTAGTCTTCAAGATATAGCTGATTATTGTGACACGATTCATTATGAAATTGCGTGCGGCTTTACTCAGCGATTAAAGCGAACTTATGCAAATTAAAGCTAAAAAGGACCTTTTACCCAGTTAAACCAGGGCAAGGGGTTCTTTTTTATTGATGGCAATGGTAAAATTATAAGAATAAGCGACAGGGAAATATGGGTCTATTATGAATAAATTTATCGCATAAACGTAGCGCTAATTAAAGCGCTACTGATTAAAAAAATATGAAGTCGCTCAGTTATATTGGAGGATTAACAGTTTGAAGCGGCGTTAAAACAGGGGATGAAAAGATGGCAAATGATGAGATCAAGCGTGGTGATATCTATTATGCGGATTTATCACCCGTGATTGGATCGGAGCAAGGCGGGGTCAGACCAGTACTGATTGTTCAAAATAACATTGGCAATCACTACAGTCCAACCGTTATCGTTGCTGCAATTACAGCTCGCATTTCAAAGCCTAAAATGCCGACACACGTGCCAATCAAAGCCCACCACACTGGTATTGAAAAGGACTCGGTGATTTTACTGGAGCAGATTCGCACGATTGACAAACAGCGTCTAAAGGATCATGTTGCTCAACTAGATACCGGCACGATGCATCAAGTTGACCACGCTTTAGAAGTCAGTATTGGTTTAAGTAAAAAGAGTGATTATAAGCAGCATAAGCGAGCTTGATTTTATAAACTTACATAGGACAAACAAAGATTGTGTCATTATCCAGTGGATGCCGGTATTTCGCGGTATAGCTACTTGAATTAAAGCATTTTAAAACAGCAAAACGCCGTCCCGAAACTATCGGAACGGCGTTTTTTGATACCACTGCTGAGCGGTGTGATACGTTAAATTTCATTGTTTAGATTTTCAATTTCGGGGACCTTGAAATCTTTGCGCTCCAAGGCGCGCACAATACGGTCGAGTTTCGATTTATCGACGTCAGCTGGTAGAGTGAACATAATACGATGAACCAGTTCGCCGTCCCGAGCGTCTAAACTAATGACACTAGCAATGCTGGTGTATTTGGTAATGATCTTGGCAATCCCGACTAAGTCGCCACGGTTACCTGGAGAAACGACGGTTAGGACGTAGGAACCAATGTTGACGTTCCATGATTGTGAGAGCATATCCATTAACCGGGTATGTGTCAAAATACCATAGAACTTATTTTCTGTATCGAGAACCGCGATGTACGGCAGATCTTTGATGGAGAAGAAAACGTTGAAGAAAGCAGCATCGATTTTAATAAACTTGGTGGCGTTTTTTAATAAGGTCGTCACTGGTAACTGCATGTCACCACCACGTGACTTATGCCGATAGATATGCATTTTATATATGTTACCCCGGAAAATCGTGCCGGTTTCATCTAAAATTGGTACACAGCGATAACCGGAATCTTCAAGTATCTTAAGAGCTTCTTCTAGGGTGACGTTTTCCTGAACGGTCACTAATCGCTCTTTAGGCTTGATCAAGGATTTCAACAACATTGGGTGTAACCTCCTAATAATTAGAACTCTCTAATAAACTAGAAGTATCATACCATAAAAAACGGCTTAGAAACAGCTTGAATAGCGGGTTATTAGGAAAAATTGACAATTAACTAAATTAAAATATACGGAAATTTACCGTTGAGATCGTGGTGAGCAAAATTAGCTTCGGTTATTGTTAGGAGTAAATCAAAAGGCTGAATGATCAGTCAAAACTGACCATTCAGCCTCCTATCGGCTAATTTAAATGGGTTAGTAGATCACGACAGCTGTGTGCAATGGCACCGCAGCGTAAACTTTACCAACGACGGATGGTGGCGTGTTAACACAGCCATGTGAGCCGTGGGTTAAGTACCAATCGCCGCCATAACGTGGCTGCCATGGTGAATCATGAATACCGACACCGGTATTATCGATTGGCATCCAGTACTTTACGGGTGACGCATAGTTAGAACCGTCATCGTTTTTACCACGTAACACAGCGTTACGCTGCTTGCTCCAAACGTCCCAAACACCTGATGGGGTAGTGCCAGAAACGGGTTTACCCGTCACCACAGCAGTCGAGATAATAATCTTGCCGTTCTTGTGGACCCACATGTGCTGTTCAGGCTTGGAGACTTCAATGTAAGTACTGCCAAGATCTGAACCATCTTTGTGATAGCCAGTTCCTTGAATGACCGGGGTCCTTGTGACGGGTTTCCCCGCTAGAACTGCTTTTGAAAGGAGCGGCGTTTCTGAAGTCACCTTGATGCTCCAGCCGTATAAGCCGGCCGGTACTTTAACGGTTTTCCCATCGTGTGCTTTAAAATGACGGGTTTTATGAATCGTACCGTATTGATGACTCAGCTTGATCAAATACTGCTCGATCTTAGCGTTTGAAGTGGCAAGCTTACCATTTTTAGTTGTGAGCCAACTAGCAATTGCCTCGCTTGGCACACGTATTGAATGGTTTGTGATTCGATATGTGATCCGATTCTTAGACAGCTTTTCGGCATGATCTTTGGCACTGACCAGTGCTTTACTGTTAGCCAGTACGGTTGGTTTAACGTAGGCATCGGCTAAGTTGATGGTCGATTGATGATTTTCAATCGCTTTAATCAGGGCTGCTTTAACCGAAGCTTGAGAAACCTCAGTGCCGTAAACTGGTTTTTGAATGGTAAATTTATGTCCCTTATAAACCAGCTTGGCATTGTGGGTTGCGGAGCGATCGGTGCCCGCCATCTGAGTAATTCGATCGGCCAACACGGTTAAGTCCGAATTATCCATCGCACTAGCACTCAGCCTTTGATCATCTGCTGAAGCGTTGATGGCGTGGACTGGCCAGCTATACGAATTTTGTTTAGCAATCATCTGCTTAAGCTGCGTCTCAGAATAAGCTTTAACACCAGCCTCACGTGAAGTGAAGTGCGCTAGTGCTTTCGAATGTTCTTCAACCGTATAAGTTTGATTTGAAAGCTTTGTTTTTAAAGTCTGAGCTGCCTGATCTGCAGTCTGACCGCCGACTTGAATGCCCCCAATTTGGGTGTCACTCAAGAAGTGGCTATTATAATGGGCCGTTCGCCAACCGTAACCAATTCCTAAAATCACAATTATGGCTAAACCTGCGGAGACCCAGCGTGAACGATGTGTCATGTTCTGATCCTCCTTATGATCACTTATAAGGATAAGGCATAATCGGACAAAACTCAATTTATCTATACTAAAAAAGGCGCCCCAAAATGAAGGGCGCCGTCTTGAAAACGCTTAATTTTTAAGGAATGGCCATCAATTAAGAGCTGCTAAGCCATCTTTCGTAACTTTCTTTAAAGTTTCAGCAGAAGCTTTCATCTTCGCTTTTTCGTCGTCACTAAGCGGGACTTCAACGACGCCAGCTAAGCCACTTGCGTTGATAATTCCCGGTGTACCGATGAAAATATCGTCTAATCCATATTCACCGTCTAAGGCCGCACCAACGGGCAAAATGGCATTTTCATCACGGAAAATAGCCCTTGTGATCCGCATCAGACAGGTAGCAACACCATAGTAAGTTGCACCTTTAGTGTTAATGATTTCGTAGGCTTTGTGAACCGTTTCGTCTTCAATTTTATCAAGATCGTCGCTAGTGATGCCGTGTTCTTTAGTGACTTGCAGCAACGGCTTCGAACCAATCGTAGCTTCGTTGTAAGCAGCGAATTCTGTATCGCCGTGTTCACCTAAAATATAGGCGTCAATGCTGCGAGGGTCTAAGTTTAACTTTTTACCTAATGCGACCCGTAAACGAGAAGTATCCAGTGAAGTTCCGGAGCCGATTACGCGGTTCTTTGGGAAACCAGAGAACTTCCAGGTGGCGTAGGTTAAAATGTCAACTGGGTTAGCTGCAACTAAGAAAATACCGTTAAAACCGGAATCAACAATTGGTTTAACGATGGAGCTGAGAATCTTCAAGTTCTTATCAACCAAGTCTAATCGGGTTTCACCAGGCTTTTGTGGTGCGCCAGCTGTGATGACAACGAGGTCAGCATCCTTAGCATCACTGTATTCACCAGAATAAACTTTTTTAGGTGCTGTATATGCTTGAGCATCTTCAAGATCCAGTGCGTCTCCGCGTGTCCGATCCTTAATAACATCGACAATGACCAGCTCTTCAGCTAAGCCTTGCTGCATAAGTGCAAATGCGTAAGCTGAACCTACGGCGCCGTCTCCAACTAGTACAACTTTTTGATGCGATTTTGACAATGTACCCACCTCTTTCAAAATAGTTAAACCATTACCAGTTGCAGTTTAACACGAAAAAGTAAGCGTTTACAACATATAAACCTCATGAAATAATGACTTTCATTTTTGACTTTTGTGAAAGCAACTATTTTTAGTCGTTTGCAATAGATTAGGAACGGACAGCAATTTAAAACTATTTTGCACAAAGCCACTTTATAGGGAGATAAAAATAATGCAGTGTATTAGATGATTTAAACAATCCGATTTTTCGGCACCTTCAGTGACTACCGTCAGGACAAGATGATATGCATAACTGAATGACGTATGCTATACTTTGACTTGTTATTGGACTAAGAGTTCGTAAGAATTTTTTACGCTGAACGGTTGGAACTACCGTTCAGCTATTTTGCATGGTTTAATGTAAAAAATGATGGAAATAGGGAGCGTATATCAAAATGAAGATGATCGTTGGACTGGGAAATATCGGTCCGCAGTATAAGCAAACCCGTCACAACACCGGATTTATGGTTGTGGAGCAGTTTGCGCAGAAGGCCGGGCTTCAGTTCACCAGTCGAAAGATGGAAGCTAAGCTGGCAACCGGTCAGGTAAACGGTGAAAAGGTGATGCTGGTGGAGCCGACGACGTTTATGAATGAATCGGGCCGGGCGGTTGGTGCATTGATGCGCTTTTACAAACTGGACATTGATGACTTGATCGTCGTGCACGACGACATGGACATGCCGTTGGGAAAAATTCGGATCCGTCCGAAAGGCTCTGCTGGCGGTCATAATGGCATTAAGAGTATTATTGCTGCATTGAGCACCACCGAGTTTAACCGGATCAAAGTTGGCATTCAGCATCCCCAAAAGAGTACGGTGGTCAACTACGTGCTTGGTAAATTCACTGAGGAGCAGCGTGCACTGTTTAACGTTGCAGCCGATCACGCAGTCGCAGCGTTGTTTGATTGGGTTGATGGCGAAACGATTCCCAATTTGGAAAATCAGTACAACTAATTAAGGAGTGAAGCTAAGTGCAACTTGCAGATTTTTTTGCAAATATGCCACAGTATCGACAGATTGTGTCAGGGTTTGACCAACAGGACCGAGAATTGCTGACGGGTATTGCTGGTTCGGCACGGGCACTGTTAATTCAAACCCTGTTGCAAAAAGAGCAGCGGCCGATGATTTTTGTGACCGATACGATATACCATGCTGATCAGTTGACGGATGAATTAAGCGGACAGCTGACGGATGATCAATTGTATGAGTTTCCAGTTGAAGAGCTGCTGGCTGCAGAGATTGCCACCAGTTCGCCCGATTTTCAGAGTCAGCGGATCGAGGCGTTAAGTGCCCTGGCACAAGGGAAGCCTGCTGTTATTGTGACCTCCGTTTCCGGATTACGGCGGCAGTTACCTGACCCGAAGCTATTCAGCCAGGCCCAAATTTCGTTGAAGGCTGACGGCGAAGTTGATTTGGAAGACCTCGCCGCACGCTTGCAGCGAATGGGGTACACCCGCCAAAAACTGGTGGATGCTCCCGGTGACTTTGCCATTCGGGGATCGATCATTGATATTTACCCGCTGGATACGGAATATCCCGTTCGGGTGGACCTGTTTGACACGGAAATCGATTCACTGCGCTACTTCGATGCCAGCACGCAACGGAGTGTGAGAAATATTGATGCGGTGACGATTCATCCGGTTACTGACATGCTGATAACGCCGGAGCAACGTCAAAGCGCAGCGGATGTCTTAAATAAGAAGCTCACTAAAGAACTCAAAAAAATGTCTGCCGATGATGGCAAGAATCTTTCTAATAGTATCACCCCCCTGATTGAATCTTTAACCAAGGGGGATGTTTCTGCCGAGTTAAGGCTATTTGCCAATGACTTTTTTGGCAAAACAAACCTGCTAGACTACTTGGGCGACAGCGGGCTATTACTGATCGATGATTATCCAAGGCTGCGGGATACCAATAAGCAGCTGGAGACGGACGAAGCCAATTGGACAGTTGATAAGCTCAGTGCTCACCAGATTTTTAGCGATCAGCAGTTTGGCTTACACTTTCAGGATGTTTTGAAACAAGATCATCACGCCGAGATTTTCTTTGCACTCTTTCAAAAGGGTATGGGCAACATGCGCTTTGACCAGCTGATTGAAATTAAGACGCGAGCCATGCAGCAGTTCTTTGGCCAAATGCCGCTGCTGAAGCAGGAAATTAAGCGTTGGCAAACGACCAAACAAACGGTTGTCATGATGATGGCTAATGAGGAACGGCTTAATAAGGTTTCGCAGACACTGGATGATTTCAATATTAACGCCGTGATGACTAAGGCCAGTGACATTCAGCCCAGCGTAGTTCAAATCATTCCTGCTGCCAGTCAGACGGGGTTTGAATTACCCGATGCCAAATTAGTGGTGATCACTGAAGCCGAGATGTTCAAGCAAGTGACGAAACACCACCGTCGTCGGCAAACGATGCAAAACGCGGAGCGGTTGAAGAGTTACACGGATTTGAAACCCGGCGACTACGTGGTTCACGTTAACCATGGGATTGGTCGCTTTGAAGGCATGCAGACTCTGGAAGTAGACGGTGTTCACCAGGATTATATGACCATTGCCTACCAAAGCGATGCCAAACTCTTCATTCCAGTGACGCAGCTTAACCTGATTCAGAAGTACGTCTCTTCAGAAGATAAGAAACCGCACATTAACAAATTAGGTGGTTCTGATTGGGCCAAAACCAAGAAAAAAGTTGCTGCTAAAATTGAAGATATTGCGGACGACTTGATTGAACTTTATGCGAAACGGGATTCGGAAAAGGGCTACGCGTTTCCTCGTGACGACACCTATCAAGAGGAGTTCGATAACGAATTTCCCTATTCGGAGACTCCCGACCAGTTGCGCAGTATTGAAGAAATTAAGCATGACATGGAAAAACCTAAGCCAATGGACCGACTGCTCGTTGGTGATGTGGGCTATGGTAAAACCGAAGTTGCTTTACGGGCTGCTTTCAAGGCAATTGAAGCTGGCAAGCAAGTGGCCTTCCTGGTGCCCACAACCATTTTGGCACAACAGCACTACGATACGATGACTAACCGGTTCGAGGGCTTTCCAGTCAACGTTGCCATTCTGTCGCGGTTCCAGACAACGAAGGAAGTTCACCAGATTATTCATGGCCTGGAAGACGGCAGTGTGGACATTGTTGTTGGGACCCACCGATTGCTGTCAAAAGACGTCAAGTTTAAAGACCTCGGCCTGCTGCTGGTGGACGAAGAGCAGCGTTTCGGTGTTAAGCACAAGGAAAAGCTTAAGCAAATGAAGTCGCAAGTCGACGTTTTGACGTTGACCGCCACCCCGATTCCCCGGACACTGCACATGTCCATGCTGGGTGTTCGGGACCTTTCGGTGATCGAAACGCCACCAGCGAACCGGTTCCCAATTCAAACGTACGTCATGGAACAAAATGCCGGTGCCATTCAGGATGGTATTCGGCGGGAAATGCAGCGGGGCGGTCAAGTCTTTTACCTGCATAACCGGGTCGGTGACATTGAAGAGACCGTTAGTCAGATCAAAGCGTTAGTACCAGATGCGGAAGTCGCCTACATTCACGGACAAATGACTGAAGCACAACTGGAGGGGATTTTATACGATTTCATTCGCGGTGAGTACGACGTGTTAGTCACGACGACGATCATCGAAACCGGGATGGATATTCCCAACGCCAACACGCTGTTTGTGGAAGATGCAGACCATATGGGCCTGTCGCAGCTTTATCAGTTACGGGGCCGAATTGGCCGAAGTAACCGGGTGGCTTACGCGTACTTCATGTATCAGGCCAATAAAGTGCTGACTGAAGTCAGTGAAAAACGGCTAGAAGCCATTAAGGACTTCACTGAACTGGGGTCTGGCTTTAAGATCGCAATGCGGGATCTTTCTATTCGGGGTGCGGGTAATCTGTTAGGCAAACAGCAAAGCGGCTTTATTGATTCCGTCGGGTATGATCTGTATACGCAAATGCTGACGGATGCCGTTTCCAAGAAGCAGGGTAAAACTGCTAAGCCCAAGACGGATACGACGGTTGAGCTTGGACTGGAAGCTTATTTGCCAGATACGTACATTGCCGATCAGCAGCAAAAGATTGAAATGTATAAGCGAATCCGGCAGATCGAAGGACCAGATGATATTACGGAAGTGCAAAACGATTTGATTGACCGGTTTGGTGAATATCCTGATGAGGTCACTAACTTGCTGGCAATTAGTCAAGTTAAGATTCAAGCGGATGAGGCCTTGATTGAAAAGATCCACCGAATGAAGGATCAAATCGAAATGACTTTTTCTGAAAAAGGAACGTCGTGCTTTAGCGGAGAAGACGTCTTTAAGGCGTTATCAAATACAAAGTTAAAAGCCACGGTTGGTCTATCAAATCATAAATTAGTGGTTAAATTAGTCATTCAGCCGAAGATGGACGCGCAAAACTGGATGGCGGAACTCAATCAATTTGTTAAAGCGTTAAGCGAAATAGCCGTTAAGACAACGGCAAAATAGGTGGATTATGCAACGTAAAACAATGAGAACAGTGATGCAGGGTGCTTTGTTACTGTCGGTGGCATCGCTGATCGCCAAAATTTTAAGCGCAGTTTATCGGGTGCCCTTCCAAAACATGGTCGGTAATACCGGTTTTTATGTGTATCAGCAAATTTATCCGATTTATGGGATTGGGATGACCTTTGCCCTAAGTGGCCTACCGATGTTTATTTCAAAATTAGTCGCTGAAAGTGATACTAAAGAAGCAAAACTTGGACTGCTTTCAAGGATCTTCATGATCCTAGCTGGTTGTTCTTTGATCCTCTTTATTGGCTTGCAGGGTTTTGCGTTACTTATTGCGAGTGCCATGGGTGATCCAGGGCTGACACCAATTATTCGCTCGGTGAGCTGGATGTTTTTGTTCTCGCCGTTTTTAGCGATTAGCCGGGGCTATTTTCAGGGTAACTATGATATGCGGCCGACTGCACTTTCCCAATTGGTTGAACAGACCATTCGGGTCGCAGTAATCTTGTTCGTAGCCTACTGGGCGATGCGACATCAGTGGAACGTTTATCGGATGGGGACTTGGGCAATGAGCAGTGCGCCCATTGCAGCAGTTTTTGCTGCTGCGGTAATGTTCTACTACGCTCACTGGCATCAGGTCGATTTTGTTGCTGGAATGCAGTACCCCGCCACGCAAAGTTACGGGACTTTGGCGAAGCGGTTGCTGATTGAAGGCGGTACGATCAGCTTATTTGCTTCAATGATGGTGCTCTTGCAGTTGGTTGATTCGTTCACGGTAATGCGCGGGTTAATGACTCAGGGGTTACCGGCCATTGCGGCTAAGTCAATCAAAGGGGTCTATGACAGAGGTCAGCCGCTAGTTCAATTAGGACTGGTGGTGGCAACGTCGTTTTCTTCGTCACTGTTGCCGTCGCTGACAGAATCGCTTAATCGGGGTTCACGTCAGCAGTTTGTTCGGCAAGCCAGTACGGTAGTTAAAATGAGTGTGACAATTACCACAGCGGCTGCCGTGGGCTTGATTGCTTTAATGCCAGAAGTCAACGTTTTACTGTTTGGCAATCAGCAGGGGAATCGGATGCTGTCGGTTTACGTATTAAGTATTATTTTTGCGACGCTGATCATGATCGATAACAGTATCTTACAAAGTTTGAATCAATTCGCGGTGACCATTGCCGGGTTAGTACTGGGGTTGTTAGTCAAAATCATCTTTAACCAGTGGGCGGTGATCCGCTTTGGTGCGATTGGTGCCAGTTGGGTAACGGTCGTTGCATTATTAGTGATGGCGGGCTTTTTAATGAGGCAATTACGTCAAGAACAACTGAGGGCTTTTAAACAGAACTTTTTGGTTAAACTACTGCTGATTTCGCTTTCCATGCTGGTTGCGGTACGGTTGGTCATGTCAGCAGGCAATTGGATAGCGGTGGGCTGTTCACCCCGGATGAAAGCGTTAGTCGATGCTGTATTAGGGATGTTAGCTGGTGTGCTGATTTTTGTGGCACTGGCTTTAAAGCTCAGGCTGCTGACATTACGTGAATGGCTGCTGCTTCCTAAGGCAAGTCGCTGGTTACGCTGGTTTAATAAAAAATAGACGCTGGAGGCGCACAATGAGATTAGATAAATTTTTAAAGGTGTCACGCATCATCAAGAGAAGAACGGTAGCTAAGGAGATTGCTGATCAGGGACGGATTACGATCAATGGCCGGGCAGCTAAATCGTCCACCGATGTTTCGCCTAACGATACGCTGGTCATTAAATTTGGCAATAAAACCCTGACGGTTCAAGTTCTTCAGTTACTGGAGACCACTAAAAAGCAAGACGCTGAAAACATGTTTAAGATCATCAGCGAAGACTACGAAAAGGACTACCGCAAGGAGTAAACTGATCTGAGCCTTTGTGAAAGACTCATTATATTCAGCACTTTAACCGTTAAGTTTCGACTCAGTACTATTACAGTTCTATGACATTCCGTGAATACGCTTTAAATCTCATAGACAACCCCCAGGATCGTTGATATACTTTTCATTATGAGGATATTAACGTGGGGGGCGTTAAAATGGTTACGCGATCTAACATTACGCAACTTGATAATCAATACACAAGAGAAGTTAAGCATAATACGCACAGGGCAGTATTAAGTAAGCAGCGAAAGAAACGCGCGTTGACGATTATTGGTTGTTTTTGTTTGGCCTTTCTCATTTTAGGCGTACAAATTGTTCATGCTAAAAATGCGATGAGTCAAACTAACGTCCAGGTTTCCCGTCAACAGCAAAAACTGACACGGGTGAAACAGACCCATCAGAATCTGAATGAACATGTTAAACTCTTGAATAACAAGGACTATTTAGAAAACCTCATTCGTTCAAAGTATTATTATGCTAAGTCAGGGGAGACGATTTATAGTCTGCCGAATGACAAAGCCAGTGATGTGACAGCGAAGTAAAGGTAACATGAGGACTAAAATGAAGCTGGTTTCAAGTGTAAGCTTGTCTGCCAGCTTCATTTTTATCTCATTTATCTAGAATGAGATTTTGATTAAATATCCGCGCTATGTTCAGGCTTGTTTTACCAGAAATGTGCTATACTATTATTACAAATTTAAGGAGGAAATTCTTTTTTATGGCAATCGAGGTTGGAGCAAAAGTTGCTGGTAAAGTTTCAGGTATCACGAATTTTGGTGCGTTCATTGATTTAGGCGATCACAAGACCGGATTAGTGCACATCAGTGAAGTCTCAGATGGCTTCGTAAAAGATATTCATGACGTTCTGAGCATTGGCGACGAAGTGACAGTGAAGGTTCTAAACATCGGTGATGACGGTAAGATTGCATTATCGATTCGTAAGGCACAGGATAAACCTGAAGGCCACTCTGAACATGAGCATCATAATCACGAACAGCATGAAAATAACAGTAATTATCACGGTGGCGGCAATGGTCATTATCGGAATAGCAACAACGGCGGCGGTCACTACCGGAATAGTAACAGTACCCACTCGAATTCAAACCATAAGGAGAGTTTTGACGATTTGATGTCTGGCTTTCTCAAGGAAAGTGAAGACCGGTTAGCAACCTTAAAACGCAATACCGAGGGTAAACGCGGTGGCCGTGGCGGCCGTCGGAGCTAATTAATCTGACAACAATTAAACTGAAGCGTCCGTTTGCAAAGCAGCCGTTTTGTGAGGGATGCTTCTTTTTTGGTTGATGAGGTATGCAGAATGGACATTGTAAAACAATTTAAACGCCAGGTTGAGCAGGCTGGCTGGTTTAATTCAAGTCAAACGGCCGTCGTTGCCGTTTCCGCTGGTGTTGATTCCATGGTACTGCTGACACTCATGCAGCAGCTGCCGGCAGGTGTACGTCCTAGACTGGTGGTCGCACACGTGAACCACCAGCTGCGTCAGCAAAGCGGGGTAGAGGAACACTTTATAAGTGATTACTGCCGCCAGCGGCACATTCAGTTGGCAATCACGCACTGGGCAGTTGCCGATCATCCTAAAAAGGGTGTTGAGGCAGCAGCTCGTCGTTTTCGCTACCAATTCTTTGCTCAAGTCATGCAGCAGTATCACGCCAGTTCTTTGTTAACCGCACATCATGCGGATGATCAGGCTGAAACGGTGATTATGAAGCTCATTCGGGGCGGTCAATTGACACAATTGCAGGGGATTTTACCCGAACAATCGTTTGAAAGCGGCCGGCTGGTGCGACCATTACTTGCCTTTAGTAAGGCCCAAATCAGAAACTATGCCGAGCAGCAGCGGCTGACGTGGTATGAAGATGCCACTAATCAAGCTGATGACGTCTTTCGTAACCGGGTTCGGCATCAGCTGATGCCCATCTTAAAGCAGGAAAATCCGGCTTTCTTAAATCATGTTCAGCAGTATACTGCCCAGCTTAGAGCCACGCTGCAGCTGACAGCTGAACGGACTGATGAATTAGTACAACAGATCCGCCGGACGGGCCACACCTATAGTGTGGCCCGGTGGCAGCAGTTAACGGTCATTCAGCAACGAGCGGTTCTGAGAGCTATTTTCCACCGCGCTCAACTGCCCATTACCGCTTCTTATTTAAATCAGGCGACCCAGTTGCTGGCTAATAAGCAAAAGCCCAATGCTCAACTGAATTTAGCCGATTTCCAAGTGTTGGAAAAAGCCTATGACGATTTTTCAATTAAATCGGAATTAAAAGTTCCTCAAAATCGCCAACCCGCGGATAAAATTGTGGTAATATCTAACCAGTGGGTTCCGTTATCACGGGGGTTACAGGCGCGTCTTGTACCAGCTTTAAAAACAAAACCGGAAGAGCCATGTCACATGGTGCTTGAACTGCAACCGGAAGATCTGCCGTTAAGCATTCGGCAGGCTCGGCCGGATGATCATATTAAACTGAGTGGCGGCGGTCATAAAAGCGTTCGCCGAATTTTAATTGATCATAAAGTACCGCGTGCAAAACGGGTACACCAACTCGTGGCGGTTACTGCTCGAGGTGAAGTTTTGTGGCTGATAGGCCTGCAGCGTAGCGCTCGTCATGTAACGGCGCCTAATTACGAACTGGTTTTAAAACAATCTGACTAGAGGAGCAATTTTAATGAATAACGATATCGAGCGTGTTTTATACAGCCAAGATGACATCAAAGCTGCCTGTCAACGTTTGGGAGCAGACATTACCCGGGATTATGCGGGTAAAAAGCCATTGTTCATCGGTGTTTTGAAGGGCGTTATTTTTTTCATGACGGATCTTTTGAGAGAGTTGGACTTTCTTGCTGACATCGATTTTATTGACGTTTCCAGTTACCATGGCGGTACTGCGTCAACCGGAGAAATCACGCTAGTTCATGATATTGATACTGATATTAGCGGTCGTGATGTCATCATAGTTGAAGACATTTTAGATACTGGCCGGACTTTGGCTTATTTACGGGATCGTTTAAGTGAACGTAAGCCGAAGTCTTTGAAGGTATGCACGCTATTAGACAAGCCTGAAGGTCGGGTAGTGGAAGCTAAGGCTGACTACGTCGGGTTTAACGTACCGAATGAGTTTTTGGTGGGGTACGGACTTGACTACGTTGAGTACTACCGAAATTTACCCTATGTGGGGGTTTTAAAACCGGAAGTTTATGCTAATTAATGATTTGGTCAAAAAAGGTCAAATTTCCGAATAAAACATTAGTCAAACATGGTCAAATGTGATAATATGATTTTTATCAACGGGGGAATCGTCCCTCAGTTTCATTCCCAAATATTATGGGGAATTGAAGTAAGGAGGCACTAAATGAACAATCGAAGAAATGGACTTTTTCGAAATAGTCTTTTCTACATTGTGATCTTCTTGTTGGTCATGGTTGTTATTTACTTCTTTCAAGGAAATAACTCAAGCTCGCAATCCCAAGAAATCCAATCGAGTGAGTTTATCCACCAACTAAAAGAAAACAACGTTAAAAACTTCTCCGTTCAACCTTCTGGTGGCGTTTATAAAGTTACCGGTGAGTATCGGAAAGCACAACAGACTAAGACTCAGACTGGTTTTACCCTCGGCGGTAACACCAGTTCTAAGGTTACAAGCTTCAGCACTGCGATGTTGCAAAACAACTCCAGTGTTAATGAAGTA
Organism: Secundilactobacillus pentosiphilus; assembly: GCF_002217985.1. Taxonomy (GTDB): domain Bacteria; phylum Bacillota; class Bacilli; order Lactobacillales; family Lactobacillaceae; genus Secundilactobacillus; species Secundilactobacillus pentosiphilus. Next base: position 62,953 of record NZ_BCMI01000014.1, read on the forward strand.
ACACGTTATGCAAGGGATCATAACGTCAAGATGAACACCAAGCCTGAAGAGTCCAGCGGCTTCTGGGTAAACTTATTAGTTTACGTTCTGCCTCTCCTCGCGTTCATTTTCTTCTTCTACATGATGATGGGTCAGGCCGGCCAAGGCGGCGGGAACGGCAAAGTCATGAACTTTGGTAAATCCAAAGCCAAGCCAACGGACAGTAAAGAAAACAAAGTTCGCTTTACGGATGTCGCTGGTGAAGAAGAAGAAAAACAGGAACTGGTCGAAGTTGTTGAGTTCCTGAAAGATCCGCGTAAGTTTGTTTCGTTAGGTGCCCGGATCCCATCTGGTGTGTTACTAGAGGGACCGCCTGGTACTGGGAAAACGTTACTTGCTAAAGCGGTTGCCGGTGAAGCCGGTGTACCGTTCTACTCAATTTCCGGGTCCGACTTCGTTGAAATGTTCGTTGGGGTCGGTGCTAGCCGTGTTCGTGATTTGTTTGAGCAGGCTAAGAAGAATGCACCTTCCATTATCTTTATTGATGAAATCGATGCCGTTGGTCGTCAACGTGGCGCTGGTATGGGTGGCGGTCACGATGAACGTGAACAAACCCTTAACCAATTGCTGGTTGAAATGGATGGGTTTACCGGTAATGAAGGGGTCATTGTCATGGCTGCAACTAACCGTTCAGATGTTTTGGATCCCGCCTTACTTCGTCCAGGTCGTTTCGACCGGAAGATTTTGGTTGGCCGTCCAGACGTCAACGGACGTGAAGCTATCTTGAAAGTTCACTCACGGAATAAACCGTTAGCAAACGATGTTGATTTGAAAGAAATTGCCAAGCAGACTCCTGGGTTCGTGGGGGCTGATCTTGAAAACCTGCTGAACGAAGGTGCGCTGTTAGCTGCCCGTCGGAACAAGACACAGATTGATGCTTCTGACATTGACGAAGCTGAGGATCGGGTGATTGCCGGACCAGCTAAACGCAACCGGGTGATCAGCAAGAAAGAACGGGAAACCGTTGCTTATCACGAAGCCGGGCATACGATCGTTGGGTTAGTCTTAAACGATGCGCGGGTCGTTCATAAGGTGACGATTGTCCCTCGTGGCCGTGCCGGCGGATACGCGATCATGCTTCCCCGTGAGGATCAAATGCTCATGAGCAAGCGGGATGCCAAGGAACAAATGGCTGGTTTGATGGGTGGTCGTACAGCTGAAGAGCTGATCTTCCATTCAGAATCATCTGGTGCTTCTAATGACTTTGAACAGGCCACTCAAATTGCCCGTGCCATGGTTACCCAGTACGGGATGAGTGAAAAGATCGGGACCGTTGCCTTGGAAAGTGCTACCAGTCAACAGGCAGCTGCTTATGGACAAGCCCCAACTTATTCACAAGAGACTGCCGCAGCCATTGACGAAGAAGTTCGTCGATTGACCAATGAAGCTCACGAAACTGCTCGTAAGATCTTGTCTGACCATCGGGAACAGCATAAGATTATTGCTGAAGCATTGCTGAAGTACGAAACGTTGGATGAAAAGCAGATCCTCAGTCTCTATAACACGGGGGAAATGCCTGATAAGAAGGACGACAGTGAATTTCCGAGTGAAAAAGCTGCAACCTTTGAGCAATCTAAGCGTGAACTTGAACGGCGCGAAGCTGCACGTCAAGCTAAAATTGAGGAGAAGGCTCAGAACTCTGGACAAAATTCAGATGCTTCCAAGCCGGATTCTGACAATGATCAAAAACCTGATCAGGATGATTCTGACCAGAGCGATTCAAATCAACCGCATACTGATGATTCTTCAGATCATTCAGATGATGGTGAAGATTAGGATCGATGAAAAAGCGCAGGCCATGGGCTTGCGCTTTTTTGTGAGATTTTTGAATGGAATTGAGTTAGCGTGTTAAATTAACATAGCCTAATTGGGCTCCAAGCTGACAGAGAGCTGCCTGTAAGTCACTTTTGACATAAATTCAAAACCGGAATTTTTGTCAAAAGCGCCTTACAGGCCGCCCTCTACCCGTCAGCCTCCGCACCTTATGTTATACTACTCTGTGAACTACTCGTCACTAAAGTAACGAGCTTCTAGGAACATCGCTGACTTACACAGCATTCATTAAATGCCGCACAGAGGTTACGGCTATTGACTAAGGGCTGTTCCAGCCCAGTTGGTCATTTGGCTAAGCTGTCGCTTTTAGAATATTGATGGTGGCATTGATATCACGATCATGATTGCTGCCACAGTTAGGGCAGGAGCACTGCCGAACATCTAAGGTGTGCTTGCCGTCATCATAGTCACAAGTTGAACAGATTTGGGAAGCCTTGCGTGGATTAACAGTGACCAGCTGTTTTCCACACCGGGTACACTTATATTCCAGCATTATAAGAAGCTTTCGTCAGGATTGGTTGGCAATTGCTCGGGCGAGTTGGTGATTTTTCAGCAGATTTTTGTTTTTCAAATCTTCAATCTTAATCACATCATATTGGGTAACCAGTTCTTTGGTGATACGTGATCAACAGATTCAGCATTTGATTCTACACGAACCGATTACAGCCAAAATTAAGTTTAATTTTCAGCTGCTGATCCAAGTTAGACAGTCGTAATTTAATTCCTTGGTAAGTCATTTGGCCTCACCCCCCTTACGCCTAATCTTTTATCATAGGTTCTAGTGTAAATGGCTAAAATCCCGAAGTAGGGGCATTAAGAGGCAATCGTATGATTAAATACGAATGGACAAATGTGTCTGATTTTAATTTTCATTTAGTGTGGGTAATTAAGTATCGTCAGCTAATTTTTATCACTGAAGAACAAAGCTATCCTGACAGAAATTACTGAATGTTGCTTGGTTAAAATAGCCAATATAGTAGTGCCAGATTATATTCACATGGTGATTAGCCTTTCACCTAAACTGGTGCCTTTTTCAATTGTAAAAGCTTTCGAAGGTGGTTCAGCTAAACGGTGGTTCATTCAATTTTTCGAAACTAAACCATTACTTTGGCAGAACCATCTCTGGTCTCCAAGCTTCTTTATGAGTACGCTTGGTCATGTTCCTAAAAAGTTGTCAGTCAATATATTGATTCACCTTTAGATCGATACACCGGTGGCCGTCCAAGACGTTGACTCATCTTGGTATTAAAATACCGAGTTTTCTCAACTGACGGCACTCTATAAATTCTTTTAGGAGGAAACTATGTCAGATTATTTACTTAAAAGCGTTATTAACGGCGGTCAATTCCGCGCCTATGCCGTTGACGCTACCGAACTCGTACGCGAAGCGCAACAACGTCACGACACCTGGTCCGCCGCTTCGGCCGCACTTGGACGAACGCTGATTGCGACGTTAATGCTGTCCTCGTCCGTTTTAAAGGGTGACGATAAGTTAACCGTTCGTATTAATGGCGGCGGTCCCGTTGGTGGAATCGTGGCCGATGGCAATGCTAACGGTACTGTCAAAGGTTATCTGCAAAATCCACACGTTACTTTACCGCTTAATAAGCGCCATAAAATCGATGTTGCCAAAGCCGTGGGTGTCAATGGGTCACTATCAGTCACCAAAGATTTGGGCTTAGATAAACCCTGGACTGGGCAGGTACCATTAGCCTCCGGGGAGATTGGCGATGACTTTACCTATTATTTGGCACAATCAGAGCAGATTCCTTCAGCGGTTGGGGTGTCCGTTTTTGTAAATGATGACAACAGCATTCAAGTTGCTGGCGGTTTTTTAGTACAGGTTATGCCTGGTGCTAAGGATGAAGCCATTAGTCACTTAGAGAAGCGGCTAAAAGAAGTCCCGATGGTTTCTGAGCTGTTATTGGATGGTCAAAAGCCTGAGGACATGCTTAACCTTTTGTTTGGTCAAGAAAACGTTAAAATTTTGGATAAAATGCCGGTATCATTTAAATGCGACTGTTCTAAAGAACAGTTTAGTAAAGCGCTGGCCAGCATTTCTAAAACACAGATGGCGCAAATCATTAACGAAGATCATCACGCGGAAACGGTCTGCAACTTTTGCAGAAACAAGTACGAATTCAGTGAAGATGAGTTAAAGGCGATTTTAGCCAAAATGTAAATCTGCTATCGTTAGTGGTCAGGCATTACTGGAATGTGCTATGATAGCTAACGCAGAATTTAAGTAAGCGAGTAAAACTTTAGAGGTGAGCATATGGAATGGCAAATTGGCGACGTTAAGATTGCAAATCAAGTCGTGGTTGCCCCAATGGCAGGCGTGACGAACTCTGCTTTTCGGGTGATCTGTAAGGAATTCGGTGCTGGATTAGTGGTTTGTGAAATGATTTCAGATCGCGGGATTATGTACCATAATAAGAAGACGCTAGACATGATGTTTGTTGATGCTAGCGAACACCCAATGAGTATTCAAATTTTTGGCGGTACAAAGGAAACACTGGTTCAGGCCGCTAAGTTTGTGGATCAAAACACGGCAGCAGACATCATCGATATCAATATGGGCTGTCCTGTAAATAAGGTCGTTAAGACTGATGCAGGGGCTAAGTGGCTTTTAGATCCGAATAAAGTCTATGAGATGGTATCCTACGTGACGGATGCTGTTAAAAAACCGGTTACGGTTAAAATGCGAACTGGTTGGGACGATCAACACATCTATGCTGTGGAGAACGCCTTGGCAGCAGAGCGTGCTGGTGCTTCAGCGTTAGCAATGCACGGTCGCACCCGTAAGCAGTTGTATCAAGGCCACGCTGATTGGGATATTTTAAAGGAAGTTGCCGATCAGCTGACCATTCCGTTTATGGGTAATGGCGACGTGCGCTCAGCAGAGGATGCTAAGCGAATGCTGGATCATACAGGTGCTGACGCCGTCATGATTGGGCGTGCAGCAATGGGGAATCCGTGGATGCTTCGTCAAACGGAGCATTATCTAGCAACTGGGGAATTACTACCAGAGCCGACCCCGGAAAAGAAGATTCAAACAGCTAAGGAGCATTTACACCGGCTTGTTGAATTGAAGGGTGATTACGTTGGCCCACGTGAATTCCGTGGCCAAGCTGCATACTACTTAAAGGGGATTTCACACTCAGCGAGAACCAAGGCAGCGTTAAATAATGCTGAGACAGAACAGCAAATGAACGATATTTTTGATGCATTCTTAGAGAAATTAACAAGTTTATCCGTTCGCAGCCGATAATTTAAAAAAGCAGGCAAAAAGAGCTTGCTTTTTTTATTGAGGGTTGTCAAAATTAATAGCGGACTAGTTATTATAAGATGGAGGTATTAGTGTGGCTGGAAAAGATAAAGAAATGAACGACCAACTGCGAGTTCGTCGCGAAAAGATGAACGAACTGCGCGAAGAAGGAATTGACCCCTTTGGTCATCGGTTCGAAAGAACTTACTTAGCAGCACAACTGCACAAGCAATTCGGTGATGAAGATAAGGAAGAACTCAATGATTTGCATAAGACGGCAATCATTGCGGGCCGAATGGTTTCTAAGCGTGGTAAGGGTAAAGTTGGCTTTGCCGATTTACAAGACCGCACCGGTAAAATTCAGATTTACGTTCGTAAAGATATTTTAGGCGATGAAGTCTATCACGTTTTCAAACGGTCAGATATCGGTGATCACTTGGGTATTGAAGGGGACATCATTAAGACTGACATGGGCGAGCTTACTATTCGTGCCACGAAGTTAACGTTCCTTTCTAAAGCGTTACGACCATTACCAGATAAATTTCATGGCTTACAGAATAAGGAACAGATTTATCGTCAACGTTATCTAGACTTAATTTCTAATCCGGAGAGTTTCAACCGGTTTAAGAAGCGGAGCAAAATCATTACTGCTGTTCGCAGCTATTTGGATGGCAATGATTTCCTTGAAGTGGAAACACCAGTGCTTCATAACCAAGCGGGTGGTGCCAACGCACGGCCATTTATTACCCACCATAACGCGCTTGATATTGACCTTTACTTGCGGATTGCTTTGGAACTTCACTTAAAGCGTCTGATCGTTGGTGGTATGGAACGGGTTTACGAAATTGGGCGAGTTTTCCGTAATGAAGGGATGGATACGCGTCATAACCCAGAATTTACCATGCTGGAAACTTACGTTGCTTACTTTGATTTTCACGATGTGATGAACGAAACTGAGGGCATTTTCAAGGCGGCTGCTAAAGCAGTTACTGATGATGGTGTCATTACTTATCAAGGCCATGAAATCGACCTGAATAAGGATTTTGCGCGGATTCACATGGTAGATGCAATCAAGCAGTATACGGGAGTTGATTTCTGGCCCAAGATGAGTGTTGAAGACGCTCGTCAATTGGCGGACGATCACGGTGTTCACTACGAAAGCTACTGGGCGGTAGGACATATTATCAACGCCTTTTTTGAGGAACTGGTTCAGCCTAAGTTGGAACAGCCAACCTTTGTGTACGGCCATCCGGTTGAAATTTCACCATTGGCTAAGAAGAATGCGGATGATCCTCGTTTCACTGACCGGTTTGAGCTTTATATTGTTGGCAATGAATTTGCCAATGCCTTCACTGAGCTGAATGATCCGATTGACCAGCGTCAACGGTTTGAAGCACAGGTTAAGGAACGTGCCGAAGGAAACGAAGAAGCTGAGGGTATTGATGAAGACTTCATCGAGGCTTTGGAGTATGGTATGCCGCCAACTGGTGGCTTAGGTATCGGTATTGATCGGTTAGTCATGTTACTGACGGATGCCGAATCGATTCGCGATGTTTTACTGTTCCCAACGATGCGGCCTGAAGAATAGTTGCCTTTGAAATGGGCTTAACTTTCTGGGATTCTTTAGTATGATAATCGACGGTTTGATCACAAGTACGATTCACTTGTGATCAAACCGTTTTTTATTTTACGATCGTTAAGCAGGGCCAAAAGTTTGGTGATGATCGGCGAAAAACGAATGATTATTTTTGAACTAGACTGTTTTCTATATAAATGCAGTAAGTGTATTTGCCTTAAAACGAATATTTAACGTCATTAAAGTGAACTCGTTCGGTGCTGGGACTGTCTTTTTAAATAGCAATAAAGCGGCTTGAAAGTGCTGTTAGACAAAACAGAGATGAATTTTTGAAAAAGTTGCTTTTGGGTGTTGACCTCCCCTTAGATAGCTGGTATAGTAGTCATCGTTGTCAAAGAGATAACGTGCTTGGCAATCAACTCGTTTGAATATCTATTCAAATAAGTTATAAAAAAACGTTGACAAGAAAGTAGTCAACATGATATGATTTAATAGTTGTCGCAAGGCAATTACTTATCAAAGTAGACCTTTGAAAACTGAACAAAGTTTTGTTTCACAAATGTGCAGGGTATATCAGTTTCGGCTGATATCAAATGTAATTTGCGAAGTCAATTTCGCTAGT
>NZ_BCMI01000015.1 GCF_002217985.1 Secundilactobacillus pentosiphilus
GAAGGATACACCTGTTCCCATGCCGAACACAGTAGTTAAGCTTCAGCACGCCAAGAGTAGTTGGGGGATCGCCCCCTGCGAGGGTAGGACGTTGCCACGCGATATATCCGGCAAACTTTGTTGTTGGGATAACTCTTGAATTATAAGTTTGTCCTCGACAAAAGTTTGTCGGGAAATTATTGGAGAGTTGTCCGAGTTGGCCGAAGGAGCACCACTGGAAATGGTGTAAACGAGTAAAAGCTTGTTTCGAGGGTTCGAATCCCTCACTCTCCGTTCAACAACTTTTTGTATGACCCGTTGGTCAAGTGGTTAAGACACCGCCCTTTCACGGCAGTAACATGGGTTCGAATCCCGTACGGGTCATTAATCAATGCTTTGATTATTAATAGTTATAAAATGTACTTCTTGGAGGATTAGCTCAGTTGGGAGAGCGTCTGCCTTACAAGCAGAGGGTCACAGGTTCGAGCCCTGTATCCTCCATAAAAGATGGTCCGTTGGTCTAGCTGGTTAGGACGCCTGCCTGTCACGCAGGAGATCACGAGTTCGAGTCTCGTACGGACCGTTGTTAATTTTTGATTAACATATGTGAATAGACATTACATGGCTCGGTAGCTCAGTTGGTAGAGCAACGGATTGAAGCTCCGTGTGTCGGCGGTTCGATTCCGTCCCGCGCCATATATGGATGGGTAGCGAAGTCTGGCTAAACGCGGCGGACTGTAAATCCGCTCCTTCGGGTTCGGTGGTTCGAATCCACTCCCATCCACCATAGGGATATAGTATAACGGTAGTACATCGGTCTCCAAAACCGCTAGTGCGGGTTCGATTCCTGCTATCCCTGTTTTGTTATAATGGCGGTATTGGTGAAGTTTGGTTAACACACCGGATTGTGGTTCCGGCACGCGTGGGTTCGAGTCCCACATACCGCCCTTGATGATTGGGTTATAGCCAAGTGGTAAGGCAACGGACTTTGACTTCGTCATGCGCTGGTTCGAATCCAGCTAACCCAGTTGGGTAGCCCATTGCATCATGATTATGGCGGTATAGCCAAGTGGTAAGGCAAAGGTCTGCAAAACCTCTATCGTCGGTTCGAATCCGATTACCGCCTTTCCCGATTCGATGGGATTGGCTATTTATTTATCATCAAATTGAATATGCCGGAGTGGCGGAACTGGCAGACGCGCTGGACTCAAAATCCAGTGTCCGTTGAGGACGTGTGGGTTCGAACCCCACCTCCGGTATCACAGAAGGATCAAGCAAATTGCTTGATCCTTTTTTTAGCGTATTTTAATTGTCTATACCAATGCATCGTGGTATACTCTGCGTGCAATCAAATTGCATACTTGGTAAAAATCAAAACTAGAACATGCAGACAACCCCATAGGAGGGAGCCGTAATGCTCTTCGGTGAAACAACCTTGAAAGAACTGATCCGCACGTACCTTAATTTATTACAAAACAGTCGTCAATTTCTTAAGCAAAGCTGTCAGATTGAAGTGGTACTTCATCTAAATGACAAAATGCATCAACATAAAATCGAAGTTCGAAATGAGCAGCTCAAACAGGCTGAACAATTGCGTATTTGTGAAGGCTTAGCGGCCATTGAAGTCATTTATCAAGGAACGCAGTTGAAAGCATACCACGCGTTTGATATTTCCGACCATCGTTATCTGCCTAAGTATTTCGTGGGTTGGATGGGAAATCAAAAAGTTGATAAGGACTACTTTATTAGTCACCTGGAACCTGAACTCAGACAAATTGCGAAACCGTGCCTTAACTGCGTCATTTTTCCTGGGCTTTTTGTGTAACTAAAAAGGTTAGGTTCAAAACAGAAGATGTTTTGGCCTAACCTTTTATTGTTGCTGTTTTAACGATACTTCCAGTCGTTTTGATACTGCATGATAATTAGCACTGGGATCGCCATGCAAGAAGTTTTGATGCTTTATTGAAAGATAGTTAACCTTTCTTAACAAGTCTTTCGGAAAGGCAGCAACAATATTGGAATCAATCAAATAGAGTGTATCGTCATCGGCTGAATCGGACAGGCTGAATTCGTGCTCAATCTTGACTGAAAGCTTAATATTTTGCTGCGCAAGCCAAGCCGTTAACTTGGCACAAAATTGTGTTAAAAGTGCGGTGTCAACAATTCGATTACCGGTTAGTGCGGGTTGATATTTTCCGGTCCAAATATCCCCGACAATTTTAATCTGAGTCAATCAAAAGCCCCCAAGTATTATGGTTATTGCACTTTCATCATATGACAAATGGTGGATGATCATAAAGATTGAAAGTAAGCTTTAGAAAGTTTTAATTAACGACTGCAGACAAACAGGATGGTTTGCAAAAGTGCTGCAATCAGTAAACCACGAGATGGTGACGGGCGCCACATGGTTTGAATAACAAACCAAATAAATAAGATGATTACGGTAAAAATGACGACGACCAAACTTAAACGTAAGTAAAGCAGCCAAGCTAACGTTAAAAAGGCAAGGCCAATTGGTAGCGGCAAAAATTTAAAGGCTCTTTGTGACAGAAAAAAATAGTTAAATAAGAGCAGCGGTAAAATAATCGTGGTTAGGTAACTGGTAGACAGATAATCGTGTGTTAACAAGAAATTACCCGCGGCTAAATTGGCTAGGACCAATGCCAGCAAGACGATCCCCAGTTCGTTATCAAACCACTGTGGTAAGTAGCGAACTAGTAAAAGTACGATGATGGCTAAGCTATTAATGACATTAACCAGTGCCGGCAGCTTCGGCATACTGACCAGAATGACGGCAATTGTTAGTAGAATAACAATGGGAGCAGTTTTGCTACGTGCGGAAGTGGTTCTAATAACGTACCAACAAGTAAAAATTAAGACGGTCGACAACGCTAGTAATGATAGCGGTAGCTGTTGAGGCTGAGTATAAGATTGAAATGAGTTGGCGTTTGCATAAAGCAATAACCCGCTCATTTCAATAATGCCGAAAAACAGGCCTTGGAGTAATCGGCGATGGTGAACGATAACTGCTTCGATATTTTCTAACATATTCAATAGTTCCCTTTTATTTTTAAGTGATATAGAATAGCTTACCATTTTCAAAACTCTGGTCAACCTGCAGGAATTTGCAAGGGGTTACAGGTTGGCTTTATAAGAAGAAAAGAATGTGGTAAACTGTTAGAGTTATGAGTCTTCATTCCCGATAGGATTCACTAGCTTGACTTAGTGAAGATGCCTTGTAACCGAAAAATAATGTTGGGGGAATCTTTAAAATGCAAGAAAGACATTTGTTTACTTCAGAATCTGTATCTGAAGGTCATCCAGATAAAATTGCTGATCAAATTAGTGACGCCATTTTGGATGCAATGCTCGCACAAGATCCAGACGCACGCGTGGCCTGTGAGACATCAGTCACTACCGGTTTAGTGCTGGTATTTGGTGAAATTTCGACCAGTGCGTACGTTGATATTCAGCACGTGGTCCGTGAAACCATTAAGGAAATTGGTTATACCAATGGCAAGTATGGGTTTGACGGCGATAATTGTGCCGTATTAGTTGCTATTGATGAACAATCACCAGACATTGCTCAGGGTGTTGATGACGCACTGGAGAAGAAAAAGGGTGATTCCGATCCGTTAGATCAGATCGGTGCTGGTGATCAAGGCTTGATGTTTGGTTACGCAATTGACGAAACACCAGAGCTGATGCCATTAGCAATCTCCTTGGCGCATCATTTGATGCAACGGATTGCTAAAGTGCGTAAGGAAAACATCTTGGACTATTTGGGTCCAGATGCAAAGTCCGAAGTCACCGTTGAATATGATGACGACGGTAAGCCATTCCGAGTTGATACCATTGTGTTGAGTACTCAGCATGCTGCCTCGGCAAGTCTTGATCAAATTCGTAAAGATGTGATTGAGAAGGTAATCAAGCCGGTTATTCCAGCGGATTTACTGGACGAAAACACCCGTTATTTGATCAACCCAACCGGTCGCTTTGTGATTGGCGGTCCCCAAGGGGATGCTGGTTTAACCGGGCGGAAGGTCATCGTTGATACCTATGGTGGTTACGCTCACCATGGCGGCGGCTGTTTTTCCGGTAAGGATGCCACTAAGGTTGACCGTTCCGCCAGCTATGCGGCGCGCTACATTGCCAAAAACATTGTGGCAGCTGGGCTAGCCCACCAGGTAGAAGTTCAATTGGCTTATGCCATTGGGGTGGCTCAACCCGTTTCAGTTTCTGTGAATACCTTTGGTACGGGCAAGGTTTCCGAACTTGACTTGACTAAGGCCATTCGTCAGATTTTTGATTTGCGGCCAGCTGGTATCATTAAGATGCTGGACTTAAAGCGGCCAATTTACAAACAGACAGCTGCTTATGGTCACTTTGGCCGAACTGATATCGATCTACCTTGGGAACACACCGATAAAGTCGATGAATTAAAGCACGCACTTAAACAGATTGAATCAGCAAACAAGTAAATTCAAAGACATTGAATTTAACAAATAACGACTAACTTTCGGGCTGGTCGTTATTTTTGTGGCGGGAGTTGTAGACTCTCAGACTGCGTTGGGGGTGTGGGCCAGCGCGAAGCGAGGAATAATGATGAGTTCAAGAAAAACCAATGTCCCGTTAGTGACGGGCGCCATTTTTATTGCAACGTTTATGAGTGCAATTGAGGGGACGATCGTTTCCACTGCCATGCCCACGATTGTTGGGGATTTAAGCGGGGTTGCGCTAATGAATTGGGTCTTCTCAATCTTTTTATTGACCAATGCTATGGCAACGCCGATTTACGGAAAACTGTCAGATATGTTTGGCCGCAAGCGGCTATTTCTTTTTGGCCTGGCCATTTTTATTATCGGGTCAACGCTGTCGGGGACGTCTAACAGCATGACCGAATTAATTTTCTGGCGGGCGGTCCAGGGAATCGGCGCGGGTTCAATTATGCCGATTTCCTTTACGATTATTGCCGATATCTATCCGTTTGAAAAGCGGGCAAAGGTGATGGGCTTTAACGGTTCAGCATGGGGAATTGCCTCCATTGTTGCGCCGCTGTTAGGCGGGTTTATCGTGGATCAAATGTCTTGGCACTGGATCTTTTTTATTAACATCCCCGTGGGGTTGCTGGCAATGGCTGGCATTTGGATCTTCTTAAAGGAAGAACCCCGCAAGAGTACCCAAACACTCGATGTCCTAGGCAGCATTTGGCTTTCGGTGGCACTGCTGGCCTTAATGTACGGTTTTCAGGTGCTGGGTGATACCCATATTAACTGGCTGAGCTTAAGTGTCAGTTTAGTGGTCGCTGTGCTGAGTTTCTGTGGTTTTATTCGGCAAGAAGGCCGGGTTGCTAACCCCATCATTCCACTACAGTTATTTAAAATTCGCACGTTTGTTACGCAAAATTTAGTTGCTGCTCTGATTAGCGGCTTCCTCATGGGATTTGAAGTTTATCTGCCCACCTGGACACAGGGGCTGCTGGGATTACCGGCTTCATTAGCGGGGTTCGCGATTACTCCCAGTTCGCTGATGTGGATCGTTGGTTCTTTTATTGCTGGGAAACTGCTGTTGAGTTGGTCGCCCAAACAAATTATTAACTTTAGTTTGACCTTTATTTTAGTTGGCGGACTGGCAATGGCATTAGCGCCTCAGACGACACCGTTCTGGTGCTTTTTCGTGATTGCTGCCATTTGCGGGACTGGTTTTGGTATCACAATTACAACAACCACGGTGACGGTTCAAAACCAGGTTCCAAAAGAAGACGTTGGGGTGGCCACTTCACTTAACACACTGTCTAGAACCCTGGGTCAAACACTAATGATCTCGGTTTTTGGGATTATTATGAACGTTCAAATGGCCAACGGTGTTGCCGCTCATAAGGGAACTACTATGGCCATGATGAACCGGCTGATCAATCCGCAAACGGCTAAAACGTTAGGCAACGGGTTGCTTAAGCCATTGCGTCAGGTTCTTTATAGCGGTTTACACTGGGTCTTTATCGTTGCTCTTGGCCTAGTTATTTTGAGCTATTTGATCAATCAACTAGACCGTCGCAATAAGCCTGAAACCTGATATTTTTAGGTAAATGAAGTATACTGGAAGACAGATATAAACAGAAAGTGAGACGATCTAAGTGTTCGAAAATAATCGTCCAAGATACGCTAGTTTTGGAATCGTCAATTCCTTACCTGGCGAAATTATTGATCAAATTTGGTACATCATCGATAATAACTTGCAAGGTATGTTTCAATTGGGCCAAATCATTAACTTCAATTTGACTAACCATAATAACCACCTGACCTTTGACTTCTTACAGCGAGATGATGTCGTGGCGAGTTTTGATACGCCGTTTCCATATGCTGAAAGTTTTCCGGCCTCACTGTGGGTCTACGATGACGGCAGCAGTCAGATTGTCATGTTACCAAAAGAAGAAATGTAACGACTAAAGCCTCCGCAGCTGCGAAGGCTTTTTTACTGAGTTAGCGTTTTTGAATCGCCAATAAAAACGGCGGCTGGTGAATTTGGTTGATAAAGCCATATTGCAGGACTTGATACTGATGCTGATCCAGTGCTTTAACGGCTTCTAATACCGCGGCCTTTTCCTGCTCGCCGCCAGGATGACCGTAATAAACCACCAGGGCAACGATCCCGCCGCGGCGCAAATGACTTAAACACGTATTTAGCGCTTTGAGCGTTGTGTCGCTATGGGTGATGATACGTTTATTGCTACCGGGTAAATAGCCTAAATTAAAGATGGCAGCCGCAATCCGCTGTTGCGGGGCTAGATACTGGTCCAGGTTTTCGTGGCCGTCGTGAATCAGTTGGACGCGGTTGATCATCCCCGTGAGGGTCAACTGGGTGGCAGTGTTGTCTAAGGCTTGCTGCTGGACGTCAAAGCCCAGTACGTGTCCGGTGATACCGACCAAGCTAGCCAGAAAAACAGTATCGTTGCCATTACCAATGGTGGCATCAACGACGGTGTCACCCTGAGTAATAACGGTCTTTAGCAGGGTGTGGCTGTACTTTAATGCTGGTTCAAGATTCATGTCAAAAGGTCCCTTCCAAACGCATTTCAATCATATTATAGTCGTTTAAGCTGCACGATTCACTGGGGAGGGTGTTTAACGGGGAAATCGCTGAACGGCAATTCCGTGTTCTCCGTGAAGGTACTTGCTTCTCCAACTTAAATTTGGTAATATAAAAGCACTAAACAAAAATTAAAGACTGATGAGGACTAGTAGGTGTGTTACGCCGTTCAGAAAGCGGATGGTTGTTGCAAATCCGTCGGCTGCACACTGAACTCGTCTCTGAGTTTTTCAACTGAACTGAAGTAGGCTGAGACGTGTTTTTCGCGTTACGAAATAATGAGTGCCCGTATTAACGGGAATGTTAGGTGGTACCGCGGAAATTCCGTCCTGCAAGAAACGTTGTTTTCTTGTAGGCTTTTTTAGTTTTCAGCTTGTTACATATGAGAAAGGGAGCGTATTTGTTTGGCTTACAATCACACGATTATTGAACGGAAATGGCAGCACTATTGGAAAGAACATAAAACGTTTAAAACTTCTGATAATGAATCAAAGCCGAAGTTTTATACACTAGATATGTTTCCGTATCCGTCAGGACAGGGACTGCACGTTGGGCATCCAGAAGGCTATACGGCAACTGATATTATTGCCCGGATGAAACGGATGCAGGGGTACAATGTTTTGCATCCAATGGGCTGGGACGCCTTTGGATTACCTGCAGAGCAGTATGCATTGAAGACGGGGCACAATCCTAAGGACTTTACGGCGCAAAACATTAAAACCTTTAAGCGTCAGATCAGGTCACTAGGCTTCTCGTATGATTGGGACCGTGAAATCAATACGACTGATCCTGCCTACTACAAGTGGACGCAATGGATCTTCGAACAGTTATACAAAAAGGGTCTTGCTTATGAAGACAAGATCATGGTCAACTGGGCACCGGACTTCATGGGCGGTACCGTTGTTGCCAACGAAGAAGTCGTTGATGGCAAAACTGAACGTGGCGGTTACCCGGTTTATCGGGTACCAATGACGCAGTGGGTACTGCGGATCACGAAGTATGCCGATCGCCTGCTCAAAGATTTGGACGACCTTGACTGGCCTGAAAGCATCAAGGAGCAGCAACGTAACTGGATCGGCCGGTCTGAAGGTGCCAGTGTCTTCTTTAAGGTTGCTGGCGATGAAGATAAGCAGATTGAAGTTTACACGACTCGTCCAGATACGCTTTTTGGTGCTTCATACATGGTCTTAGCACCTGAACATGAGCTGGTTGACCAAATTACAACACCAGAACAAGCTAGCGAAGTAGCTGCCTATAAAGAAGAAATTGAAAGCCGTTCGGATTTGGAACGGACTGATTTAAACAAGAATAAGACTGGTGTGTTCACCGGTGCCTATGGTATCAATCCAATCAACGGTGAAAAAGTACCGATCTGGATTGGTGATTATGTTTTAGCTTCATACGGGACTGGTGCAATCATGGCCGTGCCCGCTCATGATGACCGTGACTACGAATTTGCGCACAAGTTTAACCTGCCGATCAAGCCAGTCATTGAAGGCGGCAACGTGGATGAAGCTGCCTATACTGGTGACGGCCAGCACATTAATTCTGGCTTCTTAAACGGCATGGATAAGAAGACGGCAATCAAAGCCGCTATTGACTGGCTAGAAGAGCACGATGCCGGTAAGAAGAAGGTTAATTACCGCTTGCGCGATTGGATTTTCTCCCGTCAACGTTACTGGGGCGAACCAATTCCAGTGATCCACTGGGAAGACGGCGAAACCACGTTGGTTCCCGAAGATGAATTACCTTTACGCCTGCCAGCTACGAAACAACTGGAACCTTCTGGTACTGGCGAAAGCCCACTGGCTAACGTAGATGACTGGGTTAACGTGGTGGATAAAAACGGCCGTAAGGGAAAACGCGAGACGAATACGATGCCGCAATGGGCAGGTAGTTCGTGGTACTTCTTGCGTTACATTGATCCGCACAATGATAAAATGATCGCCGATCCCGAAAAGCTGAAGTATTGGCTGCCCGTTGATCTTTATATTGGTGGTGCGGAACATGCCGTCTTGCATTTGCTTTACGCACGGTTCTGGCACAAGTTCCTTTATGATCTCGGCGTTGTTCCAACTAAGGAACCTTTCCAAAAGCTGGTTAACCAAGGGATGATCCTGGGAACTAACCACGAAAAGATGTCTAAGTCAAAGGGGAACGTCATTAACCCGGATGAGATCGTTGAGAAGTATGGTGCCGATACCTTACGGGTTTACGAGATGTTTATGGGTCCTCTTGAGGGCTCAAAGCCTTGGAGTACCGAAGGAATCGCCGGCGCTTATCGTTGGCTTGACCGTGTATGGCGGTTGATCATTGACGATAATAACCACCTTCGCGACCGGGTAACGACGATCAACGACGGTAAATTGGATTTGATTTATAACCAAACGGTTAAGACGGTGTCAGAAGACATGAAAGAACTGCGGTTTAACGTAGCCATTTCTCAAATGATGGTCTTCGTTAACGAAGCGTTCAAGGCTGATAGCCTACCATTGGTTTACATGGAAGGCTTAGTTAAGATGCTGGCACCGATCGCACCTCATATTACTGAGGAGCTGTGGTCATTAATGGGTCACGATAATTCGATTGCTTACGCCAAGTGGCCAACTTATGATGAATCAAAACTGGTTGTTGACCAAGTCGAAATAGCCGTTCAAGTGAATGGTAAAGTTCGTGGTCACATTACCGTTGCTACCGATGCAGATAAAGAGACCGTTAAGGATGCCGCTTTAGCTGATGATGAGCTTAAATCATATACCGAGGGTCACGATATCAGAAAAGTAATCGTTGTCCCTAAGAAGATCGTTAATATCGTTGTTGCAAAATAATGGTAGGTCTGTACTAATTCGCTACAAATAAATAAAAAAGAACCTGATTAACAGCTAGTCGGCTGTTAATCAGGTTCTTTTTTGATCCCGTTAGAATCACAGCTTTTGGCACTTAGATTGGAATTTACCGTGAATCAACGAACAGGAGACTTATTTAAAACGATTTAAAGACGAACATTAAATATACAAGTAATAATATAGTTCGATTTTTGTATTGACAGTGATAATATCTGTTGTTACTCTATGGGTATAAAAGGCAAAGGAGATTTTGATGATGCAAGTTGCACTTGTAATGGGATCTATTTCCGATTGGCCACAAGTTAAGGCCACGGCCAATCTGCTCAGTGAATTACACATTAGTTACGACAGTCACGTCATATCCGCACACCGAATGCCGCGGGAACTGCAACGCTTTGGTGAAACAGCTAAAAGCGAACATTACCAAGTCATTATCGCAGCTGCTGGCGGTGCTGCGCATTTACCAGGTATGTTAGCGGCTAATACTACGTTACCAGTGATTGGTATTCCCATTCAGTCTAAAGCGTTGAACGGGATGGATTCGTTGCTGTCGATCGTTCAGATGCCATCCGGTGTCCCGGTAGCGACGGTAGCCATTGGCAGCGCTGGTGCTAAAAATGCAGCACTATTGGCAGCTGAAATTATTGCGTTGCAGGATCCAGAAGTTGATGATCAATTACAAGCGTTTCGGGCTCGTCAGACTAAGGAGGCTACTGAAAGTAATGACCAATTACGGTAGTCCAGTTTTACCCCCGGCAACCATCGGTATTATCGGTGGCGGCCAGCTTGGTCAGATGATGGCGTTATCAGCCAAGGCGATGGGATATAAAGTCGGGGTTCTTGATCCGACTGATAAAGCGCCCGCAGGCCAAGTCGCTGATTTTCAAATCGTAGCTGAGTACGATGATTTGAAAGCGGTGACGCAGCTTGCAAATAAGAGTGATGTTTTAACTTATGAATTTGAAAACGTGGACCAAGATGCGCTTAAACAAGTTGAAAATTTAACCAAGATTCCCCAAGGAATTGACCTCTTAACAATCACCAGTCACCGATTGCGGGAAAAAACCTTTTGCCGGCAGCATGGTTTACCCGTGACGCCGTTTGCCGATGTTAAATCCATGGCTGACTTGCAAACAGCAATTCAAAAAATCGGTCAGCCAGGAATACTAAAGACGGTTGAAGGCGGCTATGATGGTCACGGTCAGTTTGATATCAACGAGAAAACTGATTGGGACTTGATCAGAAGTGAAATTGACAAGACCGAATGGATCTACGAATTGAAGCAAAACTTTGTCCGGGAACTGTCCGTGATGGTCACGCGTGACGGTAAAAATCAGGTGATCACTTTTCCGGTTAGCGAGAACCGGCATCAGCACCACATTTTACACACCAGTATCATTCCTGCGCAGACCAGTAGCAAAGTAAAGACCAAAGCCCAGCAGATTGCAATTAGTACGGCGGAGGCTTTACATCTGCGGGGGGTCTTGGGAATTGAACTATTTGAATTACCATCGGGTGAATTGATGATCAATGAATTGGCACCGCGGCCGCATAACTCCGGTCATTATTCGATCGAAGCCTGCAACATTTCTCAATTTGATGCTCACATCAGAAGTATTTGCGGACTGGCGATTCCACCGATCCATCAATTTGAACCGGCTGTGATGGTTAATTTGCTGGGTAAAAACCTGTTGTCCGCGAGGGCTGACTGGCCGTCTCATCCGGAATGGCATCTGCATGATTATGGTAAAGCGGAAGTTCGAGATCGTCGTAAAATGGGCCATATCACCGTTACCGGCCCGTCTATTGAAGCACTGTTAGCGTCTGTTAGTCAGTTTAAATAATCTGAAAGGATCTGAAAAGATTGGCAACATTAATTAATGAGGGTAAGGCAAAGCAGTTATTTACAACGGATGATCCTAATGAGATTCAAGTTCACTATATGAATCAGGCAACAGCTTTAAACGGGAAGCGTAAAGAACATGTCGAAGATAAGGGTGTTGTTAATAACCAGATCGATAGTTTGATCTTTGAGTATCTGAACCATCTGGGCATTGCAACTCACTTCATCAAACAGCTGTCGGACAGTGATCAACTGGTTAAAAAAATGACGATGATTCCGCTGGAAGTGGTCGTCAGGAACTACGCTTCCGGTAGTTTTCAACGAAAGTTTGATACGGAATATCTTTTGAAGTTTGAGAAGCCCGTCCAAGAATTTTATTACAAGAGTGACCGGTTAGACGATCCCTTCATCAATGACTCACAGATTCATGCGCTAAAAATTGCGACTGCAGAGCAACTCAGTACGATGCGCGACCAAGTTTTCAAGATCAACGACGCACTGGTTAAACTGTTTGCAGCTTCCGGGATTACACTGGTTGACTTCAAAGTTGAATTTGGCTTTGACGCGGACGGAAACCTGATTTTAGGGGATGAAATTTCACCTGATTCTTGCCGCTTAGTTGACGCGCAGACCCACGAATCACTGGATAAAGATGTGTTTAGAAAGCATACTGGCAACGTCATGGATGGTTATCGAACCGTTCTTTCACGTCTAGAAGCAACAGCCAAATAGGAGGCTCAATATGTTCTTAGCCCAAGTTCACGTAACCTATAAGCCCTCGATCTTAGACCCTCAAGCGGTGGCCATCAAAAACGCCATGCACCGCTTAGATTTTGATGAAGTGACGGCTGTGCAGCAAGGTAAGTATTTTGAAATTACTCTCAAGGCCTCAAACGCTGATGAAGCTGAAAATCAAACCGAAGCGATCTGTGATCAGTTACTGGCTAATCCTAATATGGAAACTTATCGCTACGAGGTAAAGGAGCTGGCTAATCAATGATGAAATTTGCAGTGGTTAGTTTTCCTGGTTCTAACTGTGATGAAGACCTGTATTACGCTATTACGGATGACTTGCACGAAACTGCTAAGATCGTACCGCATACCGCGACTGATTTATCAGAGTTTGACGTTGTTTTGATTCCGGGCGGCTTTTCTTATGGTGATTATTTACGAAGCGGTGCGATTGCCAAATTTGCGCCAGTGATGACCGCAGTGAAAGCTTTTGCTCAGCAGGGTAAACCAGTACTGGGAATTTGCAATGGTTTTCAGATCCTCACCGAGGCGGGATTGTTGCCGGGTACTTTGCAGCATAACCGACAAATGCAGTTCATCTGTGAACCAGAGCCGCTGCGGGTCGAGAATAATCAGACGACGTTTACGTCAGCCTTCCAGGATCAACAGCAGATCACGTTGCCGATTGCCCATGGTGAAGGCAACTACTATTGTGATGAGGCAACGCTAACCCAGTTACGCCACAACCACCAAATCGTGTTTACCTATCAAAATAATCCCAACGGCAGTGTGTCAGATATTGCTGGAATCACCAACGAAGTAGGCAACGTTTTAGGGATGATGCCTCATCCGGAAAGGGCCGTTGAGACGATTCAGGGCGGAACGGATGGCCTATTGGTGTTTAAATCACTGCTGAAAGCTCATTTAAGGACGGTGTAAAGTGCATGCAGGAATTGAAAAGCGAACCAACACCAGAAGAAATTCGTGAACAAAAGCCTTATGAAGCCTGGGGCCTGTCAGAAACTGAGTACGATTATATTTCCCAAAAATTGATTGGCCGGCTACCGAATTACACCGAAACGGGGCTGTTCGCAGTGATGTGGAGCGAACACTGTTCGTACAAGGACTCCAAGCCAATCTTGCGGAAGTTTTGGAACGATGGTTCGCGGGTGATTCAAGGCCCCGGTGAAGGTGCAGGCGTTCTTGATATTGGTGATGGGCAGGCGGTTGTTTTCAAAGCTGAAAGTCATAATCACCCGAGTTTTGTGGAACCCTTTGAAGGGGCAGCCACGGGTGTCGGCGGTATTATCCGGGACATCTTTTCGATGGGTGCTAAACCGATTGCTTCACTGGATAGTTTGCGCTTTGGCGAATTGAACAGCCAGAAGAACCGCTATTTATTGACCGAAATCGTTGCTGGCATCGCGGCTTACGGCAATTGCATCGGGATTCCAACGGTTG
Source organism: Secundilactobacillus pentosiphilus (assembly GCF_002217985.1). Taxonomy (GTDB): domain Bacteria; phylum Bacillota; class Bacilli; order Lactobacillales; family Lactobacillaceae; genus Secundilactobacillus; species Secundilactobacillus pentosiphilus. Next base: position 13,948 of record NZ_BCMI01000015.1, read on the forward strand.
GCGGTGAAATCGGCTTTGATGCCGTTTATGACGGTAATCCACTGGTTAATGTGATGTGTGTGGGTTTAATGGATCAGGCTGATTTAAAGCGTGGCCGGGCTACCGGGACTGGTAACAGTATCATTTACGTTGGTGCTAAGACCGGGCGTGACGGGATTCACGGGGCGACCTTTGCATCTAACGAATTTAGTGAAGAAAAGGAAGCCGACCGGTCTGCTGTTCAAGTCGGTGATCCGTTTATGGAAAAGTTGCTGACGGATGCCTGTCTAGAGATTATTCATGACCACGCTGAAATCCTCATGGGAATTCAGGACATGGGGGCGGCCGGTTTGGTATCGTCGTCTGCTGAAATGGCTTCAAAGGCCAAAAGCGGGGTCACTATGGACCTGGATTTAGTCCCGCAGCGTGAACCCAATATGAGTGCCTATGAAATCATGCTCTCAGAGTCTCAAGAACGGATGTTGCTGTGCGTGAAGAAGGGTGAAGAACAAACGGTTTTAGACATCTTCGCACGTTACGATCTCGACGCTGTTGTAGTGGGACACGTGACGGATGACCGCCAGTACCGACTCTACCAGCACGGCAAATTGGTGACTGATGTGCCGGTGACCAGTTTGGTGGACGATGTCCTGGAAAGAAAGCAGCCTAGCCGTAAACCAGTTCGGCTGGAGAATGTTCAACCGGCCCAGGCACCAGTAGTCCAAGATCCAGCGGATACCTTGAAAGCCTTACTGGCTCAACCAACAATTGCTTCTAAAAAAGCGGTCTTTAGCCAGTATGATTCACAGGTTCAAGCCAATACGGCTGTTACGCCAGGCAGTGATGCCGCGGTTGTCAGGGTTCGGCACACGAAGAAGGCACTGGCGATGACCACGGACTGCAACGCACGGTATATTTACCTTGATCCTTACGTTGGGGGGCAAATTGCGGTTAGTGAGGCGGCTCGCAACATTGTGGCTAGCGGTGGGATTCCAATTGGCATTACGGATTGCTTGAATTTTGGCAGTCCTAATGATCCTGAGAGTTACTGGGAACTGGATCAGTCTGTCCAAGGAATTGCATTGGCCTGTGAACAATTTGATACGCCGGTAATTTCCGGCAACGTGTCAATGTATAACGAAACCGATGGTCATTCAATTTATCCAACACCGATGATCGGTATGGTGGGACTCATTGAAGATGTGGCTTACATTACCACGCAAGCCTTTAAGAACGTGGGTGATGCCGTTTACTTAATTGGTGAAACGGGTGACGACTTTGCCGGTTCCGAAATTCAAAAATTACGGGGACAGGTTACGCCGACGGGACAATTAAACTTTGATTTAGAGGCTGAGGCTGCCAATCAAAAGTTAGTTCAAGCGTCAATTCGGCAGGGCCTCCTTCAGAGTGCTCACGACTTAAGTGAAGGTGGTCTAGGTGTTGCACTTGCCGAGGCTTTATTCGAGTCTGGTTTAGGTTTTGAAGGCCAAACGACTTTAACCAATCAGCAACTGTTTAGCGAAACGCAGTCCCGTTTTGTGGTCAGTGTTGCGCCTGAAGATCAAGCGCAGTTTGAGGCGCTTGCTGGTAACCGTGCTGTCTTTTTGGGTAAGACCACTGATGGAGATCAGGTTAGACTGACAACAACTGATGGTGAACTGAAAGCGACCTGTTCGGAACTAAAAGCCACTTTCGGAGGTGCACTTGGATGCCTAATGAAATAAAGGGACTTAATGAGGAATGCGGCCTTTTTGGTATTTGGGGGGCTGATAACGCTGCTCAATTGACCTATGATGGTTTGCATAGCTTGCAGCACCGCGGTCAAGAAGGTGCCGGTATTGTGAGTAATCAAAACGGCAAGTTCCACCGACAGCGCGGCTTGGGCCTTTTAGCGGAAGTATTTGCTGACCCCGAAAAAATGCTTTCCCTGCCAGGCAACGCGGCAATTGGTCACGTCCGGTATGCCACAGCGGGAAATCATGGTATTGAAAATATTCAGCCAATGTACTTTGACCACCCCAGTGAGCAGCAATTTGCTCTAGCACATAACGGTAATTTGACCAATGCTAACCGGTTACGTCACAGTCTAAAAAAGTTGGGTGCTCAGTTTCAGGCCACTTCAGATAGTGAATTATTAGGTGAACTGATTCAAACCAGTTCAGAAGGAAAGTTTATCGATCAGCTGAAAGCTTCCTTAAACCAAATTCGCGGCGGTTTTGCATACTTATTGATGACTTCTAAAATGATGGTGGCTGCCTTAGATCCGAATGGCTTTCGGCCGTTAGTGGTTGGCAAAATGCCGAATGGTGCCATTATTATTTGCAGTGAGACCTGCGCTTTGGATCAAGTTGGTGCAACGTTCGTTCGGGACGTTGAACCCGGTGAAATTATCATTGTGACGGACAACGGCATGACCATTGACCACTTTACGACTGATACGCATTTATCGATTTGTTCTATGGAATACATTTACTTTGCCCGACCAGATTCTGTGATTCGCGGTATCAGCGTTCATGAAGCACGCAAACGGATGGGCGCAACGATTGCTAAAGAAGCCCCCGTTAAAGCAGACGTGGTGATTGGGGTACCAAATTCGTCCCTTTCCGCTGCCATTGGTTACGCGCAGGCCAGCGGTATTCACTATGATATGGGAATGATCAAAAATCAGTACGTTGCGCGGACCTTTATTGAACCGACACAGGCCAAACGTGTCCGTGGTGTCAGCCTTAAGCTGTCGGTGGTTAAATCGGTAGTAGCCGGTAAAGACATCGTGTTAGTGGACGATTCAATCGTTCGCGGCACCACCAGCGAATACATTGTGCGACTGCTTAAACGGGCTGGCGCAAAGTCAGTGCACGTTCGGATCGCCTCACCGGTGTTGAAGTTCCCGTGTTATTACGGGATCGACATTCAGACGACTAAGGAACTGATCGGTGCGAATCATTCGGTGCCTGAAATTTGTCAGATGATTGGTGCGGACTCATTGGCTTATCTGAGTGTGGCCGGTTTGGTGAAATCGATCGGTGCTTTAAATACTGCAGCTAATCACGGCTTATGCACGGCCTATTTTGATGGGAAGTATCCCACCCCGCTTTACGATTACCAGGCCGGCTTTGATGCTGAGGTTGCCCGTCTAGGTTTATATGAAGGAGCGAATTAAGTTGACCAGTCAATACGAACAAGCAGGTGTGAATATTCATGCTGGTGAAGAAGCCGTTCGCGATATTAAGGCAATCGTCAATCAAACTCATGACAGTAATGTATTAGGCGGACTAGGCGGCTTCGGTGCCGAATACGAACTGACGTCAGAGGTAGGCCATCTTGATCAGCCGGTACTGATTTCCGGTACGGATGGCGTTGGCACCAAGTTGTTGTTAGCAATTGAGGCCGATAACCATACCACTATCGGCATCGATTTAGTCGCCATGTGTGCTAATGATGTCCTGGCACAAGGAGCTAAACCGTTATTTTTCCTCGACTATATTGGGTTGGGCGAACTGGAGCCGGGTAAGGTAATGACCATTGTAAAAGGGATTGCGGCAGGCTGCCAGCAGGCGGGTCTCTCGTTGATTGGCGGCGAAATGGCAGAAATGCCGGGAATTTATCGCTCGAAGGATTATGATTTAAGTGGTTTTGCGGTTGGCATTGCCGATAAGGCACAATTGCTTGGTTCCATGAGGGTTCAAGCAGGTGATTTACTAATCGGCTTAGATTCCAGCGGGGTTCACTCTAACGGCTATTCACTGGTTCGCAAAATTATTCAGGACGCTGACCTAGACTTGAAGAAGGTCTATCCGGGATTGAAACAGCCCTTGATCAATGACCTTTTAACCCCTACAAAACTTTATTACAATCAAGTCTACCCCCTGATTCAAACGGGTAGTTTGCACGCAGCGGCCCACATTACTGGCGGCGGTTTGGCGGACAACCTTGGTCGAATGATGCCGTCAGATTTAACGGCACTGATTGATCCGGAAAGCTGGCAGGTACCGGCAATCTTTAAGGTGCTGCAGACTGCCGGTAAAGTGTCACTTTCTGAAATGCGGCAAGTCTTCAACATGGGTATCGGTATGGTATTGGTGGTGCCGCCACGTTGCGTGGATGATGTGAAGACAGTCTTAGAGCAGCAGCAAACGGGTTACCAAATGATCGGTAAGGTGGTGAAGCGACGTGAACAGCCAGTCCAGTATCAGGAATGAACCGCGAATTGCCGTTTTTGCATCGGGAAATGGCACTAATTTTGAGGCGTTGATCAATGCTGATTTGCCAGCTAAAATTTGTGTTTTGGTTTGTGATCACGCTGATGTACCAGTGCTTCAACGGGCAAAAAAACACCAAGTACCGGTCATCCTGTCACTGCCTAAAAAAGGCGTCAGCAAAGCGATACGGGAACAGAAGCTGCTTCAGGATTTGGTGCCGTATCACGTCACTGATTTAGTACTGGCCGGTTATATGCGTATTGTGGGCCCAACGTTGCTGAACGCTTTTCCACGGCGAATCGTCAACATTCATCCGGCATTATTACCTTCGTTTCCAGGCCGACACGGAATCGAAGATGCTTATCAGGCTGGAGTCAAAGTTACCGGCGTCACGATCCACTACGTAGATGGCGGTGTTGACACTGGTGAAGTGATTGCACAGGAGGCGGTTTACCGTAGTGAAGAAGATACGCTAGCAACTTTAGAGGCTAAGATTCATCAGGTTGAACATCGGCTATACCCGAAAACGGTACGTCAATTAATTGAAAAAGGAGTGCTTTAATTTGGCTAAATTAGCATTATTGAGCGTGTCTGATAAAACTGGCATCGTAGAATTTGGTTCAGAACTGACGAAGCGCGGTTATGAGATTATTTCTACGGGCGGGACCTTAAAAACGTTGGTTGATGGCGGTGTGAAAGCAACTGCCGTTGAGGACGTAACGGGCTTCCCAGAGATGCTGGATGGTCGTGTAAAAACGTTGCACCCTCGAATCCATGCTGGAATTTTGGCCAAGCGGGATAACCCTCAGCATATGGCTAAATTAAAGGAAAACGGGATCGAGCCAATTGACCTTATCTGTGTTAATTTATATCCTTTTAAAGAAACGATTCAAAAAGATGGGGTAACCGATGCCGAAGCCATTGAACAAATCGACATTGGCGGGCCTTCAATGCTGAGAGCGGCTGCTAAAAACTTTCAGGATGTGGTCGTTATTACTGACCAAGCTGATTATTCAGAATTCTTGAAACGTTATGATGAGCAGCAGGTGGATAGGGGCTACCGTCGCCATTTAGCTGCTAAAGTTTTTCGGCAAACCGCCGCGTATGATGCTCTGATTGCTAAGTATATGACTGAAGAACCCTTCCCAGAAAAATTAACGGTGACCTACGAAAAAGTTGAGAATATGCGGTACGGCGAAAACAGTCATCAAGCGGCCGCCTATTACAAGGAACCGATTCCTGCAGCATACTCCCTAGCTAACGCCACTCAACTTCACGGCAAAGCGTTATCATACAATAATTTACGTGATGCTGACGCGGCTTTACGGATCATCGCCGATTTTGACCAGCCCGCGGTGGTTGCCCTGAAGCACATGAATCCGTGCGGTATTGGGGTGAGTGATAACTTGCTGTCGGCTTGGAACTTAGCGTATGAATCCGACCCAATTTCTATTTTTGGCGGCATCATCGCTTTAAATCGTAAGGTGGACTTGGCAACTGCCGAAAAGATGCACGCCCTATTTTTGGAAATCATTATTGCACCAGCGTTTGATGACGATGCTTACGCTGTTTTGGCAAAGAAGAAGAATCTGCGGATCATGACCCTCGATTTTGGTAAATTGAATCCCAACCAAAAAGACATGGTAACGGTGCTCGGCGGGGCGTTGTACCAAGATGCAGATACTGTTCACGAAACGGCGGCTGATTTCAAGGTGGTTTCTAAAGCACAACCGACGGATGCACAGCTTAAAGCATTGGCGTTTGGCCAGACCGTGGTTAAGCACGTGAAGAGCAATGCCATCGTTGTCACAACGGCTAACCAAACACTAGGCGTTGGTGCGGGTCAGATGAACCGCATTGATTCGCTAAAGATTGCGGTGGATAAGGCCGAAGAGAAAAAGGGTTATGATGACGCGATCGTTGCTTCGGATGCTTTCTTCCCGATGGATGACTGTGTTGAATACGCAGCTAAGCACGGCATTAAGGCGATTGTGGAACCTGGCGGCAGTATTAAGGACCAAGACTCCATTGATAAGGCTAATGAGTATGGGATTGCCTTAGTCTTTACTGGTGTTCGTCACTTCAAGCACTAATTTCGAACCGGGGAGGAAATTTAACATGGAAAACTGGTTAGTGGTTGGCGGATGCGGACGCGAATACGTTTTAGCTCAAACGCTGGCAAAATCACCGAACCGGCGGGTGTACGCAGCACCGGGAAACGTGATGATGAATAAGCTGCCAAGAGTTGAGTCGGTTGCCATTGGCGAAATGGACTTTCCTGAGCTCGCCAAGTTTGCCAGTGATCATCAGGTCCAGTGCACCGTGGTTGGACCAGAAGACCCGCTATCAGCAGGTATCGTAGACTACTTTGAAGCACGGGATCTACCGATTTTCGGCCCTAATAAGCAGGCTGCGCAACTAGAATCTTCCAAGACCTTTGCCAAACGAATGATGCAGCGCAGCGGTATTTTAACGGCTGATTACCGTGAGTTTACTGATGTAACGGTAGCGTTGTCTTACGCTCATGTTCAGCAGCCGCCGTTAGTCATCAAAGCGGATGGCTTAGCGGCAGGTAAGGGTGTGATTATTGCAAAATCTTCGCTGGAAGCAATCGATGCAGTTGAAAAGTTGACTGCCAATGGCTCAAAAAAGATTCTTATAGAAGATTATTTGGCGGGCGAAGAATTTTCGCTGTTTGCGATGGTCAATGGCACAACGTTTGTTACCATGCCGATTGCGCAGGATCATAAACGCCTATTGGACGGCGATCTGGGACCCAATACCGGCGGAATGGGGGCTTATAGTCCTGTGCCGCACGTTGATGCCAAGGTCAAACAAGCCGCGGTTGATGAAATCATTAAGCCAATTTTGACCAGCATGGCTAATGCGGGGATGCCATTTAGCGGTTTTTTGTACGCCGGTTTAATCAACACTCCAAAGGGAATCAAAGTTATTGAATTTAACGTCAGAATGGGAGATCCAGAAACGCAGGTAGTTTTACCGCAGCTTAAAAGTGATCTGGGTGAACTCATTCTGCAGTTGAAACAGGGAAAGCATCCTACAGCAGAATGGCAAAGCGGTGAGTTCTATCTTGGTACGGTAGTGGCGTCACGAGACTACCCGCGTAACGTTGTGAACGACCGGGAGTTACCGGTTTTTAGTGATGCCCACGTTAAAGTCAGTTATGCAGGCGTCCGCCGGTTAGATAATCGCATTGTCAGTCATGGCGGCCGCGTTTTGATGGTGACGGCAAGCGCAGCCAATTTGGAGACCGCCCAAGCGAGAGTGAATGCCGCACTGGATGCAGACGTCGATCAAAATGCCTATACTTTTCGGCATGATATCGGCTTTCGAGCGCTTGATCATTCATGATGGATTAACGCTGCGATAGCATGCAAGAAATGATGAACTTTAAAAATAAAGAACACTATGATGTTTGTCAATTTTGACAGATGATCATGGTGTTTTTGTTTAAATTGTTAAGTAAGTTTAAAGATTGACATGGATGTGCGTAAAACTGTTATTATTAAAGCTTGTGGTAAAGTAGTTTGAATGACTTCTATTCGGAAAGCATTGCTCAATGCTCGAAAAAATATTAAAATAATATGTAATTTGCAAAAAATGGACGAATGAAAGCAGGTTTTTTAATGACTGAGATGTCAAATCACAATGAAGGCGGCAACACAGAACCGAATTCTAAAGACCGGATGGTGACTGGGTCTGCCTGGATGACTGCCGGCAGTATCTTTTCACGGATACTTGGCGCCATCTACATCATCCCTTGGGGTATCTGGTTTGGCAGTTACTTCTTCCAAGGAAATGCCCTCTACGGAAAAGGTTATAACATATACAGTTTCTTCTTGATTGCTGCGATTGCCGGAATTCCATCAGCAATTGCCAAACAAGTGGCTCACTATAATGCGATGAATGAGTATGGTGTTGGTTTTCGGCTTTATAAACACGGCTTTATTTTAGCGGCGATGACCGGGCTGATCTGTGCGGGATTATTGTACTTTGGCGCACCGCTGTTTGATGGCGGGGATCCGCGAGTGGTTCCCGTTTTGCATTCCCTCGCTTGGGCGGTTTTGATCATCCCTGTAATGAGCCTTTCCCGCGGCTTTTTCCAAGGCTATCAGCAAATGGCACCTTCCGCCATTTCTCAATTTGTGGAGCAGTTGGCCAGAGTGGCCTACATGCTGGGATCCGCCTTCGTCATTATGCGAGTTCTGCATGGCAACTGGATCACCGCCGTTTCTCAGTCAACTTTTGCTGCCTGCGTGGGTGCCATTGCCGGTACACTGACCTTAGCTTGGTACTACCTTAAAAATCGGGCATCTTTCAATGACTTGGTTACCAATAGTGAAAACCAAATTGTGGTTCCAGCAAAACAGCTTTATCAAGAGATCCTTCAGCAGGCCTTGCCGTTTATCGTGCTTGGTGCTGGAATCACCATTTTTCAGTTGATCGACCAATACACGTTCTTTAATTTCATGCGTAGTACCGGGATCACCTCAACGGTCATGCTCAACAATTTATTCGCCATGTTCAGCGTGAATGCCAATAAATTGATCATGATCATTGTTTCGCTGTCTTCAGCGTTAGCCATTACAGTGGTGCCATTATTATCTGAAGCTTATACCCGTAATGAGCATGAAAATATTAGCCATCAACTGACTAACGCCATGTTGCTCTTCGCTTTTGTCATGATTCCCAGTGCTTTAGGGATGGCAGCCATTGCACACCCGTTGAACATTATCTTTTACGGAACATCACATAAAGATTTAGCAACAGCTGTCTTGGCCTTCTCTGCTTTTGAGTCGATTATGCTGGGCCTTTTCAGTGTGACGTCTGCCATCATGCAGGGGGTTTCGCAAAACAAGCGGGCGGTTCGTTATTTTGCAGTTGGGACGATTGTCAAGTTAGCTTTGCAGTGGCCTTGCATTCATTACATGGGCGTATTTGGTCCGTTGGTTGCAACGACTTTTGGTTTCCTGGTCGCTAATATTTTGATTCTTAGTTGGCTTAACCGGAAGTACGGTGTTGATTTTCAGAGTATCTCCAAAAAAGTCAACGGTATTTTAGCTTTTTCCATTATTATGTGCGCGATTGCCTACCTGCTCGTGCGCCTGGTCAGTCGCTTGATTAGCACCTTTATGGTGGTAGATTCACGTTTTGGCAGCTTAATCGTGGTGATTTTTGCCGTGGGGATCGCCGGCTATCTGTACGTTTATCTGGTACTCCATACGCGATTAGCAGATACGGTGATGGGTGACCGGATGAGACGTCTAAGAAGTCTGCTGCACATTAAATAAGGCATGGTCTAATGTGAAATAAGTCTTTGAAAGATCAGTCATTATGAAGTAAATCTCCGCCGGTTCTCAGATGTGAATACCGCTATGAACCACTTTCTACTGATGGCTTGTTGCTTAGAAGTGTTTCACAACCAGCCATTTCAACACAAAACGTCATTCAGTTCGTCTGAATGGCGTTTTTGGTGCTTTTAGAAGTGCATGAACCCTTTTTAGCCCTGGTGTTCATGCATATAACGGGGCAGCTGATGAATAATTTGGGTCGGCAAGACCACGTACTGGTTTTGAGCGAGTTCATCGGCAATTGCGCTGTGGGCGTAAACCGCGGCGAGAACGGCGTTGGTCTGATCCGCAAATTGAGCTGTAAAGCCGCCGATCATGCCCGCCAAGGTGTCACCCATACCGCCAGTGGCCTGAGCGGGAGTACCAGCCGTGTTTAAAAAGCTGCCGGTGGGAGTATAGACTTTGGTTTGGTGTGATTTTAAGACGACGGTACCGCCTAATTGCCGGCGTACGGCTTCATTTGCTTCATCGGTTTGAGCCGCAATTTTGATGCCGGACAGCCGCTGCCATTCCATTTGGTGGGGTGTAAACACCAGGTGGGCCTTAGGCAGTTTGAGGTCATGTTTAGAAATGAGAGTGATCGCTGAGCCATCAACGATTAGTGTTTGATTGTCGCTGACGGTATCAAAAACGGCTTTCAAAACCGACAGGCTCGTGTCAGTCGTCCCCAGCCCAGGGCCAACGACGACGGTATTTGCTGCAGAAACTAAGTCGGTTAATTCATCACGGTTGGTAAAGTTGGCGACCATTGCTTCCGGCAGTCGGGAGTGCAGGCTAATAAAGTTGCTTGGATCTGTGAGCGTCGTGTTCAGACCAGCACCGCTGTACACACTGGCCTCGGTCGCCATCAGGATGGCCCCGCCAAAGTGGTCGTTGCCGCCAACCAGACATACCCGGCCATAAGTACCCTTGTGGCTTTCCTTGGGCCGAACACGAATCGTTTGGGCGAGAATCTGTTCAGTTAAAGTTTCCATTGTTATCGCCTTCCTATAATAAGATGCTTAACTCGAGTATAGCATTATGCACTAAATCTGTGAGTGATTTTGATGCTCGTTGACGTTAATCAGCGGTTCTTTTTTTGAAATGAACGGCTAGATCATTTTTGCTGACGGGCTTAGCGGACGGCTCCCCACTAAGCCAGTTGTATGCTAAAATGGTACTTGAGAAACCACTATTGGGAGGAACTTAAATGTCAATTGATTGGAAAGCCGCTGCTCAGAAACATCAAGCAGCTTACGTAGATGATTTAACGAAACTAATCGCCATTAAAAGTGTTCGTGACGACGCCAAAAAAACCGCTGATGCACCGTTAGGACCAGGGCCTGCAGAAGCCCTTCAAGCCTTTTTGAAAATGGCTGAACGTGATGGCTTTAAGACCACTAACCTTGATAATTTAGCGGGTTACGTGGAATACGGTGAGGGTGACGAAACCATCGCTATTCTGGCCCACGTTGACGTTATGCCTGCGGGTGAGGGGTGGTCAACTGAACCCTTTACCCTGACTGAAAAAGACGGTAACCTTTATGGCCGCGGTACCTCTGACGATAAGGGACCCGCCTTGGCTTGCTACTATGGTTTGAAGATTTTAAAAGAACAGGGTATTAAGCTTAATAAAAAGGTGCGTTTTATCTTGGGTACTGATGAAGAAAGCGGCTGGACCGGTATGAAGCACTACTTCAAGACCCAGCCGGAACCAACCATGGGCTTTTCGCCAGATGCTGAATTTCCACTGATCAACGGTGAAAAGGGAAATGCTACCTTTACTTTGACGACCCAGGGCTCAAACGGCGGCCAGTATAAGCTGAATCATTTCAGCGCTGGTTTACGTGAAAATATGGTGCCGCGGGATGCGCACGCGGTCGTTGAAACAGACGATAATGAAAAGCTGGTCAGTGACTTCACCGCCTTCTTGGACGAAGCACCAGTAACTGGCGACGTGCACATTGATAGCGACGGGGTTCACTTCCACGTGATCGGTAAAGCAGCCCACGGGATGGAACCCAAGAACGGGATTAACGCTGGGACTTACCTCGCCTCATTTCTAAAGACTTTAGACTTTGGCGGTGACGCCCGGTCATTTGTCGAGCTAGTTGGCGGAGATCTGCATGATGATTCGCGGGTGAACAAGTTGGGCTTAGCCTTCACTGATAAGATTATGGGTGACTTAACTATGAACATCGGTGTGATGGACTTTGATGCTGGTAAAACCGGTAAGATCGTTCTGAACTTCCGTTATCCAAAGGGCATGACGGCTGAGGATATTCAAAATAAGCTTGCCCAAGTCGCTGATCAAAACCACTTTGAATTAAATAAGGGCCGTGAAATGGTGCCGCATTACGTTGACCCTAAGGATCCAATCGTGACGACTTTAATGGGTGCTTACCGTGAAATGACAGGTAACCAGGCTGCTAAGCCGGAAGTTGTTGGCGGCGGTACCTATGGCCGGTTAATGAAACGTGGCGTAGCCTTTGGCGCGTTATTCATGGATCATACGCCAGATACCATGCACCAAGTTGATGAATTCCAGCCACTTTCTGATTTGATGATGGCAATGGCCATTTACGGCCGTTCCATTGAAGCACTGGCAAACGAATTACCAAACTAAGGAGTGATGGCATTGGCACAGCTTAGTAGTTATCAAAACGTACTGGTCGGTGTAGATGGTTCAAAACAGGCTAAACGGGCAGTTAAAAAGGCAATTGCGGTTGCTAAAAGAAACCAGTCAGCCCTCTATATTGCAACGATTCTTGATGTGAGTAGGCTGACGAACATTGGCAAGGCTCAGTTTGGCTTTGGTGCCGCTGACCCGGAGGTTTTGGATGAGTTCAAGCAAAAAATGGATAAACTAGTTGCGGGATATCGTGATCAAGCTACTCAGGCGGGGGTTAAAAAAGTGGAAATTCACGTGACCTTCGGTAATCCCAAATTGGAGCTGGCTAAAAACTTGCCCAAATTATTGGGAATTGATCTGATCGTCATCGGGGCTACTGGAACCAACGTTGTGGAACGGATGATGATGGGCTCTAACGCCAGCTACGTTGTGGCCAATGCCCACGCTGATGTTTTAATTGTGCGAACAAAATTAGATAATCAGCCATTTTAACGGTTTTCAAAATGACAAAAGGCTTCGGTGCAAATGCTGCGCACCGAAGCCTTTTCATTCAAAATTACATTGCTTTTGAAACGGAACTTGTGTTTCTGATCTTGCTTAGCGCTGCATCCACTTGGCTGAGGACAACCTTGACGTTGTCAGGGTCTTCCAGGTTATAGCGTTGCAGGTCAACCTTGATTTTAGGACTGACATTAAAGTCATCAAACCATTTTTGATAAGCTGACCACATCTTGTAGTAGTAAGATTCCAATTCAGGATGGCTATCAATTTGTTCGTAATCACGACCACGCTTTTTGATCCGGTGGAGGATGGTTTCAAAATCACTGTTGGCATAGACCAGCAGATCGGGTGCCTTCTTTGGCAACGTGTTCAGTTCGTTCATCATGTTGTCCAGTAATTTAAGGTAAACGGACAGTTCAGTATCACTGATGTTACCCTCTGCGTTATTTTCTTTCGTGAATAAGGCGTCTTCGTAGATGGAGCGGTCGAGGATGTTATTATCGTCAGCCAGGGCCTGTTTGATCATTGAGAAACGCTTATTTAAGAAATAAATCTGCAGCAAAAAACCGTATTGTTTCGGATTCGAATAGTATAAAGGTAGTACTGGGTTGTCACCCACTGGTTCAAAGAATGCCTTGGTTCCTAAGTGTTCCGCAAGCATTCCAGTTAAAGTTGTTTTTCCAACACCAATCATTCCGGCTGTAATAATCACCATAATAGCCCCTCTTTTAATAAAATATGCAACATATAGTGTACCATAGTTTTCCAAGATACTACATGTTCTTTTTAACTTTTTCGCTTTTAAGCGCTTCACCCGCCTAGCTATAAGGGTTTCTAAAGATTGCTCGCAGATAAGGCGTCAAATCCCGGTGGGAAAAATCTAGTAGTATAATTAAATTAAAGGGATAAAGGAGCGTGGTTCTTGAATGTATGATGCAATCGTATTTTTTGATTTAGACGGGACGCTATTTGACGATCAAAAAAACGTTCTGCCAAGTAGTATTGATGCTATCAAGCAGATGTCAAAGAACAATATTTTGTCCGTGATCTCCACTGGCAGAAATATCTTTGAAGTGCAGTACGTGCTTGACGAGACTGGTTTGGATACCATTGTCAGTGCTAACGGCAGTTACGTTCAGTATAAGGGTAAAAAACTCCATCAAGAAGTGATTCCCGAAGACGTCATCGCGGAATTCACCGACTATGCCAACCAGCAGGGCGATCCCGTGGGTTACTTCAATAACCGTGGTTTCCGTTTGAGTCGGGAAAATGATGCCACTAAGGAAAACTTCAAGCTGCTGCGGTTAGACGCCAAGGTGGATCCTGATTTCTATCATCACGAAAACATTAACTTTATGAACGTCTTTAATGAAGATAAAGAAAAGCAGTACCAGGAGCGGTTTAAGGGTGTTTTGTCGCTAGTTCGGAATAATCCACGGGCTTTAGATACCATGAAAGCCGGCGTTTCTAAGCGGACGGGGATCCAAATCCTGTTGGAAGCGGCGCACTTAGAAAATATTCACACCTACGCGTTTGGCGATCAGCTTAATGACCTGCAGATGTTTGACATGGTTGATACCCCAATTGCGATGGCGAATGGTCACAAGCTGGCCAAGCAGAAAGCCGCTTACGTGACGACCTCAAATATGGATAACGGAATCGTTAACGGGTTGCGTCATTATCATTTAATTAAATAAACGCAGTTAATTGAAATAAAACAGCTTAAAAGCCTCTTACGAGGGGTTTTTAAGCTGTTTTTTGTTAGGAATAATATTCCGGTAATATTCCGCCAAACAATGCCACCTTGGTTACCTATAAAGTTAATAATTGCATATGCTATTGAAACCGTTATCATTCATGGGTTACTCTAAGTGAGTAGTCACTTTACTTTTTAAGTGGAGGTATTTAATCGGTTGATAAATAAGCAAATCGGCTTCGGCCTTCGTAACGGGTTTTAAGAGATCAGGAGAGGTGAGAGAAATGGCACAGACAAAGTATTTCGGCGGTATCGATGTGGGTTCGACCACGGTCAAGCTCGTGGTCATGGATCAAAACAACCAAACCGTGTTTGCGCGGTATGAGCGGCACTATTCAGACGTTAAAGCAGCCAGTGAGAAAATTTTGCGAGAAGCAATTTCGCAGCTGGGTGCGGATGTTAAAATTGCTTGCACGATTACTGGATCAGGCGGTATTGGGCTGGCTAATTTACTTCAATTGAAGTTTATTCAAGAGGTGATTGCCTGCACGAAGACGGTTGAAACGCTGATCCCGAAGACTGACGTTGCCATTGAACTGGGTGGCGAGGACGCTAAGATCACTTTCTTTGGCGACTCTTTGGAACAACGTATGAACGGTAGCTGTGCCGGTGGTACCGGGGCGTTTATCGATCAAATGGCGACCCTGCTCAAAACGGATGCCAACGGTTTAAACGTCATGGCTAAGGATGCCGAGACGATTTATCCCATTGCTAGTCGTTGCGGGGTGTTTGCTAAGACCGACGTTCAGCCGTTGATCAATGATGGGGCTAAAAAGGCCGATATTGCGGCTTCCATTTTCCAAGCCGTGGTCAATCAGACGATTTCCGGGTTGGCTGCCGGCCACAAGATTCGCGGTAACGTGGCTTTCTTAGGCGGCCCCTTATACTTCATGGATCAATTACGTTACCGGTTTATTGAAACCTTACAGCTGAAGCCGGAACAAGTTGTTTTCCCAGAAGATCCGCAGCTGTTTGTGGCTAAGGGGGCTGCACTGTACGCCTCTGATCAACCGGAAACGACACTGGGAAAATTGTTAGATCAGTTGCTTAACGGTGACGATTCTGGGATGCATCCCAGCTCTTCTTTGAAGCCGTTATTTAAAGACGACGATGAATTGCAGGAGTTCCGTAAGCGTCACGCTCAGGCCAAGGTTGAGACCCGCGACTTAGCAACTTATCAAGGCGTTGCTTTCTTAGGCATCGACGCGGGGTCAACTACCACTAAAGTGGCACTGATGAGCGACGATAATAAGATTCTTTACACTTACTATGATAATAACGATGGTGATCCGCTGGAGAAAACCAAGATGATCCTCCGGGATATGTACAGTAAAATTCCGGCAGGCGTGACGATCGGGAAAGCAGCCGTTACCGGCTATGGCGAACACCTGATCAAAAACGCCTTGATGGTCGACATTGGTGAAGTGGAAACCGTTGCCCACTACAAGGCTGCTCACTATTTCGATCCCGAAGTTGATTTCATTTTGGATATCGGCGGTCAGGACATGAAAGCCATGACCATTAAAAATGATGCCTTATCGACCATTAAGCTTAACGAAGCTTGTTCATCCGGCTGCGGGTCCTTTTTGGAAACCTTTGCCACTTCGTTAAACTACAAAATTGAAGACTTTGCCCAAGCAGCGCTGCTGGCAAAGCACCCTTCAGATTTGGGCTCGCGCTGCACGGTCTTTATGAACTCGAAGGTTAAGCAGGTCCAAAAGGAAGGTGCCACGATCGGCGACATTGCCGCTGGACTCTCCGTTTCGATCATTAAGAACGCCCTGTTTAAAGTGATTAAAATGCGTCAGGTAGACGATATGGGCCACCACATTGTCTGCCAAGGCGGGACCTTTTATAACGAAGCGGTGCTGCGGGCCTTTGAAAAAATCGCGGGGACTCACGTGGTTCGGCCCAACATTGCCGGGTTGATGGGTGCGTACGGCGCAGCCCTGATTGCCAAGGAAGGTTACAAGACTGGTGATCAGACCACGCTGCTTTCCGTTGATCAAATGGATCACTTAAGCTTTAACAAAGAATACATGCACTGCGGCGCTTGCGAAAACAACTGTGCGTTGACCATCACCGTCTTTAATGACGGCCGCCGGTTCGTTACTGGTAACCGCTGTGAACGTGGTGAAGCCCGCGGGATGAAGCAGCGGGTACCAAAGGATAACGGCAAGATCAACTTAGTTGCTGAAAAGTACAAGCTGCTCTTTAGTTACCGGCCGCTGCGTAAAAAGTTAGCTTACAGGGGCACCATTGGGATTCCGCGGGTGCTGAACATGTACGAAAATTACCCGTTATGGCAGACGTTCTTCCGTCATTTGGGTATTCGTGCACAGCTGTCACCTAAGGGGAATGCTAAACAGTATGAGAAGGGAATGGAAACGATTCCTTCCGATACGGTCTGCTACCCGGCTAAGCAAGTTCATGGCCACATTCAGGCCTTGATCGACGGAGGCTACAAGACCATTTTCTACCCAGCAGTGGTCTACGAAGTCGCCGAAAATAAAGCGGCGGACAATCACTTCAACTGCCCGATCGTACAGTCTTACCCCAACGTTATCCGCAATAACGTGGATGAAATTACTTCCGGCAAAGTCGATCTGATTTCGCCATACTTGAATTTAGCCGATAAAAAAGGCACCACCGATAACCTGGTTGATGCCCTGAGTAAATTTGATATTAGCCGTTCCGAAATTAAAACGGCCCTCGAAGCGGGTTATCAGGCTCTGGCAGACTTCAAGCAGAAGATCCGTGACCGCGGTGAAGATACCATGCGGATGCTGATGACCACCGGGGAGCACGGTATCGTGCTGGCAGGTCGGCCATACCATTTGGACCCGCAGGTTAACCACGGGATCTCCCAAATCATGACTGCCGAAGGTTTCCACGTGCTGACTGAAGACTCCATCGCCCATTTAGGCGACGTTAAGGGCTTACGGGTGGTCAATCAATGGGTTTACCACTCACGGCTGTACGCGGCCGCCAGAGTGGCTGCCAAGACCCCTCAGTTGGAATTTGTGCAGCTTAATTCCTTTGGTTGCGGGATCGACGCTATTGATACGGATCAGGTTGAGGAAATCATGAATCAGTACAACCGGCTTTACACCTCATTGAAGATCGATGAAGGTACCAATATGGGAGCCGTTAGAATCAGGTTACGGTCCCTGAAGGCCGCCGTGAAGGAACGGCAAAACCGGAAGATCTTGCCAATGAAGCTGCATGACAGTCCTAAACCGGTGGACTTTACGCCTGAAATGCACCAAAAAGGTTACACGCTGCTTCTGCCAATGATGTCACCGATTCACCAGCACGGACTGGTTGATGTGGCGTTAAAGGCTTCAGGGTACAACGTGGTCAACTTGCCAATGAACGACCGCAAATCAGTGGATGTCGGCCAAAAGTTCGTTAACAACGATGCCTGCTACCCGGCAATCATCTCCATTGGTCAAATGGTGGAAGCGTTCCAGAGCGGTAAGTACGACGTGGACCACACGGCCGTCATGATGACTCAGACCGGTGGCGGCTGCCGGGCAACGAACTACATTCCGCTAATTCGTAAAGCGCTGAAAGACGCTGGTTTTGGCCAGGTACCCGTTGTGTCACTGTCACTGGGGAACCAGGGTGTGGAAGAGACACCTGGGTTTAAGATGACCTTGCCGCTGCTTCGACGGGTTGCCATTGCCTTTCTGTATGGTGATTTGTTTGAAAAGGTGGTTTACCGCACCCGGCCATACGAAACGACGCCTGGTCAGATCGATCAGATGCACGAAGACTGGCTCAAACTGGTTCGGCCTTCCATCGAAAAGGGCAGCTTCAAAGAATTTAAACGAAACGTTAATGAAATCGTTCAGGACTTTGACACCGTTAAGCTCAATGAAGTGCGTAAGCCAAAAGTTGGGTTAGTGGGTGAGATCTTGGTGAAATATTCACCAATTGCTAACAACAACATTGTGCGTTTGCTGGAAAAAGAGGGCGCTGAAGCAGTTGTTCCGGATATCGTTGGCTTTATGAACTATTCGCTTTATAACCAGATCTACAAGTACCAGCACCTGGGTGCGTCTGCCAAGGCAAAGTGGTTTGCCGAATTTGCCATGCAAGTGATCAAATGGTGTGAACAGCCGATGCAAAAGGCCTTTGAAGCTTCGAATCGGTTTGAACCAAGTGAAGCCATCAAAGAAGTTGCTGAAGATGCCAGCAAGATCTTGTCGCTAGGAAATCAAACCGGTGAAGGCTGGTTCTTGACTGGTGAAATGATTGAACTGCTGAAGAGCGGTGTGCCGAACATCATCTGTATGCAACCATTCGGCTGCCTGCCAAACCACATTGTGGGCAAGGGGATGATCAAGGAACTCCGGCGTCAATTCAAGGGTGCCAACATTGCGCCAATTGATTATGATCCAGGTACTTCCGTGGTCAACCAGTTGAACCGGATTCGGTTGATGCTTGCCACGGCCAATAAGAAGTTAGCCGCCGAAACAACTAAAGTAAGGGAAAATCAGCATGTTGCACAAACACAGCCGTCAAAAATCAGCAGTACCGTTAGTGGTCGGTAAGCAAAAAACAGATTAAAAATGGGGAAATGCAATGAAACATACTGATGTGGAAACGTTGTTTGCCAATAATATTAAAGCGACCAGTTTATCGGCAAAGCAGCGTAAGGTTTTACAAGCGAGTTTAACGTTATTTGCTCAGAAGGGTTATGAGAATACCAGTACGCTTGATATTGCTCATTTAGCTGGGGTGTCTGAAGGGACCGTTTTTAAACATTTCAAAACGAAGGATGGCTTGCGTCAAGCGATTTTGAAGCCGTTCCTGCACGATATTTTTCCCAAAGTGGCGGGTGAATTTTTAGTGACGTTGCACCAGAACCCCTTTGAGAACTTCGAGTCGTTTTTAAGGTATGCCGTTAAAGACCGCATGGTTTACGCGATGGATAACCGGCAGGAAATGAAGATTTTTATTCAGGAAATGGTCAAGGATCCATCGATAATGACCAGTTTGACCAAGCGGCTGAGTAAGCTGCTTCAAAGCGGGGTTGATTCCTTGTTCCGAGAGTATAAGGAACGCGGGGAGCTGGTGGATTGGGACTCCATGCGGATTGTCCGGTTGGCTAGCGGGGTGATCGTGGGGTATTTGATCCCCAATATCATCATGAGTGATACCCCGTTAGACGTCGATAAGACTACCGATGAAGTGTGCGAATTCTTGTTGGATGGGTTAAAACCTAGAGAGTGTGACACAACTCGGTAGATTCCAGAATTTAACGCAAAAAAGCGTATTCCGTCGAACTTTGTCGGAATACGTTTTTTAGACTAGATTAAAGTATTGAGCAAAAGTAAACTTTAAATTGTCTTTAAGTCAAGAAAACAAATGAAATTTTTATCGATATAGACTTAAGTCACAGCCCCTACTTTTTTAATAATTTAGCAGCTAAGCCATGGCTTTTTCGATGTTAGCCAACGTCATTTGCGAAGTATCGTCAAAGCGAACGTCCGCAGCCGACAACGTCTTAGCACTGCCAATGCCCACTGAAGTTTCGTTAGCCGCGTTGATGGCTTGAATCCCGGCTTCAGCGTCTTCGACCCCGATGCATTGTTCCGGTGCGAGGTTTAATAATTCAGCACCCTTCGTGTAGATTTCTGGATCCGGCTTACCCTTTTTTAGGCTGGCTGGATCAACGACTTTCGGGAAGTAATCCGTTAGCTGCAGCTGCTTTAAGACCGTTGGTGCGTTCTTTGAAGCGGAAGCCAGCGAAATTAAGTAACCCTTATCACGCAGGTCGTCTAAGAAGTCTTTGATACCAGGTAAGATATTGGCTGGCGTCATCTGTTTGATCTCATTGACGTAGTTCGTATTCTTTTCGGTAGCCAAAGCCACTTTTTCGTCGTGTGAATAGTCGTTTTCCTTGCCGCCAGTCTTTAAAATCAACTCAAGAGAGTCCATCCGTGAAATACCCTTCAGGCCTTCCTCCAGGTCCTTATTCCACGTGACACCCAGCTTTTCGGCCAGCTGACGCCATGCTTTGGTGTGGTAGAGCGATGTGTCAGTAATGACACCATCTAAATCAAAAACGAAACCCTTAATCTGTTTGAAAGTTGCCATGTGATCCACTCCTTCGTTTTTATTAGTATTCGATGACTTTTTCCTGGTTAGCTTTCAGTTCAACCGGCTTACCCTTAAATTGAACGGTGGAATCCGCGTCAGCAGTGACGTGAATCTGAGATTGCGTAATCGTAAAGTCGTACCAGTGACCACGAATGAACTGTTTAAATGAAATTGAAGTCCATTTCGACGGCAGGTTAGGATGCAGATTGATCTCACGGCCTAGGCTATCAACACCGCCATAGTTCCGTGTTTCGATCATGAGCGTTGCACCCATGACACCGAGGTGAATCCCTTCAGCAGTCGTCCCGCCTTGAATATCGTAGTAATCAGAGAACAGTGCTTGGCTGAACAGTGACCATGATTGATCCATGTTGTCGTCCATTTCGGTCAGAACGGAGTAAACGATTCGTGAAAGGGTTGACCCGTGAGTCGTCCGGTTCAAGTAGTACTGAATGTTCTTGGTGAGGTATTCCGTTGGCATATGGTAGCCTAATTGGTTGAGGATCTGGTCGACTTCTTTAATGTTCAAAACGTAGTAGGCCATCAAGGTATCAGCTTGTTTAGCAACTTGGTAGGCATCCGGCGTCTTATCTTCGGCCTTGAGGATCCGGTCCATCCGGGAAATATCACCGTACTTACGACGGTAAGCATCGAAATCAAGGGTCGGCAGGTCGAAGTAACCTTCGAACTGTGCCATGATGCCGTTCTTGTTAATATCCAGCTTGAGCTTGTGAGAAATATCAGTCATCTTTTCAAACAGTGAATCGTCAAAGGCACTCTTTTTCTGGACGGCTTTAAACGTACTCTTCGTGATCTTAGAACGGATCTCAACCAGGTAGTTGAATAGCCAAGCCACCATAATGTTGGTGTAGGTGTTGTTGGTCAAACCGGGCTCATCAGCGTTGGGATAATTTTCGTGGAATTCATCTGGACCCATGACGTGAGCGATACTGTAACGCTTTTCTTTTTCATCATAAGTCGTGGCGCTGATCCAGAACTTCGCGATTGATAGCAGCATTTCCAGCCCGTATTTTGCCATGAAATCGTGGTCGCCTGAAACTTGCGTGTAGTTGATCACGTTGTAGGCGATGGCCAACGAAACGTGACGTTGCAAGCGGCTGTTGTCGGGGTCCCATTGGTGAGTAATTGGGTTTAAGTGCAGGAACTGTGACTGTTCATCACCAGTTTGCCCTGATTGCCATGGATACATGGCACCCTCGTAGTTTTCCTTTTTAGCGTATGCCCGAGCAGCATCCAGCCGACGGTAGCGGTACATCAATAACTGCTTGGTCAGTTCCGGATAGTGCAGCGTGTAAAATGGCAGGATAAACATTTCGTCCCAGAAGACGTGACCACGGTAAGCTTCACCATGCAGGCCACGGGCACCCACGGAAGCGTCCAGCTTGCCGGAACCGATGGCAGCAGCAGCTACCATGCTGTGGAAGAGGTTAACACGGGTCAGTTTTTGACTGGTAATATCCGTGTCAATTTTGATGTCAAAGTTGTTCCAAGCTTTGTTCCAGTAAGTTTCGCTTTGCTTGGCCGTTTGATCATACGAAGCGTGCTTGATGTCGTCATTGGCCGTTTGAATCAATTCGTCTGCGGGCGTTTCCCGGTCCGTGTAAATGGTGACGTTTTTTTCAAAACCGTAAGTCTTGCCGACGCTGACGTCCGTGGATAGGACTTGCTGCAGACGGTTAGCCTGGTTATTAACTTCAATTTGCGGCTGTTTCTTCTGGTCGCGGACACGCAAATTACTCCCAACAACAAATTGTATGTGGGAGGTTTTCGTTTCACCAGTCATGTACATCTCGTTTTCGTGGGAACTCATGCCAGTGATCTGTAGGTGGTGCTGGTCGAAATCTTGGTACCGTTCAACGTTACCGTTAATTACCGTCCCATCGATTTCGGAATAGATCTGCAGTGTGCCACTGAAGTTCAGTGGCGTAATGGCGTAGTGAATGGCATAGTCATGCCAGTTTTTCATGTTAGCCACCTTGGTCGTCACGATCGATAAGTCATGACCAGTGGAGAGCTGAACATGCATGGCAGTCCTTAAGACGCCGTGCTTGAGGTCCAAACTGCGGTAGATATCTTGAATATCTTTTTTATTGATCGTAAATGGCGGCTGGCCATCCACCCCGAACGTGATGAACTGCGCGTTAGGCATGTTGACTAAATCTTCGTTAGTCACGTCATGATCACCGATCTTAGTGGTGAGCTGGTTGTAGACGCCAGAAACGTACGTCCCCGGATAGTTATCGCTGTCTGCACGTGATTCCACGTAGGCACCACGCAGCCCGAAGTAGCCGTTACCAATTGTCAGCATGGCTTCTTGACCATAGTTGCGCTTCTTTTCGTACTCGCCAAAGTAGTCCAAGTGCCATTCGTTGTAAGTTTCTTTGCGTTTAACAGCCTTGTTTAAGCCGTTCTTTTCCACGTCGCTTTGTGAAACGACCGGAATGTTCAGCATGTTAGTGATGGCCAAGCCGATATCGATCCGGTTGTGATTAACCCCAACGATCGTATCGGAAAATTCATATTCCAAAGAGTTCAAAAGGATCGCAGCATCGATTTTTAACCCTGCTAATGCGACCTTAATCTTTTCCAGGTTATCGCCAATTGTTTGCCCGGTATCGTAGGTGATAATGAACTTTCGGAAAGGTTCTTGATTATCATTCTTTGAATACAGGAGCTCCATCGAGTCCCGTTTGACTCGTAGTGCAATTGTTCTCATAATCAGTCCTCTTTTCTATGAGTAATACTTATGCCTCATAGTTCAATGATAAAGTTTTGCTACAAATATCGCAAATAACACGGCTCGGCGAAATCGAGAATGCCTTATTCTTAAAGGTTTTGTAACCATTTCGATAATCGTTGACCAATGGTAAATTAATGCAAAGAGGACTAGAGAGTAAGTGGGGCCAAGATAGACGTGATTAAGGTTACTTTAAGAAATGATTCACAAGCTGCTCTTTCGTCAGCTTAAAGGCTTTGTGTTTTAAGTAAAATTTGATGGGATTACCCGACAATAATTTGACCGTTACGGCCGTCTGGGTAATGGTGATTTCAATCTGCCGGCCGTGGAACCAAATGCGAAAGCGTAGGCTGCTCCAGGCTTCTGGCAATTCTGGTGATAGGTTGAAACTATCTTTTTCCAGGCCCATTCCAGCAAAACCATAGATTAAACTGAGCCAGGAACTGCCCATATTTGCCGCGTGAATCCCATCACTTGTATTACCTTGCGAATTGCTGAGATCCATCATGACCGTCTGCATGAAGTAACCGTAGGCGTCGTCAGCGTGATGCAGGCGGTGAGCCAAAATACCAAAGATGGCACGTGACAGTGATGAATCGTGCACTGTGATAGCTTCGTAGTAGTCAAAATCGCGCTTTAACTGAGCAGCATCCTGATCCTTAGGGAACAGGAAGTCGGTCATGACGGTATCAGCTTGTTTATTGACCTGATAGTGATAAATGGTCATGGGGTGGAAGTGCAGCAGTAACGGAAACTGATTGCGCGGGGTTTCTTTGATTGGCCAAACCGGTTTGCTGGTGGATAAATCATCTTGCATTTTGATTTTCTTCTGGTCGTCATAGGGCAGATACATCTCATCTGCGGCTTGGTTGAACTGGGCAATTTCTTCGTCCGTAACGTTGAGTGTCACAAGTTTTTCGGCGTGGCTATGCTTCAACTGGTTAGAGTATTTGACGGCAATGCTCAAATTATTCTGCGCCATTCGGTTGGTAAAGTAGTTGTTGCTGACCATGGCGGTGTATTCGTCGGGGCCGGTGACATCATCGATAACAAACTTGCTTTTGTGGGCAATGTCTTTGCCCCAGTGGCCGTACGACAGCCAGAAACGGGCGGTTTTGACGATGATCTCGTAGCCGTAGTCATACAGAAAATCCTCGTCGCCCGTGACCCGTACGTAGGTGTCGATGGCGTAGGCAATGTCAGCGTTAATGTGTACTTGGGCGGTACCCGCCGGATAGTAACTGCTGGATTCTTCACCGTTGATTGTGCGCCACGGGAACATGACACCGTTTTTAACACCCATTTCCCGAGCTCGGCGCTGGGCTTGCGGTAAGGTATGGTAGCGGTAAAGGAGTAGCTGCCTGGCAATCGCGGGTTCCGTATAAATGAAGAAGGGCAGCATAAACATTTCGGCGTCCCAAAAGTAGTGGCCTTCATAACCAGAGCCGGTCAGCCCCTTTGCTGGAATGCTGGTGAGGCCGTCGTTTCCGGCCGCCTGGTATAAGTGGAACAGGTTAAAACGGATATCTTTAGCCAAAGCGGTGTCACCAGTCAGCTCAACGTCACTGTTATCCCAAAATTCCCCGATCTTGGCCGCCGATTCATCCAGTAGCTGTTTGAAAGACTTATTAGCAAGGCGCTTTTCTGCTGAAGCCGCAAAGGACGACTGCGATAAAGTGGTCTTTAAAAGCGGGTGCGGGTAGCTGATGGCGTACACGAAACTAAAACTCTGTGACATCCCCTGAGTTAAATCGAAGGTCTTATTGTGACAAGGCAAGTCATCGATCATGCCGACCTGCATCGGGTTGTCCTTTAAGGCTTGCTGAGCGACGATCAAAGCCAGCTGACTCTTCCGGGTACTGATCAGCATGATTGGCAGCTTGCTTTTGATAAAGGTACGGTCCAGGGCGGTTTCCGGCCGGGAAGCACGCATGTCATCCGTCCGTGATTGAATCTGCTGGTTGATGTACGGGTGCTGTTTAATGACGGTCAAAGCTCCCGTGAAGTTGAGTGCCGACACGCTGTATTTAATCACGAATAAGTGCTTATCCGCGTGGGAAGCAAAGGATTGTAAAGTGAGTCGAAATAACTTGTTAGTGGGACTCTTGATGTCGAAAATCTCCATTAAAACGCCCGTGCGCATGTCCAAGTTTTTATCCACTAGCTTGACGTTATACGGGGTTTCGTCAGAGCGAATGCCATCCAATTCAAAAATAATGAACCGCAGATCCGGCAGCTGGCAAATGGTTTGCGAATTCTGAGCGTAGCCGGAGTAGTTTTCGCCGTAGGAGAGCTGCGTTAAATCGTAAAAGCCATTCACGAACAATCCCGGCTGACCGTTGAAATGGCTGTTATTGCCTTGAAGCGGGTTGGAAGCCCGGATACCAAAGTGGCCGTTGCCTAAGGTGTAAATGGTTTCAAAGGTTTTCTTGTCTTGAGGCGGTAATTTTTGTAAGTGAAGCTGAAATGCATCGTTTGTGTCCATTTAGTTTGTCCCCCGTTTAATTGATAATTTACGCTCATTATAAGGCAATCCAAGTCACTGTTAAGACCTATTGGAAAATTGTTATTTTAGTGTTACATTGCGAGATCAAAATCCTGACGTTAATCAAAAAAGTTTGAATTCAACCATAGCAGCTGAATTCAAACCGTTAAATCCCTATTCTTTTTCTTGGAGCAGGTCGCGAATCTCTTTGAGATAAGTTTCCGAAGCGCTAGGAGCTGTAGTCTTTTTAGCGGCGTTGCGCATGATTTTGTTAATCACTTTGACCATCAGAAAGACCACAAACGCGATAATCAGGAAATTAATGATCGAATCAATGAATAGCCCGTAGCGAAAATGAGCATCGCCAACGCTGAATACCAGGCCCGAGAGGTCGATTTTACCGATGAACAGGCCAATCAGCGGGT
This sequence comes from Secundilactobacillus pentosiphilus, assembly GCF_002217985.1. GTDB lineage: Bacteria > Bacillota > Bacilli > Lactobacillales > Lactobacillaceae > Secundilactobacillus > Secundilactobacillus pentosiphilus. The sequence goes on from NZ_BCMI01000015.1 coordinate 40,145, forward strand.
TGATCAGATTTTTGGTTAGCGACTTGACAATCGATGTGAACGCCGCACCGATGATGACACCCACGGCCAAGTCGACGACGTTGCCACGGGCAATGAACGTTTTGAATTCATTCAGCATATTTCCACCTCAAATCGAATGATTGTTTAGTTCAATTTTAGCTAATAATAGGGTGAGCTGGCAATAAATATGCAGTTTGACAACAAGATGCTTGAACTATTGATTTAAACTTGCTACCTTTAAATCACAGCGTTGTTTGCAAACTGGTAAAGATTGTCCCCGACGAGGTTTTACAGGAGGTTCAGGCTTATGGAAACGATTCGAGAACAGTTGTCAGCTGCTCAGAAAAAGGGCCGCTTAGTGGAGATTTTCCGTTATGGCGATACGCACCACTTCTTAGCAGGGAACGTCATTGCGGTGGATCATAAGTTTTTGTTGCTGAAGCGAATTAACCCAAACGGGGCAACGGATGGCGCAATTGTGATCCGGATCAATACCGTTTCCAAAGTGGTTGCTCAGTCGGATTATTTAAAGTCCTTGGTGGCCATCATTGCGTTAGCACGTGAACGGCATTACGTTGATGTTTGGCACGTTGAAAAGCTGCTGAGCGAACTGGATTTCAGCCGGCACTCTATTTTAAAGGCGACTTTGAAGTGGGCGTTTAAAACGGACCAAGTCGTGAGCCTCGGGGTGCATCCAGGGCAAACGGAGGAAACGTTTACTGGGTTTTTGGCGTTGTTAAAACGTCAAAAACTGCAGCTGAATAACGTGGATCCTACCGATTTAAAAGCGCGCTGGCAGTATAAGTTCGCGTATGCTGAGCTGAATTACGTTGAGGTCGGCAGCTTTAAAACGTACGGGGTTACCGCTGTACTGGAACGTTACATGTCAAAAGACTATCATTAATATAATTGGCAACGAAATTCTGAGAAACGGGGTTATCACTTGAAGGGTTTGGCTTATTTTTTAATTGTTTTGGTGCCAACGGTGATTATCGGCACAACCGTGTACCTAACACGTCATTGGGCGCCAACCAGCATCCTGACCATCGTTACTTGGACCGCTGCTTGGCTTGTTTCCATGATCTTGGTCACGGTTTTGTATTTATTACTGATTCATCAACCAAACAACCCACAGAAACCAGCTTCAAAACAAAATCATCAAGAAAGCCAACAGCATTAATTTTGTTGACTTATCTTACATACAATTAGGGGTGGCGATATGCAGCAACTAAAATTTTCCAGAGATCCGACTAAACCGTCAATGTTTACGCGGCTGTTATTATTTGCGACGTTCTTTGTTGCTATCGAAGCCGTGTCGGTGGTCTTAGTCTGGATCCGGGACGCAGCTACAAGCCAGCTTTTGCTGCGCGGTGGTTTGGCAATTCTTTATCTCGGCAGTTTTGCGGTCATTATTCTAGCTTTGATCTCCTGCATGAAACACGTTACTCATGAATCTTATTGGCACTGGCCAAGGCTGAGCGAAGTCCAGCTGATTTTGACGGTGTACGTTGCGGCCATTGTGATTGAGCTCGTTTTAAATCTTATCAACCGCAGCGTCTTTCATCAAGCACAGACCGCTAATAATGAATCGATTAACACGTTGCTTTCCAGTGATCAGTGGGTGTTTTATCTGCTGATGTTTTCGGGCATTTTTCTGTCACCCATTGCCGAAGAATTACTGTTCCGCGGCTATTTAATGAACGCTTTTTTTAAACCAGACCGTTTCTGGCTGCCGATTTTTGTCAGTGCAATTTTATTTTCGCTGGCACATGCCAGTACCACCATTGTCAGTTATTTGATTTACATGACCTTAGGGTTCTTTTTGGCCTACACGTACCGGCGGACGCAAAATCTGGCCGCGTCCATTGGGTTGCATATGATCAATAATTTAATTGCCATGATTGGGATGGCAGTCATGATTCATTAAGCTAGTAAAGGTAAAAAAGACTTTGACCTAGATTATTTCAGGGTCAAAGTCTTTTTAAGTGATTTGTGAGTTATGATTCGTGAATTAAATCTTTATGGCTGATACCGTCGAGTTCAGTCATAACCTGGTGAATTTGGTCAATTAATTGGTCGTAATCGACGCCATCGAAGGACATTAAATCAATGCAGTCATTGACCCGGGCGTAAACTTCGTCGCGTTTTTCAAGGGCGTGGTCGGTTAAAGTGACGTTAACCTGACGTTCATCTTGATCACTGCGTTTGCGGGTGATCCAACCCTGCTTTTCCAGCCGTTTTAACAGCGGTGTTAAGGTGCCGCTATCCAGGTTTAAGTGGCTGCCGAGCTCCCGAACAGTCATCGGTGAAGTTTCCCAAAGTGCAAGTAAGGTGATGTATTGCGGGTAGGTGAGGTGAAACGGTCTTAACGCGTCTTGATAAAAATGATTAAACTTTTTGCTGGCGCTATAGAAGGCGAAACAAAGCTGATCGTCTAATCGGCGTGGCGTTGTATTTGACATGAAAGAACCTTCTTTCCGGTATTTACAGGGATTAATCGTGTGCAACTAAATTGCTTTACTGCTGTTATTTTAGCGTGTTGTACCTAATTTGTCTATAAACTTGGGATAAATCTTGTGAGATTTGTGCAATTAATGGGTACCGCTTCCTAAAGGCAACGACACACGCTGCGAAATCAGTTGAACAACGGCCACTACCATGACCAATTTGATGAGTCCCGGAATCACAAAGGGCACAAAACCGGTTAAAAAGGCGTTGGTCAAACTGAGTTGATTACTGATAGTGAGCCAAAGACTGCCCATGGCCAACTGCACGACGGAACCGAACAAGTTGGCACAAAACAGCGTGATGGGTGTCTTGACACGTTGGCGCAGCCACCAGGCGGTGAGGGTAACGTAGACAAAGAACCCCCATAAATAGCCGGCGGTGGGGCCTAAAAGTGCTGCCAGGCTGGTTGAACTGCCAGCAAAGACGGGTAACCCGATTAGACCAAGCAACAAGTATAAAAAGATTGCTTTTTGACCCGTTCGAACGGTCAGCAGTGAGGCAATGATGCCCACCGCCAGGGTTTGACCAGTTAATGGAATCGGACCAAGCGGAATGGTAAGTTTGGAGCAAACAACTAAAATTGCGGCAAATTGGCTGGCTAAGATCCAGCTGAGCAAGGATTTATTTGAATTCATGATTGACCTCCAACTAGGTTATGTTAGAAATTATACCATGAGCTGGAGATAGTCAAGTATTTAACTCGCAATTTGCCAGAATGACGATAAATTAATGCGCGACCAAATTGCATTCGGTATAATGAACCTTTGAGGGGGCGTTAGGATGTTTATGTCAACTGGCGGTTTTAATCAGGCTCATATTATTAAGGGCGTTATTGCAGTGACCGTTTCAACCATGCTTAGTTCGGAAAAACCGGATGAATTTTCCAAGTTTGATGGGCTGTTTGATCAGGCGAAGCAAAAGCTGTTTGAACAAGCCAAGGAGAAGCAGGGTGATGGCATTGTAGACGTTTCGTTCAACACCGAAGTTGTCCGGATGAGTGTGGCACCAAAGTTTTTGGTCGTTCACGGCTACGGGACGGTGATTTCATTGCCGAAGAAGCAGGCGCATAAGGATGATGGGGAATAATTTTAAAATCAATGGTAGAGGACTCTAGTCAATCGGGGTCCTTTTTGTTTTGTAAAAAAAAAGCACCCCGAAGAGTGCTAGAAAATGTTAACGAACAGTTTTCCCGTGCCAAGTTGGGTATTTTGAGAACTTGACTAAATGGGTCTTGCCAACCTTTATCCGAGTAGCGCTTAAACGAGATATTTTGTAGGTGTGGTATTTGTGGGTACCATACCAATCGATTGCTCTGTAGCGGACTGTATAAACATGGCCACTACGTTTATAACCAGTGTGACTGCCGCCATACCCGTCTGCTTGCGAATAAATATAATCAATTGAATTCTTAGTTGAAGTTAAGTATTGATAGGTTGGCATACCGTGATAACCATGTTTAATACTGGTTCGATATTTGTGGCCAACCAAGAAGCTTGGCGTACCTTTATGCCAAGCCGAAGCGTCCGCTTGAACGGAAGCAGCACCAAGGCCTGCAAACAAGCTAGTAGACAATGCGATTGTAACTAAGACAGATTTTTTCATATTATTTCCTCCCACGCCAACATTTTACGCCAAGTAAAACGTGGGGGAAAGGCAAAATATTGATTAAATAATACCATCATAAAAATGGTTTTGTGTGGCTTAAAAAGCCGTTTTCGGTGACGTAAAAAATACGCATCGCGTCAAACACTTATTTGACGTGATGCGTATTTGTATGTAACGTGATGTTTCTCTTATGCCCCGAGCAGGATTCGAACCTGTACTTGGTTACCCAAACAGCGACCTGAACGCTGCGCGTCTGCCAGTTCCGCCACCGGGGCATCACAACAGGAATAATCATACACTATTGTGAGTGGTTTTGTAAAGCAATTTTATACGTGCTTTTTACATTTTCTTGCAAAATGGTGTTAGTCGATACTAGGTAAATCTTGAGAGGTTGAGGATTCGTTCTTTTCAGTCGAGCTGGATTTGTCCATTAGTTTTTGATCGATGAAACTAAACGTGTAAGTAATCTGGTTATCTTTATCCAAATAAACGAGGATTTGTGAACTATAGGGGCCCTTGTTTCCCATGACCATTTCTTCAATAGGTGTACCTAACTGCTTTTTAACGCTGGCCAGTTGAGCACCCTTGCTGATGTGATGATATTGACTAGCGTGGATCTTAGTGGAAGACCCGACCTGGAAAGCGTTTTTGGAAACGGCTTTATCCTTAACGATGTCGATACTGATAGCCTTATAAGTGCGCTTGCTGGTTTGTTGTGAAAACTTCCAAGTATAGACTTTAGAGCCCTTTGCGGTACCTTGCTTAGTTGCTTTGGATTCTTTGTCGGGCTTACCCATGACGGAAAGCACCTGTGCTTTCGAACTGCCGCCGCTGCCGTTAGTGACTGCACCGGTTTTTATCTGATTAAATTGAGCCGTCATTTTTTGATTAATGGCCGTGGTGTTTTGCGGCTGCTGGGTTTGTTTATGGTTAGCAGCTTTGGTTGATTGTTTGTTGCTGATAGCAGAACGGGTTGATTTTGGGGTGCCGTTGCCGCATCCAGCTAAGGACGCAGTTGTTAACAGTGCGACCGCTGTGATTAAAAGCTTTTTCATGATTTACTCCTTTAAGGGATAGCAGTATCAGTATTTTAACGACCTGTTTTCACCCTTATTTTCACATAGTAAAACTAGCCATGCAAGCATACTTCTTAACGATTAAGGGGGTTGGTGTTATTGTAATGGCGGTTCAAGTTGGAAGCGGGGGTAAAAACGGGCCGGTTAATTGAAAATAGCGATATCTTAAGTAATTCTTAACCTCTTAAATGGCCTAGAGGAATCCGATTACATGGCTGATGTTGTCAACTTTAATACTTTATTTGCCCCAAGTTCAGGTTGCTGAAGGCTTGACGGGGTTGTATTGCATCAGTACAATGTGAAAGTTGTTGTTTAAGCTGACGCAGTAGGATCGTCAGTGAAACATCTTAAAGATATGAACACACGCAATCAAACGATTTGCCAGAGATTGGCGGGAATATCGTTAAGGGAGCTTTTAGATGAATATACTTAGTGGATTTGTTGTTTTGTACCCAATGATCGTATCACTTATATGGATTATGGGTGCAATCTTTTTTCGTGTTCAGCAGCGCCAAATTCCTTTAAAAAAACCTGGTAAAGGGGAACCGGAACAACTGGTTTCGGTCTTAATTCCAGCCCATAATGAGGAAGAAACGTTACACGAAGTTGTTGAATCAGTTGCAAACTTATCTTATTCAAACATTGAATTAATTTTAATTGATGACGGCAGTGCTGATCAAACACTCGCGGTGATGTATGACTTGCAGAAAAAGTATCAGTCACAATTTCCGGTCAAAGTTGTGCCAATCGTTAAAAACGGCGGTAAGGCCCACGCCTTAAACGTTGGTTTAGACAGCGCGGTTGGCGAGTACCTGCTTTGCTTGGATTCTGATTCGTACATTGACCAGGATGCTTTAAAACACATGATGCTGGAGTTTTATAACGATCCTAACGTCGGCGCCGTTGCCGGCCGGCCAGTTGTCCGCAACCGGACGACCTTGTTAGGACGCCTCCAATTACTGGAGTACATCGGTATTATTGATATTATAAAACGCGGTCAGGCCTTTATTACTGGCCACATTACAACGGTCTCCGGTGTGATTGTGGTTTACCGTAAGCAGGCGATTAAAGAAGTTAACCGCTGGACGGTTGAAGCGCTCACGGAAGATATCGATATGACTTGGAAGCTTTATACCCATAATTGGCGGGTGAAATACTGCCCGCAAGCCGTGTCATGGATCCTGGTGCCAGAACACTTGAAAGCCTTGATCCGGCAGCGTCGGCGCTGGTCACGCGGCGGTCTGGAGGTCTTGATACGTAACCGCAAACTGATCTTTACGGGCAAACTGGCTGAACAGTGGCTCTTGATTGATATGGTGGTTAGTAATCTTTGGGCTTTAAGCTGCTTTTTCATGATCGTTTTATACGTGCTGACCATGTTTTTTGCACACGCGTTGATTTTGGATGGCGGGATCTTATTTGTGCTGACGCTGATCAGTATCATTCAGTTTGTCATTGGGTTTACCAGTTCCCAGCGGCAAGGGTACATTGACTGGCAGGATTTATTGCTGCTGCCCGTGTACTTTGTCTTTTACTGGGTCGTTAATTTGATCAGCTGTATTACTGCGCTTTGCTCCTTCTTCCTTGATCCCAAGCGTAAGGGAACTTGGTCCAGTCCTGATCGGGGGGTCTAACGATGGATAAAAATAAATTAGTGATTCGTAAAAAAACGTCTATCTGGTCACGGCTGCGGCGGATGATCCTGCTCATTGTTCTCTGGGCAGTAGCAATTTACGTTCTGACAATTAACCTGTGTTTTATTTTCGGTATCTATTCTGATGCCTTAGTTGTGAACTATTCACTGTTCAACCTTTCCTTTCACCTCTATAAGCTGTTGGGCAACCTTGTGATTGTCATCGGGGGCGTTATAGTGTTGTACGGTATTGTTCATATTCGAAATCTCAAACGAAAGGCGGCGGCACATGACAAAAACAATGCGTAAATGGCTGTTAGGCCTCATGATTGTTGTGTTCATCGGTTTGATTGCCGTCAACGTTCGCAAGAGTACCAAGTTCGAAGTGGGGACGCGGGAAAATTACGCGTTAGCCAGCAGCGATGCCAAAATTAAAAACGGCATCATGGTTTTTTGCTACCACCGAATCTTGAACGATAACGATCCAATGGTTAAAAGCGTTGAGGCCTTAACGCCCAATAATCAGCTGCACGTGTATAACGTGAACGTTTCTGCATTTAAGAAACAAATGCGTTTTTTGCATCAGCACCACATTAAAGTTATTTCTACAACTGAAATGATCAATATGTTGAAAAATAATCGGCCCATTCATGGCAAATACGTTGTGCTGACCTTTGACGACATTGACCGCACCATGGCTGAAAACGCGGCCCCGGTGATGAAACAGTATCACTACCCGTTTACTGCATCAATTATCACGGGGTCTACTGGCCAATATATTGGTGGCGAGCAGCTTGCCACTTGGTCGCAGATCATGAAATTGTACCGTTCTGAAGACCATGAGATGGAACTTGGTGTCCACACTAACTACATGCACTATCTGGTCAAGGGCACACCCGCCTTTAACCTAAAGCGGAACTACCCGAAGTTTACCCGCGATTACGCCACTAGCCAAAAGGTCATGAAGGAAAAAACCGGCCACACAACGCCGATCTTCACTTATCCTTACGGTAGCGGTACGCCGCTGGTCCAAAATTTCTTGGTTCACCAGCCCAGACTGCAAGTCATCTATACGTTGAATAACGGTATCGTTACCAGTGAGAACAGCCTTAAACTGGCACCACGGATGATTATTACGCAAAATAGCTGGCCGAGTATTGCTAGCTGGTTGGAAAAATAAGTCAATCAAATCAAGAAACTGCCGGACAGGTGGTTTCTTGTTTTTGGCTGATCGTTAAAAGTACTTGCAAAAATCAACTAATTATGACATGATAAACGTACAAGCTAGGGGTGCTCTTATTGAGCTGAGATGGCGGATGCCAGACCCTTTGAACCTGAGAGTTAGGACTCACGTAGGAAAGCTGATTTGAACGTGTGCACAAAAACGCTCTCGAAGTCTAGCTTCGAGGGCTTTTTATTTACCCAGGTTCATGGCTTAGTAAAACCATGAAGGGATATGAGAAAATGGCGGATGTGCGACAGCAGCTGCAACAGGCAATTGATGGACAACAGGCCAGTTTGCTAGAAATTTTACGGCGACTGGTAGCGTTTCAGACGGTTTCACCGCCGGCTAGAAATACGGCTGATATTCAGCAGTACGTGACGCAGCAACTGACTGCAGCGGGATTTGCGGTTAAACAGCAATCGTTTTACGACAAGGATGTCTTGGTATCAGGTCAGTTGCAGGGTGTTTCGCCTAATGATCATCACAGTTTACTGTTGAACGGCCACGTGGATGTGGCGGCGTTGACGGATCGCGACCACTGGCAGACGGACCCGTTTCAATTAGTGCAGCATAATGATGATTTGTATGGCCGTGGTGTCAGTGACATGAAAGGGGCAGTAGCCTGCTTTTTGTACCTCTTTCAACTATTAAAGCGACTGGATATTCATTTACCGGGGGATTTGAGATTTCAATCGGTGGTTGGTGAAGAAGCGGGCGAAGCTGGTACGAAAACGTTGCTGCAACAAGGTGAAAAAGCCGACTTTGCCGTTGTGGGGGACACCAGCGACCTGGTTTTTCAAGGACAAGGCGGCGTTGTAACCGGTTGGATCACCCTTAAGAGTCCGCACACGTATCATGATGGTAACCGGGTGAACATGATCAGTGCCGGGGGTGGTCTGAAAGCCGCCAGCATGGTTGAAAAAATGCCCGTCGTGATCGAAGCTCTTCAAAAACTGGAACACTACTGGGCAGTTACCAAGCAGTATCCCGGCTTTCCGGCGGGGACTAATACCATTAACCCGGCTTACATTGAAGGCGGCATCCATCCAGCATTTGTGGCAAATGAGTGCAGATTATGGATCACGGTCCACTTCTACCCAGACGAAACCATCGATCAAGTCACACATGAGATTGAAGCGGCGGTGGTTGCTGCGGCAAAAGCGGATCCGTGGCTAAAGGAGATATTGCCGACTTTCAGCTGGGGTGGGGATTCCATGTTAGTGGACAAGGGTGAAGTCTTCCCGCCACTGGCGATCGATCGGTCGCTGCTGGCTATTCAACTGTTAGCGCAGAGTCATGAACGCCAGTTGGGAACGAAACCGGCAATCAATATGTCAACGTCGGTTTCAGATGGCGGCTGGTTTGACTTTTACCACATTCCGGCGGTGACGTACGGGCCTGGTAAAATGGCCCAAGCTCACAGCGATAACGAAACGGCACAGTTATCGCAACTGCTTGCTTACACGAAAATATTGGCTGACTTTGTACTGACGTGGTGCTCACAGACTAAGTCATGAAAGGACCTCAATAATGAAAAAACAATTTCACCTTCAAGACATTATTTTAATTACCATGATTGCGTTAATCTTTGGTGCTATTTTTGTGGGGACGGATTACCTGTACAACGTCCTTTCGGTGGCAGTTGGTCCGTTCGCAAACGAAATCCTGTTTGGCCTTTGGATCATGGCGGGGCCGCTAGCAATTTACTTGACCCGGATTCCCGGCGCTGCCATTGTTGGCGAAGTGTTAGGGGCCGCCGCCGAAGTGGTCTTTGGCGGGACGTTTGGGATTGCCGCTTTGCTGTCAGGAATTGTTCAAGGCGTCGGCAGTGAACTGGGCTTTGCAGTATGGCGTTACAAAAACTGGAGCTGGGCAAGCCTGCTGACTTCCGCGGTCACCACAACCATTGTTGCGTTCACCTACGAAGTCTTTAAGTTAGGCTATACCCACTATTCCATTGGGATGATCATTGCACTCTTTACGGTTCGCTTGATCTCAGTGATCTTCTTCGGTGCCGTTCTAGTTCACAGTGTCTTTAACCTATTGGATCGGGCCCACGCACTGCGTCATTTGGGACCGCAAAAATAGTAAGTGCAGTTAGTTGCTTCTCACCTTCAAATTAAGTATTTTGTAGGCATCGATAAGTCGGTGCCATCATTTTGGAGGTGTTAACATGCTTGACGTTAAAGATTCAGTTGAACGGTTGGCTTGGAATACGGAACATCATTTTTTACACATTCAGGCGCAGCATGAGTTTATGCGTGCCTGGGCCATTCAGTTTGAGCTGGGATATACGGATCTACGGGTGATCCAGGTTGCCCTGCAGTTAGCTCATCCCGCTCAGCTAGCGCTACTGCACGAACTGACCGCTGCTTATCACTCGGTATACCAGTACGAGTATGCCTTTGTTGCCGGCGGCTTGGACGGGTTTAACCAGCAGTTTGGCGGACAGATTGCTGAATATGAGCGGGCCGAAAAACGCTTGCTCAGTGTTTTAGACCAAGTTAAGGCAGTTTCGGATTAGCGTTAAAAGCTCGTTTAGGTCAAAATCTAAACGGGCTTTTAAAATTGTAAGTCATCACCTAATGATTCATTAGTTTTCGATCCTGTGGTACCATGATTAAAGCAGTTTAACGCGCTCATCAAGGGACATGGGCAATTCTAAACAGGGAAGTGGCAACGCATGGTTCACAAACTTTGGCATCAATTTCCGCAAGTCGAAGCACAATTAAAAGCGCTTCAACCGTATTTAATGGAAACGGTAAAACTGCCAAGCCAACCGATTCAAGACCAAGTTTTAGCCTTATTGCAATCTGGCGGGAAACTATTACGGCCAGGCTTTTTCTACCTGTTCAGTGAATTCGGCGATCAGCATGATGACGATCTTTTACGGGCAGGGGCTGCTTCCTTGGAGTTGCTGCACGTGGCCACGCTGATCCACGATGACGTCATCGACCGCTCACCCCTGCGCCGCGGCGTGACCACAATACATACGCTGTACGGCTCCCGGAATGCCGTTTACGCTGGGGACTACCTGTTTACCATCTACTTTAAAGAAGTTTTAAAGACTACGCATGAGCTAGCGGCGCTTCAGTTAAACGTCCAAAGTATGCGCGATATTTTAACCGGCGAACTGGAACAAATGAAGCTGAGTTACAAACGTACCGTTACGGAGAAGGACTACTTTCACGAAATCAGCGGTAAAACGGCTAAACTGTTTTGGCTCAGTTGCCGGCAGGGCGCGGTACTCAGCCACAGTGATGAGACGGTGACGCAACTCGCTGGTGAAATCGGCATGACTATTGGAAAGGCCTACCAAATTCTGGACGATATTTTGGATTATGACGGGCAGTCGCAAAAAACGCAAAAACCAGTGTTAGAGGATTTGAAGTCCGGGGTCTACTCCCTGCCGTTGATTTTAGCGATGAAGGATGCTAAACACCTTTTTAAACCGTATCTGGCTAAAAAGGACCAAATGACCGCCACTGATCTGCAGGCCGTTTCACAATTGGTAGTACGGTATGACGGGGTCGAAAAAGCGCAGGCAAAGGCCAGCAAACTGACACAGCAGGCGTTAAGTCTGATCGATCAGTTGCCGGAACTGCCGGTCAAAACGGCGTTAAAGCAGCTGACTTTACTGCTGTTAAAACGGGATGAATAGGAGTCGTTGAGGCCCGTTAAAAAGGGCGTTAATGACCTGAGCTTAGACAATGACAAGACAGACGGATAATCACTAATTTCCACGCAGAAAACGCATTATTCAGGGCTAAATATGGTATGATTTAGGTTAGAAAAGTAAGCAATCGATGTGCTGATAGCATTGTGATGATCAGTCACGCAAGGATTTTTGACGATCTTGAGGAGGTAACGCGGATGTCTGAAGAAGCTGATAAGCAATTTTCACCAATCGAAAATAAGGTCATGGCGGCGTTAGAGGATGTGATCGATCCAGAACTAGGGATCGATATGGTTAATCTTGGCTTGATTTACGACATTAAAGTTGATGATAAGGGTCACTGTGTGATCACAATGACGCTGACCACCATGGGCTGTCCACTGGGGAATCTGTTGAATGATTCGATTACTGAAGCGGTTACCTCTGTTGAAGGCGTAGAATCTTGCGATATTGATCTGGTCTGGGAGCCCGCATGGAGCATTGACCGGATGAGTCGGTTTGCGAAGGTTGCTTTAGGAATTCATGGTTAGACAATAAGAATAGGGTTGATATTTCAATGGATATCGCAAAGTTTGTTGAGCGACGAAAATCGCTGCATATTTCGCAAGTCAAGATGTGTGAGGGTATCTGTACCCAGTCCACACTGAGTAAATTTGAGAGTGGCGGCCACGTGCCGTCACTGAAGATTTTATCCAAGCTCTGTGCCCGGATCGGCCTCACGATTGATGACTTGAACGAATCAAATAAGGTCAGTACCAACCAGCTCAAAGTAGATTTGGATGCCCTTGAGCGGGAACTTGTGATGGAAAATTATCAAAAGGTTCTCAAGGGACTTTCAGCAATCGATGAGCAGCAGTTGGATTCGATCTTGTTAAAAATGCAGTTTTATTACCTACGCGGCCTAATGGGGGCGCTGATCAATCAGCCGCCCGAAGAAGTTCTGTATGATTTTTCGCAAATTCTAAACGATTTGGACGAGTCACACGAAACAATCTTTACGCAATTGGTCTACGTCGGTTCCGGTGTAATGTACAACCGGCTGCAGCAGGCTGATCGGGCTAATTTTTACTTCAAAAAAGTACACGGCTTTATTCGCAACGTACTCAAGGATGAACAGCTTTACTTTAACCGCGTTGGCGACAACTATTTACGGTTGCTGACCATGATCTTCTTCACGGCCAGCTACTATAATTCTGTCGGTCAGCTGCAGGCGAGTGAAAAGCTGGTGGATAAGGGCGTTGACATGTGCTCGGCACATCACGTGACGTATTTTTTGCCGCGGCTGAAGTTCTTAGCTGCAAAAAACGCCATCGAAGAAAAACAGGATAAAGCAGTCATTGACCGTCTGATCAACGAGGTTTTGGCCTTTGCGCGGATCAACGATAACCAAGTGATCGAAGTCAAGGCAGCTGCTTTGAATACCCGCTATGAGAAGGGTGAATCACTGGCTGATTTGACGCCGTGAATAAAACGCATGTTGCAGTAATCAGCTGTAACATGCGTTTTGTGTGTAATTGCTTGCGCATTGGTGCGAACGGGATTATCTTGGGGTTAACTTAATTTGGAGGGATCATTATGGAATTAACGGCGACAGATTATAATATTTTAGACGCGATTGCTTCAGGAAAGGTGGAACCAGGTACCAGCCCGCGGCACTTTGTCGACTATTGCGATAACGTTATTGGCGGTGATCCGCAACCCCTGATCGATGGCGGCTACATTGATGCCGAACCGTACATTAACGGTTTAACGGAAAAGGGAAAGCAGGCACTGGCTGATCGACAAAAGTAAAATTGACTTCGGTGATTACCCAAGTGCTAAGCGGGCAATTTTAAGCCAGCTGCAGCAGTGGCATTGGCAGATCACGTACGTTGAAGGGGTCGTGCGTGATCAGCACGACTTTGAAGCCGTGATTCAGGAAAATCACCGGTTACGGTTAGCAATTCGTGCCAGCTACCAGGCCAATGAAAAATTATCCAGGCGCGAACCGATGGCATCGCAACGACTGCACCGGCGTTATTTGCAGGTGCTGCTGGATCTCTCCAGTCAAATCGTTTCGATTCCATCGAAGTCCATGGCGTATTACGACTTAATCGGGTTTAAGGACCATCTCTTACAAGCCATTGACTATATTGAAGATAAGTCACCAGAAAAGGGGAGCGATTAACGTGCAGTTGCTGATCGGCAACGTTTCAGAATTAAAGCTGCCGGAGCGAAAAGCTGAAATTAAGCTTTTCTTTGACAGCATTGGCTATCAGCTCACGGCTAGCAACGAGGACCTACTCTCGTTAACGGGCGAGTACGCTCAGTTGAGCGTTCAGCCGCCGGTAACTTTCCAGCGGTATGATCAGGATCGTTTTCTCAGCATTCGGTCAGACGGGAAGAGTATGACGCTGCCGTACGCAAAGGCGCTGCGGGGACGATGAAGGTAGTGGCAGAGTAGCAAAAACGGCGGGATCCTAAAAATCAGGGTGGCTACCGTTTTTGCTTGCACTCCTGCACCTAGCATTATCGGGTTCCAGTGAGCAGAGAGCTGCATGTAACTATAAAATGGCAGAATCCCCAAACCCAGGGGCTTCCGCCATTTCATAGTTACACTCCGCTCTCTAGGCGCTCACTTCCACACCTAGAACTTTTTCGACACCTTATACGGTTTTGAATTACCCAATTCATTATCATGGGTGATTTCATTATCTGACAGGAAAATGTCAAACTGCTTTTGGCTTTCCATTCCCTTTACGACTAGGATGTGCCCATCCTGCGCGTGATTTTGACGATAGATCTGCGCACTTCTTACCGCTTCGTCGTAATCGTGGAAGTTGGCAATTGAATCACCAGGATTGAAAAATATGAGGTTATCCATTAAAATCACTCCATTCTTGATTCGTTTCCATTATACCGCAAACGCTTTCACAAGGCGAGTTTAAAGAAAAGGTTATAAGCCACGATGTTTCCTAGTATTACAGCGGTTTTTTTGATAAAATGAACATTGTTTTGAATCACGTCTTGCAACAGCTCTCGTTGATTGTTCGAGGCGTGAGAATGACGAACGTGTTGCGACACGTGAAACGTAAAATAACGGTAAATAGATGCTAAAAAGGGGATTACAACATGTGTGGATTTGTTGGTTACGTTAACCAGACAGATGTGCCTAGCGATACGATCGTGAAGATGGCCAACCGTATTCGTCATCGTGGACCTGATGACGAAGCTTACTTTAATGATGATAAGGTCGCGATGGGTTTCCGTCGGCTATCAATTATTGACCTTGCGCATGGTAAGCAACCCATGTATAACCAGGATCAAACTAAAGTTTTAACTTTTAACGGTGAAATTTATAACTACCAAGATATTCGTAAAGAACTGCAGGACTTAGGCTACGAATTCCGAACTGACGTGGATTCAGAAGTTCTGATCCACGGTTACGATGCTTGGGGTCCAGACTTGCTGCAACACCTGCGCGGCATGTTTGCCTTCGCCATTTACGATTCTAAAACCGGTGACGTCTTTGGTGCCCGTGATCACTTCGGCATCAAGCCGCTTTACTACTACGATGACGGTAAGACGTTCCTGTGGGCTTCTGAAATCAAAGCCTTCTTGGAACACCCAAACTTCAAGAAAGAATTTAACGAAGACTTGTTAGCCATTCATTTGAGCTTCGAATTCATTCCTTCAAAAGACACCATGTTTAAGAACGTTTATAAACTGATGCCAGGCCACTACTTCATTCACAGAGCAGATGGTCACACCGAAACGCATGAATACTACAAGTTTAGCTATGACAACATTGACGAGAACCAAACCATCGAAGACGATGCGATCAAGATTCGCAAGCTTGTTGACGATTCCGTCGATGCCCACATGATCGCCGATGTTGAAGTCGGTAGTTTCTTATCCAGTGGGATCGATTCCAGCTACGTGCTTAACGAAGCCGCTAAACTCAAGCCGATTCAATCCTTCTCCTTAGGGTTCCATAACTCTAAGTACAGTGAATTGAGCTGGTCAACCGAGTTTGCCAAGGAAATTCACCAGGAAAACACGCCGTTGACCATGACCGGTGATGACTACTTTGACATTTTGCCGACCATCATGTACTACATGGATGAACCGTTATCCAACCCTTCAGCCATGCAGCTGTATTACCTGTCAAAGGGAACCCGTAAAAAGGTGAAGGTTGCGCTTTCTGGTGAAGGTGCCGATGAATTCTTCGGCGGCTACAACACTTATTTGGAAGCTAAACCGTTTGAACGTTATCAAAAGGCGGTGCCAGGCTTTATCCGTAAAGGGTTGGCTAAAGCCGTTGTTAACCTGCCGAGATTTCACGGCCGCCGGTTCTTAGTACGTGGAGCGGAGCCGCTTAGTGAGCGTTACTACCGGGTCAACTACGTCTTTGACTACCATGACCGCGAGAAGATCTTGAAGAACCCTGATTTAAACCGCGATGCTGGTGAATACACCAAGCACATCTTTGACGATGTTAAAGACAAGGATGAAATGACGCAGATGCAGTACTTTGACATCAATACTTGGCTGCCATACGACATCCTGCACAAGGCCGACCGCATGAGTATGTGCAACTCCCTTGAAGTCCGGACACCGCTGGTTGATAAAGAAGTGGCTAAGTTTGCTTCTACCATGCCGATCAAGACGCGGATCCGCGGTACCGAAACGAAGGTTTCTCTGCGGACAGCTGCCTTGGCCGAACTGCCAGAACGGGTGGCTAAAAAGGAAAAGATGGGCTTCCCATCTCCAATCGCTAGCTGGATCAAGGAAGATAAGTACCGCAAGCGGATCGAAGAGGCCTTTACCTCTGACGTTGCTAAGAAGTTCTTCAACACGGACGCCTTACTTGAGATTCTGCAAGAACACATCAACGGTAAGTCATCCATGCAAAAGATCTTTACTATCTACACCTTCATTCTCTGGTACGAAGTTTACTTCCCTGAGAATACTTCTGCAGATACGATCAGCAAGGTTCGCCGGACCGATATCGACAAAATCCCAGCTGCTAACTAAACTGCAATTTTCCATACGAAACCGGCTAAAATGTCGGTTTCTTTTTGGATAGAATGATGAAATAATAGGGTTTAAGACTCAACTAATTGGAGATGAAAGCCGTGTCACTTGATATTACCCAAGTGGTGACTTTACTAGATGAACATCATTTATTAAAAACGGTCACGATGACCGATGCAAACCAAGCCTTTCAACATGTGAACTACAATTCACAGACGGTTGAACCGGATACCTTATTCTTTTGTAAGGGCAACTTCAAACCGGCTTATTTACTCGGCGCCAAGAAAGCCGGTGCTACCGCCTACGTGTCTGAAACCCGCTATGAAGAAGGCCAGGGACTCACGAGCATTATCGTGACTAATATTCAAAAAGCCATGTCGTTGCTGGGAGCGGCCTTTTACGGCTATCCTCAAAATGACCTCTTTATCATTGCCTTTACGGGGACGAAGGGTAAAACCACGTCTGCCTACTTTACTTACGGAATCGAACAAAAACATACCCACGATCGGGTAGCGCTGTTTTCAACCATTGACCGGATCGTCGGTAACGCACCGGAAGACCGGTTTAAATCAGATTTAACCACTCCCGAATCGCTGGACCTCTTTCACGATATGCGCCACGCCGTGGATAACGGCATGACCCACTTAGTGATGGAAGTGTCCTCGCAGGCGTACAAGAAGAACCGGGTCTACGGGTTGAAGTATAACGTCGGGATCTTCCTAAATATTTCACCGGATCACATCGGCGAAAACGAACACCCGACCTTTGCGGATTACCTGCACTGTAAAGAACAGCTGCTGGTCAACGCCGACACCTGCATCATTAACGCGGAAACGGATCATTTGGCGGATGTCTACTACGCTGCCAAAACCACGACTCAACCCGAAAATATTTACCTGTACGCCCGGGAAGGCGCCAAGCTGCAGATGCCATTAGACCTTGACGTGACCTTTAAGAACACGAACGAGACCTTGCATCAAAGTGATTTTCAGGTGACGGCCGTTTCTGAAAAGGCCAAGCAGCTCGCTATCAACGGGAGCTACGAATTACACGTGCCTGGCGACTTTAACGAAAACAACGCGACTAGTGCGATTATCGCCAGCGCGCTGTCGGGTGCCAGCTACGATGACGCCAAGGCGGCGCTGACCAACGTCCACGTGCCTGGTCGTATGGAAATGGTTACTAGTAAGGCTCACGGGACGATTTACATTGACTACGCCCATAACTACGGCAGTTTAAAGGCGCTGTTAAGCTTCCTGCGCCTTCAAACGGGTGCTGGACGCGTGATCGTGGTGATCGGCAGCACCGGTAATAAGGGTGTTTCTCGTCGTGAAGGCTTCGGCAAGGCACTCAGTGAAGAAGCTGACGTGGCCATTTTAACGACGGATGATCCTGCTTATGAAGATCCTAAGAAGATCGCCGAAGAAATCGATGCGCACATCGACCATCAAAAGGTTAAAGTGCAGTACGTTATGGATCGTAAAACCGCGATTGAGACAGCCATCAAGATGAGTACGAAAGACGACATCGTGGTGCTTGCTGGTAAGGGCGAAGACGCCTTCCAGAAGGTCAACGGCGTCAACACGCCGTACCCGACCGACGTCACGATTGCTAAAAACGCTGTGGAGGAAATGTAGAATGGCAGAAACACCAAAATTTACCCCAATTTTATTGGGAAGCGACTTTAACGTTTACGGCATGGCCCGTTCACTGTACGAACTGTACCACCAGCCAGTGAAGGCCTTTGCCTCTATTCAATTAGCACCGACCCGGTTTACCAAAGTTGTTGATTTGGAACTGATTCCCGGCTTTTCAGAGGACCCGGTCTGGATCGACTCAATGCGTAAACTCAAGGAACGTTACCGCGATCATAAGGAACCCGTGATTTTGATCGGCTGCGGCGACGGTTATGCTGAACTGATTGCTAAGCATAAGGATGAATTGTCAGACGTATTCGTTTGCCCGTACATCGACTATGATTTACTGAAAACTTTGAACAACAAGGAACGCTTCTACAAAGTCTGTGACAAATACGGTTTGCCATACCCGAAGACCCGGACGATTTCAAAGGAAGAACACGACAGCCAGACGGTTGTGGAACAGCCCTTTGACTACCCAGTGGCACTGAAGCCCACCAATAGCGTGGAATGGTTAGACGTGCACTTTGAAGGCCGCAAGAAGGCTTTTCGGATCCAGTCCCGTGAAGAATTTGACCGGGTACTGGACGCGGCTTACGCCAATGGTTATAAATCCGACTTTATCCTGCAAGACTTCATCCCCGGTGACGACAGCAACATGCGGGTGTTAAACGCCTACGTTGACCAGCACCATCACGTTAAGATGATGTGTCTGGGTCACCCGTTACTGGAAGATCCCGCACCATCCGCGATTGGGAACTACGTAGCCATTTTGCCGGAGTATAACGAAGCCATCTACAAGCAAATCAAGGATTTCTTGGAAAAGATCGAGTTTACCGGTTATGCCAACTTTGATATGAAGTACGATGTTCGTGATGATACGTTTAAATTATTTGAGATCAATCTCCGACAGGGCCGTAGCAGTTTCTTCGTGACCCTTAACGGCTATAATTTAGCCGACTGGGTCGTCAAAGACTACGTTAAGCAGGACTTAGTCGATCAGCCGACCGTTTATGGCAATAAAGATGAAAGCAAGCACGCGCTGTGGCTTGGGGTACCAGTGAAGGTCTTCAAGAAATACGCACGGGAAAACGCCGATAAGGATCGGGCGCTGGAACTGATCAGGGCTGGCCGTTACGGCACGACTTATCAATACTCTCATGATATGAACCTGAAACGCTGGGCTTTGATCAAGTGGATGAATCACAATTACTCGAAGAATTTTGATCGTTATTTCGCTGAAAACAAAGGGTGATTTTATGGAACACTTCTTTACAATAATCGGTGGTATGGGTACCGAAGCCACCGAAACTTATATTCATCAGTTAAACGAACGGACACCAGCCAGCAAGGATCAGGACTACCTGAACTATATCCTGGTGAACCACGCGACCATTCCGGATCGCACGAGCTACATTAAGGACCATAGCCAGCCGAATCCGCTGACGCCGCTGCTGGCCGATATTAAGGCGCAAAGTCAGCTAAAGCCGGACTTCTTCGTGCTGCCGTGCAATACCGCGCATTACTTCTACGATGAAATGCAGGCGGCTACGGATGTGCCCATCCTGCACATGCCCCGAGAAGCGGTCAAAGAGATCGGTAAAAAGTATCCAAAAGCGCATCGAATCGGCCTGATTGCCACTGAAGGGACGATTTACGACCATATTTATGATCATGAGATTGAAGCAGCGGGATACGAATTCCTGGCTCCTAGCCAATCCGTTCAGGAGCAGACCAACAAGCTGATCTACGACTGCATCAAGGATAACAACGAGGTTGACCGAAAACTGTATCATGGGTTAGTCCAGCAGATGTTTGATGAAACACACTGCGACGCACTGGTTTTGGGCTGCACGGAGTTGTCCTTAGCTCAAGATCGCGAACCAGTGACGGATAAGCCGGTGATCGACAGTCAGTCGATTCTGGTCGACCGTTCGTTGGAAATGGCGTTGAAATTACAAAAGCCGTGACATAACTCGGTAGATTCCAGAATTTAACACCAAGAAGCGTTCTTCCGATGGTTTTGATCGGGAGGACGCTTCTTGGTGTTAAATGGCCGGAATCTGAGTTATGGAGCGGGTTAAGGCTACATTAAAGGAATGAACGAAAGTCAATCTTAAGCTGTGTTTTAGTCAAGAACCTTGATCATAGGTTTATCAATAGAGACTTATGGCACAACCTCAATCTTTTTGTGTTAGTAAGTTGCTGATGATGGGTCAAATTGAACGCAGCGTCGTGATGATTCCCACTGCAGCGGTGATCAAGATCACGATGGTGATGACCACGCTCCAGGTGATGGAAAGACTGCGCTCCTGTTTATGGCCGAACGCAATTTCAATGATCAAAATGATGATGACAGCCAGTGCGCCCTTTAACGATACCAGTAAGGGGGAGTGGTTAAAGGTCCGGATCATTAGGATAACGGTTGCGCAGGCCATGATGAGGTACATCAGACGGTCAATAATCAGCCACTGTGCAATTTTCTTTTCAGATTTCCGGTTTAAGCCGATAATTGTAACCGGGATCAGTAAAATCAAACTCATAAAATAGATGGTTAGCCACATAAAGTCACATCCTTACACAAAAAAGATATCAAGCATATTACTGGTAGTTACCGAAGTTAACTGTTATTTTAAGTCTACCACGCCTGGGACATGAAACTCATTTTCAATTCAAATTCTTAATTCAACGTTAAGTTTACGAAAAGTTGGGCAATTGTGAAAGTGAGGCTTGTATTCCCAGACAAAATTTGTTATTATCTTTTTCATCATGCGAAGTGGAGGGGACAACCCAATGGCAGAACATAAAGTTGGCGACTATGTAAAGGGCAAAAAGTTTGGCTCTTTTGAACATGACTTTGAAGGGGAAATCGAGAAAATTTATGAAAACTCGGTATTAATTCACATTTTAAGTTATGATGACGAGGATCGAATTTTGGTTGGTGAACTTAACAACCGTGCCATCGTACGTAAAGAAGATGCTGAGCCAGTAAAAGCAAAAGCATAATTTAATGAAAATAACGGTTAACTTTTTCAGAAAAGCTTATTTTTATGCAGTTTCTTGCTGACAGGATAAGCATAATATGATAATATAGTTACTGTTATGCGGGTATAGTTTAGTGGTAAAATTCAAGCTTCCCAAGCTTGAGTCGCGGGTCCGATTCCCGTTACCCGCTTAAGAGAACAACGCGGTGCAGAGCTGACCTGAGAAGGTCGGCTTTTTTGTATACGCAGAAGTTTTAATACTTGAATGGATTAGAGTAGATCTTAAACGATGCATACAGTATTCCTGTTAATTAACAAAGGAAAATAGACCATCTGGGACACATCCATACAGGTTATTATACGGTGGCTGACAGCCTTTGAGGAGACACGATTAGTGCACTACAGCAGCATTTACCCCGCTAATTTACAGTTTAAAATGAAACTAGTGCTAAATAGCATTGTTAGTAGGAATACATAGGCATATAATTGTAGATTGATTCACAAAATAATTTTATAGGAGTAACTCACATGCAGACATCTAAGCTCGTCACGGTTGCCTTAATTGCAGCCGCCAGCATCACCCTATCTGCCACACAGGCAAGTGCTAAAGCAACCACTAAGGTCCGGTATTATCAGAACATCAAGAACCGCACTGTAACGGTCAAGAACCAAAAGGCAGCCGTTTATACTTCCGCTACCTTGAAGCACCGTCACGGTACTATGAAAGGCTATGGTAAAAAGGTAGTCGCCTACTACGCTGCACATGTTACTCAATCCAACGGCCACCGTGCCGTCTACTACAAGTTCCGCACTAGCAGTCATAAGGCTGGCTGGGTATGGAGCGGTTATTTAAAAAACGCTAAGTCTGCTTCGTCTGATGGAATGACTATAGATTGGTCAGAAAGTAAAAGAGAGAATGAGATTGAAAATAAAAACAGCTACCCTAGTAATGATGCAATGGGTGGATATATAACCTATGTAAAACCACAAGCATCTGGCCCAGGTACAGGATTTGATAAAGCCGAACATTTTCCTAAAGGTTATAAGGTAAACTGGTAATTAATTAAATTTCAGGATAAAAGACTCGCCTTACTTATAACTTGGAGGATGAAAAGAATGAAATTTAGCAATAAACTATTTTTAACTACATTAACTATTATCTCTGTACTATCTGTTACCACCCCAGCACAAGCAAAAGAAAATAAAGTAAACGGGATGCCCAAATCACTGCAACATGTTTGGCATCGTGGGGCTTACAAAACTAAAATCACTAAACATCATATTTACTGGGCCCCAAACGGTGGTAAATATAAGACACATATTTCCTTTAAGATGGTTCTCAAGCAGGGCAACAAGTATACAGTTGACAGTCTTAAAATACTTGAGCAAACGCCTTATTGGGTAAAAGGCCGTTACATGTATCATGGGATTAAAAACGATCCAATGTACAATATCACTAAATGGCACCGTTAATAATCAAAAACAATCTAAGATTAGTTCTGGTATTGATCGATATCAGAATTGATCTTAGATTGTTTTATTTTAACAGCACAACAATTAGCATTATTGGTGCATACTTACGAAATCTTACTTTTCATTTGAAACGTCTTACTAGCAAATGAACCGGGAAGCTTTTCCGTTTCCACTATATCAGGACGATTGTCAGTAGGTCGAAGGATTTCCGATATATTCTTAAAAATCAACCTTAGCGATTCTAACAGCTAGACTAATAAAACGACTAACATCTTTCATAACTTCCGGTTGATTGATATTCTCAGAAAAAACCATTCCATATGATAATTTTTCGTCTGAGTTTAAAGGAATATAACGTAGATCAGTATCTGCTTTATTATAAAGGACACTTGGCACAATTCCAATTCCCATTTTTGCTCGGACATAGGCAATAAGGGTTGAAGTATCTGACTCTTCCTTAAAGTTAATATTAAACATATCGGAAGACAAACTATACTTCAAACTTTCTATGGACGGAAAATTATCATTCCCGTTCCATAAATATATATCTCGGCCTGATAGGTCCTGAAAATTGATACTCTGCTTCAAAAACAAAGGATCATTTTCAAGGACAACCACGGAGAAACCTTTTTCAAAAAGGCGCTCATAATGAATGTTTTTAGAGGCCATAAAAACATCTTTCTGCATCATCATAAAATCAATTGTCTTGTCAGTAAGTAGTTTCGAAATATTTTTCTCGTGACCTGGGTCTACAAAATAGGGAATTAATTCAAAGTGTGTTCGGGTATTTATAAGGTTTAATGCAATTGGCAACCACTTTTTCTCAAATGGCAAATCGGTGTATCCCATTTTTATTTTTGGCTTATCCGTCACTTCACCCTGGCGAAGGTTACTAATGACATTTTCCGTTTCATTCATGGTTAATGACACATGATTATAAAAGATTTGGCCACTTCGAGTTAGTGCAACTTTATGATGAGTCCGATCAAACAAGCTTACCTTTAACTCTTTTTCAAGATTCTTTATGTTCTTTGAAACAGCTGATTGTGATAAAAACATTTCTCTAGCAGCTTTAGTAAAATTGAGTGTTTTCGCCAACGATATAAAACACTTTAATTGGGTTGAATTCATTTTTGTCATTCCATTCTGTCATATCAGAATTCTGATTCAATATAATGATATCGCTTTATTTGCGTTAATATCAAGGCGTATTCAATATTATGTGAATGAGGTGATAGTTATGGTTACGCCAAAAAAGAATATTCGTCCGTGGATAGTGATGTGCTGTATTGGTTTAATTTCTGCAGCTTGCTTAGGATCTTCAATGGTTTTGATGGGATCTTTCTTAGTACCACTAAGTTATTCCCTGCATACTTCCGTTTCGTTTTTGTCTTATTATTACACGGTAATTGTCATTATTATGGCAATCATGATGCCCTTTGTGCCCAAGATACTGCAAAAAATTAGTAGTAAATTACTTTATACCATTGCAAGCATAGTCGTCGTTGCTAGTTTACTGGCGATGCCATACTTTAAAAGTGTGTGGTTGTTTTTTCTAATAGCGATTGTCATTGGTATTGCAATTTCATTTATGTCTTTTGTACCAGTTGGTATCCTACTTGATAACTGGTTCAGTGAAAAGAAGGGGTTGGCAGTAGGACTTTGTTGGGCAATTACTTCAGTATTTCAGGGAATTATGAGCCCGATACTTTCTAAGCTTATTTCGGTGAACGGCTGGAGAAGTAGTTTAACAACGCTTGCAATTATAGTTGCTATTTTGAGTATACCTTGTGCTTTATTTGGAGTGAACTTTTCACCAGAACAAGAAAAACGTTTTCCCTATGGTCATACTGAAAACAAAAATTCTTCAACCCAACAAAATATGCATACCCCAGAAGTTTCAAATCGACAACTATTTTCTTCTCCCGCATTTTGGATTCTTCTCATAATGATCGTTTTATTACAATTTCCTGCTGTTTTAAACCAAATGTTTCCGACATATGCCGCCACTTCAGGTTTCTCAGGGACAGTTGGTGGCCTAATGGTTACTGCAGCAATGTTGTTTGATATTATATTGAATCCCTTAGTTGGGTCAACTTGCGATAGGTACGGTGCGGAACGAGCAAGTGTTATCTGGCTTGGAATTGCATTTATCTCCTACCTGTTACTAATCTTTGCAACACACATTCATTCTGCAGGGTTAGCTATATTTACCGCTGGAATTAACGATGTCTTTTATGTTTATTTAGGAACTGGAATGACTACAATTGCCAGTTCTGCACTCGGGAAAAAGGCTTTTTCAAAAGGTTTTTCTTACGTTAGTTCTATTTCATTTCTGATTGGTGCGTTCGCAATGCCTTTAAATAATTTTATTGCCGAAAAAAGTGGAGGATTTACGGCGGTTTATCTTTTCTTTGCAGTGATCACTCTGCTCATCATTACTTTAGTAATCGCAATTCGTAAAAACCATTTTGATTCGCGTCAAATTAGTTCAGAAGGGAAGGTACTACAATGAAAAAGGATAGATATGATGTTATTGTTGTTGGTGCAAGCAATGCTGGGGGTATGGCCGCAGCTGCTGCCGCAGAAAAGGGTGCCAAAGTCCTTGTTATCGACAAAATGGGTAGTGCCGGGTATTTATATCGGGATACAATAGCTGCTCTCCATAGTCATGCGCAGCAAAAAGCCAATGTCAATGTTGATCAACAAGAATTAGTGAACTTCTTGTCTACTTTCGCCCAAGGGAATGTCGACCAACGCTTATTAAACACGTGGGCAGAACACAGTTCAGAGACGGTTGATTGGCTGGATGAAGAAGTTTTACGTCCAAATGGCGCATATATACAAGCTACTCCGGATGCGTACTACGAAACAGAAAGAAATCGTGCGTTCCCAACGGGAAATGAGGTAACTTCTGCCGATGGAAAATATTGGGAATTAGGTTATGGCAACTGGGTAATTTCTAAAGCAGAACAATTAGGTGTGGAGTTCTGTTGGAAAACGGCACTGCAAAATTTAATGGTCCAGCAAGGGAAAGTAACCGGTGTGTTTGTCAGAGACGTCGCAACGAATCAAGTATCAACTATACAAGCTAATAAGGGTGTTATTTTGTGCACCGGCGGGTATGGATCAAATGTTGATTTAATGAAAAAATGGAATCCATTAGGATTAAAAACTAATGTTTACACTGATGGCCAACGTGACGATGGATCGGGAATTGTGGCTGCTCTTAAAATTGGTGCATCAAAGGACGAAGAACCTGCATCAATTGTATTCAACAGGGGCGCAGTTCCCGTAGGTACGAATACAAATAATTTCTATGAAGTTGATTTAACACCACCTGATGATCCGGGATATTTATGGTTAGGATCCTATCCGATGTTAAAAGTAAATCTTAATGGTGAAAGATTTTTCAATGAAAGTGCACCATATCAATTCCAAATGAATGCTGCCTCTAAACAGCCTGGGTACTTAAGCGCAATGATTTGGACTGAGGAAACGATGAGTGATTCTTATCTAAAGCAGTACCACACGCTGGGGTGTTCTCGCCTAGGCTTCCCAGGAATCTTTACAGGTGCTGAAGCTCGGGAAGAAGTTGCCGATCGTTTGAAAGAGGGCTTAGTC
This sequence comes from Secundilactobacillus pentosiphilus, assembly GCF_002217985.1. Classification (GTDB taxonomy): domain Bacteria; phylum Bacillota; class Bacilli; order Lactobacillales; family Lactobacillaceae; genus Secundilactobacillus; species Secundilactobacillus pentosiphilus. The sequence goes on from NZ_BCMI01000015.1 coordinate 66,602, forward strand.
CAAAAAGCAGACAGTATTGAAAAACTGGCAGAACAGCTTGATATACCAACCAAAAATTTGGTAAAAAGTGTTAAAACTTATAATGATTACGTTGCAAAGCACAAAGACTTTGAGTTTGGTAAAGAATCATTTCGATTAGAACCAGTGGACAAAGCACCATATTACGGTGCAATCGTTGGTGGCCGTTTGTTAGCCACTCTTGATGGATTAAGGGTTAATACACGAATGCAAGTCCTGGATAAAAATGATCATGCCATTGCCGGCCTCTATGCTGCTGGCAACTGTTCAGGTGGATTTTTCTGGGGATCGTATCCTGACCATGTCCCGGGTCTGACCGCAAGCCATGCACTAACATTTGGTCGTTTAGCGGGACAAGATGCTGCAAAATAGTGTAAGTATTCCTAGTCTTAGTAAAAGTGGTATGCGTAATTAATTCAGAAAATCATTTTATTAACATTATCTTTTGCCAAGACGTAACATGAACTCATCGATAGATACTAAAAAGAGGCTTTGGTCATTTTCCTGCGATAATCCCTTTATGGTTGTCAGATGAAATACAATAATTCATCTGATGA
>NZ_BCMI01000016.1 GCF_002217985.1 Secundilactobacillus pentosiphilus
ATACACAAAACTTTATATTATTTCATTTGTCAACTTGACAGGGCCAAGTGCAGAGTTGGCATCTTTTGCGTTACATTCAGAAATCTACCGAGTTTTGCAACTCAGCCTACACGTGGATGGCACAAGAACCATTAATCTCCTTGTTCATCAAAGGTTTCGTGATCCTTAGCCATTTTCTTATTTTCAGCGGGTTTCAAATTAAAGAACGCCCTGGTAATCACAACGAGTAAGATAACGACTCCCGCTGTGAAGATCAAATCCCATGGCATCCTTCCCCACATTAGGGCAGAAACCAATGGTTGGTGATAGAAACTGGTCAATCGAGCGTGCCAGTAGCCGTTAGTTAAGGCGTCTTTTAACTGAATGTAGCCAACGGGCATTAATGTGGCGAAGACCATTCCAGCTAAGCCGACGTTCAACGCAATGCAAGCCCATTTGATCCATTTTTCAACTTTGGCTGTCCAAAATGATTTCTTGGAAATATTTCGCATGACGTAAAGCATGATTGCAATGGAGAATAAGCCATATACACCGGCCATTGAGCCGTGGGCGTGTGCGGCCGTCCACTGCGTGCCGTGTTCAAAGTAGTTGATTGCGGGTGCATTGATCAAGAACCCAAGCGCACCGGCGCCCACGGCATTCCAAATCCCTGTGGAAACTAAGAACATAAAGGTTCCCTTATACGGAAATTCAACCAGACTATCTCGGTAAATTCGGTATTGCGTATAAGCTTCCCAGACCAGTAGACAGAGGGGAACGACTTCAAGCGCAGAGAAACATGCGCCAAGTGCTAGCCAGATGGAATGATCGCCTTCCCAGAAGTAATGGTGTCCCATTCCCACAACACCAGTGCCCAACAGTAAAATAATTTGGAAATAGAGTGCCCGAACAGTCGACCGTGCAGTCGTTAACTTCATATCGACCATCAAATAGCCGATCAGGATGACAGCAAACGATTCGAAAATGCCTTCAACCCACAAATGAACGATCCACCAGCGCCAATAGTCGGCGAAGGTGACGTGTGAATTTGGCATGATAAATAACGATGCCAAGTAAAATGCAGGAATCGCCACGGAGCCAAAGAATAACATGGCTACCAACCGGGTTCGGTTGGAGCTGACACCCTTACCCTTTCGTCTCATGGCCGGAATAAATCCGCGCCAAAGAATCACGATCCATAACAGCATGCCTGTGATGAACAGCCACTGCCAGAACTTACCAAGTTCAAGGTACTCCCAGCCAAAGTGACCAAACAGCCACCACTGCTTTTTGATCAGTCCGAGAACGTCGCCCCATTCGCCTAGCATACTACCGGCGACAACGATCAGTAACGCCCCAAACAGGGTATCAACTAAGGCTCCTTGATGCTTCGGCTCGCGGCCATATACTCGGGGCACAATGTAGACACCCGTTGCGAGCCAGGTCGTAGCGATCCAGAAAATTGCCAGTTGTAGATGCCAAGTCTTTGCTAAGTTGAACGGCCAGATATTTTGCAACGGGATCCCAAAGAACTCGTTTTCCACGTAATAATGGGCCATCAGTTCACCCAGCATGATTTGAACCAAAAAGAGCAGCATGACGATCACAAAGAATTTTGCGGTTTTGCGCTGACTGCTGGTGATTGGTCGGTCTGGATCAACGATTGGCATATCTTTAGCTTTGCCATCATAAGTGGACTGCATATCAAATTGATAACGCCGTTGGAAGTAAATAATGATGCCGACACCAGCAACCAACACAGCTACTGAAATGGCCGTCCAAAGCATGGCCTCTGCTGGCATCACATTCCCAGCATCTAGATCATACGGCCAGTTATTGGTATATGAGAAATTGCGTCCCGGGCGATTAGTTGAAGATAACCAGGCTCCCCAGAAAAAGAAACCAGCTAACTGATTGACTTTATTGCCTTTAGTCATAAAATTATCGGTTTCCTGTTTCTTGATCATGTTCTCTGGCAGACCGGCTTGCTTAGGATTATTAATAAAATCTTTGCGATAATAGCTCAATAAATACTTAAAGCCAGCCGTTTGACCAGCCGTCAAAGTCAGTTCATGATTCTCATTTGAATACCGATTGACCCGGATTTCCTTCTTGACTTGACCCTTAATGCCAGTTTTTTGAACCGTGGTCAAATCACTAAAATCCTTTTGATACAACTTTTGTGCGTAGTACTTATCCATTCCCTGAAGGTAATGATGGAGTGCTTCCGCAGTATAATCGGGGCCTAAATACGACCCATTGCCTAAATAAGTGCCATAATCCGTCAGACCATAGCGTTCATAAACGGCTTGACCGCTGATGAGTTGAGACTTTGTCATTAAGGTGGTTCCTTGTTGGTTAACAATTCTTGATGGTCGTGGTGCCTCGTTTTTAAAAATCAACCAGCCTCCAAGTAATAAGATTGAAAAAACGACAACCAAAATGCTGACCAAAACCGTTGTTAAACGATGGAACGGTTTTCTAGCTGTCATAGAACCTACCCCCTTTTCTTCAGAATTTTGATTGGAGATGTAACCGCTCTCAATATAATCCATTAAATTATTTTTGTAAATATGTTTTAATATAAAAAATGCATTTTATTTAATATATTATTGGAATAAAGGCTGAGGATCCTGAACCCAATTAGGTTTTAAATGTAGCAAAACAAACTAAAATTAGTGCTGATATCAGTCGATTTTCATCGATTGATATCAGCACTAATTTTAGTTTGCTTTAATAGACGAGTTAAGCTTCATAATGGTCATCAAGGTACACGCCAATGTCTTCAACGTATAATTTACCGGTGTACTGCTGACCCTGTTCAGTAACGAAACCGTTCTTAGCGTAGGCAAATGAACTGGTAGCGTCGGCCTTTACTGTGGCGCCTTGCGGTTCACCCGTATCGGCGTTCAGTCCGGATGGGACATCCACGCTATAGACTTTTGCGGCTGAAGCATTGATGGCGTTGATCCAGTCAGCAAATTTACCTTCAACCGGCCGATCCAAACCGATTCCAAAGATGGCATCCACGATCGTTGTGTAACCCGTTAAATCGGTACTTGCCGGAATCACTGGAATCTTGTAGTAGTGCAAGATTTTCAGTTGCTGTGCCGTTTCGGTGGAAGTGCGGTCTTCCGAACCAGTCAGCATGACGGTGACTTTGACGTCCCGGACGTGCAGCATTCGCGCGATTGCCAGACCGTCACCACCATTGTTGCCCGTACCGGCAAAGACCAAAACGTTCGCCAGGTCAAAGCCGCCGTTGAGGATACGACTTGTCGCACCTAACGCGGCCCGCTCCATCAGTACTAATGAGGGGATACCGATTTCTTGAATTGTATGTGAATCGCCCTGACGTGCTTGGGCAATACTTACTGTTTTTGCCAAATCAACCACTCCTTACTAAGTTTATTCAAATCTAGCCTAGTCGTTTAGCACTGAAAATGCTAGGGATAACTCAGCGAGATCAGCAGGCAAAAAAATTCGGTAACGGTTTGTTAGCTCACCGTTACCGAATTTTGGGTTTTATAGTTTGTTTCAATAGTCTCATTACTTTTCGAGTTCTTTATCAACTTGGCCATTGTTCAAAGGTGTTTGATGCCGGTCAGACAAAACAACTTTTGAAATATCAAAGAGTTCACGTCCAAGATTGTTGATGTCGATCTCTTTCAAATCGGGTTCGATTGATTCCCACCACGCGTTAACTTTTGATAAACCATAATCCAGCAGCTTTTCGCCATCTTCTGTCAGCGTCAGCTCTTTGACACGCTTATCGCTAGCGGCTGATTCTTTGTGGATCAGGCCCAGCGCGGTTAGGTGCTTTACCATTCGCGTCATGAGGCCTTCATCAACAGCTAACGTGGTGGATGCCCGACGCTGACTGATCGGTTGGCTCTCCAAAATAAGTACCATCAGATACATTTCGGTAATGTTGACGGGGAGCTTATCTTTGATCAGTAGCTGGTTCATATCACGTTGAAGCTGACGATGAAGGATGGCGTTATAAGTTGAGACGGTTAAATAGTCCTTTTTAATGTTTTCTACCACAAACTTTCACCTCGGTTACTTAACATTTGACTATTAAAGTATAACTGTCTTTATATAATTTGAATAGCTTTACCTAGTCAATTTTAAGAATTTTTTCATTTCTGGTATTTTGTCGGGATGAACCGCTGTGTCGCGATAGAATGGGGCATGTCGGAGTGGGTGCGTTCTTTTTTGTCATTTAATAACAACCAACACTTTCCTTTGATATCAATGACTGTTAAGATAGTTGAATTCAAACCATTCTTCAGAAAAATTTAACAGGTTTTTTGTCATGCAAAATGCTAAAATGTGTTGAAGACTACGACAGAAAGAGGAATCACTCATGGAAATTGATGTCCCAGAAACCATGGCGGAAGTTGAAAAAGAAGTTGCCCGCCGAAAGGCTAACGGTGAAGCAGTTACAGAAGCTGATGTTATTAAGAATACGGTGCTCGCCTCGTTTCAAGCATACTTAGAGTTTGCCGAGGAAGGTCACTATGATTCTGCCAAGTGGCAGGGTGATAACATTGAAGTTATTGATATCATGAAACAGCCGATCGATACGGTAAAGCCGCAGACAGATTCATTCGTTAGCGATTTTAAGGCGAGCAACGACGGCTGCTTCCTATATTTACAAGAAGCAGCAACTAAGATCGCCGGCATGCGTTAGTGCTTGAAATCATCTGCTAACACCGCTATCATAGTTTATGTCGGGCGCCCTTAGTGTAATGGATAGCACATGAGATTTCGGTCCTCATGATCCGAGTTCGACTCTCGGGGGGCGCAATATAGGTGTTTGCGGTTGTTTATAGTTGAGGCTAGATGCTGATATATCAGCATTTAGTCTTTTTTGCTGTCCACAGTTTGCTATATTTACCGAATATTTTTCGGTAAATTTTTAAAGCTTAAGAAAGCCACAGATCGTTTGGTTATAGCCCCAAGTAATTAAATTTGTTGCCGTGTAATGATTACTAGCTTAAACGACTGAATTTAATTCTCGTCTATTTAAGTAATAGATGAGCCATATGATTGGCAGGGTTAACATCATTGCAGGATAGAACCAAGTGGTGCGTAGTACACTTTTGATTACGCCGCCAATAATTGGACCCATTGACATTCCAAGATCCATACCAATGTAAAAAGTACTATTCGCCAAACCTTGTTCATTGCGCGGTACGATTAATAAAGATGTTGATTGACAAATTGAAAACATCAACCCGTATCCCCCAGCTAAGCCCAACGCTGCTATAAACATCATCAGGTTATTTGTCAGGTGTGATAGTGCCAAAAGGCCGATAAAGGTGCTGAATAAACTAATGTATAGAAATTTCCCAAACGGAATGGTGTCAAACAAATTTTTCATCGACATTCGGAGAATCAGCAGTAGCACAGCATAAATTGGGAAAAAGCTACCAACTGCGACTGTGGAATGAATTGATGCGACATAACTCACAATATAGGCCTGAGTCGCGAAATATGGCAAAGCAAAAAGCATGAGAATCATGGCGATTGGTAAGACCTTAACTTGTACAATTTGGAATTTCTTAGTGCTATGTTGACGATTAGATACCTTCATTGGGTATCCACGATCTGTAACCAATTGAACGAGGAGGATCATCAGTGCGCTAGAAATTGCCGATGCGATGAATGCACGACGATAGCCGAATTCTTGATAAAGGTATATTCCCAAAGCCGGTGCCATTGCCATACCTAAAGCATTCATCAAGCCATAAATCCCCATTCCAGAACCAATTCTTTTCCGAGGAAGTAAACTAGCCATCCATGTTGCCATGCAGACAGTGCACAAGACGTAGCCTAAACCGTTGATAATTCGGATAATTAATAGCCAGAAAGGATTGACGGCAATGATGTAACCAATGGAGGCAATCAATAAAAATATACCGCCAAACGATGAGAGTAAATACTTGGAGTGATGGTCGACTAAGTTACCAGCAATAGGACGCAGGAATAGTGATGTAATATTCATTAAACCTGCCACAATTCCAGCAAACATCGTTGAGCTACCAAGGTTTTTTGAAAAGCCTGCAATCAGCGGATTGATTAGCATAGGACTAGACATATAAAAAAAGCTGGCGGCTAGTATGAGAATAATATTTCGGTTATAAACGTGTTCCTTCATTCATTTGTTACCTCGGTTCAAATTTGAGATAGATTTTTCTAGTAGGGTAAGAAATTGTTGCTTTTCATTGTCAGAAAAACCATTAAGCAATTGTTCACCTGTGCGGGAGCCGTTATTTTTCAGATGTAGGCGCATCATGTTGCCAGCATCAGTTAATACTACCAGCTTAGCACGACGATCATTAGGATTCTTGATAAGTGTAACCAACCCCTTATCCACCAACTTCTGAGTAATTACTTGTGCACTCTGATGTCGAATATGCTGGAAGTTTTTCAAATCTGAAATTGTTTGGTCTGGAAAATCATGATAATAAATTAACGCATCCGCTTGATCTGTTGTGATATGCAGGTCACGAATGTGGCGGTTACGGTTATTGATTAACGTGTTAGCAAGTTCTAAGACGCGTCTTGCGACCACAAACTCTTGATTAAAATACATGAGACACCTCCCAATCATTTATACAGTTAGCTGTATAAATTGTCAAGAATATCAAAGTCTAAGTGGTAGTCATTGTCTGCTATCGTTAAATTATTTTCCGCAAAATGTCTTGCCTTGAAGTAACTTGAAGGTTGTAAACTTCAAAATACTACGAATAAATGGAGGAAATTGCTTTGGTAAATGTCTTAATTATTGGTGCCACCGGTTCAGTTGGTAGTGTGACACGACGGTATTTCTTGGACCACACTGATGATCAATTAACTTTAATGGCACGAAATACTAGTAGGTTAGGTACGCTGGATGCAATCCGTGAAAAAGTAGTTGAAGGCAGCGTTACCGATCGCGCATTTTTGCAATCAGCGCTGAAGGGTCAAGATGTCGTCTTCGCTGCTTTGAGTGGTGACTTACCTGCAATGGCTAGCGCGATTGTCTCGGGTATGGATCAGGTAGGAATTTCTCGGCTGTTATTCATTACATCAATGGGGATTTACAATGAAATTCCAGTCAATATCGGTGCACAAGGAAACCTGCAAAGTAACCCCATGCTAAAGGGGTATCGGCAAGCAGCAGATATTATTTCTGAATCGGATTTAAATTACACCACAATTCGCCCCGGCTGGTTTGATAATGGCGATGACACTGATTATCAAGTGACCAAGAAGGGTGAACCATTTGGTGGTCACGACGTTTCAATCAAAAGTATTGCTGACTTAGTGGTTAAACTGGCACATGATGATCAGTTAGGTTCCAGAGATAGCCTGGGAATTAATCGACGGTAAAGTCGATTTTGTAGATTGAAGAAAAATGCAGTAAAGTAATCGGTAAAGACAGGGTGACCACAATACTAATTCGATAATAAAGGGGGATCCAAAATGAATATTAAAGAAGCCAGCGAAAGGACCGGTGTTTCTTCCGCTGCCATTCGCTACTACGAAAAAGAGGGCTTGATTCCGTCCATTGACCGTACGGAAAACGGAAATCGGGACATCGATGACCGTATCTTGAGAAGAATCCGGTTTGCTACTCAGATGCGCGCTGCTGGTATGACGATTGAAAATTTACGGCGGTATATCCAGTTGTTTGATGCGCAGGAAGATAATACTAAAGAGCAGATTGCGTTATTGAAGACGCAATTAGCCGAAATGGAAGAAAAGCGCGATGATCTCCAGTCGGCAATTGATCATCTAAAATACAAATTAGACCATTTCTATGATCATATGGAAACTACTGAGGAAGAATTACGTGAAATTGAACGGCAACATGCAGCTCAGGTAGACAATGAAAGTAATGCCACTGACGATGAGTTTAAGTACTAATAACTTTGCAACCAATACTCAATTGAGTAGGTTCATGATTCCGAATCCAGGAATCTTGGGTCTACTCGATTTTTTAAAAAAAGGTTGTTGATTCCGCTTGCCTTGAAGTTACTGCAAGGTTGTAGACTGAATTCAATCAAAAAAACAAGCATTAGAGGCACTCTTGTTATCAAATATCTAGGAGGGTAATTATGAAAACAGCAGTATTTATTAAACCAGGTCGAGTAGAATTACAGGACTTTGCTAAACCAACCATTCAACAACCGGGTGATGCCATCATTAAAATTCTTCGTGCATGTGTATGTGGCTCCGATCTTTGGTGGTTCCGTGGCATTTCACACCGTGATGCTAATACGGTCGTGGGACACGAAGCCATTGGTGTTGTGGAAAGTGTTGGTAAAGAGGTCACCCATGTTCAACCAGGTGATTTTGTAATTTTACCTTTCACACATGGCTGTGGGCACTGTGCTGCCTGCAAAGCCGGTTTTGAAGGCAACTGTTTGAATGTTGCTGAGCGTGGCAGCAGTGGTTTCCAAGGGGAATACGTGCGGTTCACTAGCGCGGACTGGTCATTGATCAAGATTCCTGGCAAACCTGCTGATTACACGGATGAACAGTTGAATGATCTGCTGGCATTGGCGGATGTTATGGCAACTGGTTATCATGCTGCCGCCAGTGCCGAGGTCAGCCAGGGTGATACCGTGGTTGTTATGGGCGATGGTGCAGTTGGGCTATGCGGTGTGATTGCCGCCAAGCTGAGGGGCGCCAAACGTACTATTGCCATGAGCCGCCACGAAGACCGACAGGCTTTGGCACGTGAATTTGGTGCAACGGATATTGTGGCAGAACGTGGCGGCGATGCGGTAAAAGCAGTGCTCGCTTTAACCCACGGGAATGGTGCTGATGCCGTTTTGGAATGTGTTGGTACGGAGCAGTCAGTAGACACTGCGGTTAAAGTTGCCCGACCAGGAGCGATTGTTGGTCGAGTTGGCGTGCCTCAAAAACCGGAGATGAACACCAATGATCTCTTCTGGCGTAACATTGGGCTGCGTGGTGGTATTGCTTCAGTAACAACGTACGATCGGACGGTTTTGCTAGACGCTGTACTGAAGGGTGAAATCCATCCAGGAAAGGTCTTTACCCAGCGGTATGATTTAGCGGATATCCAAGCTGCATATGATGCAATGGATAAACGTGAAGCCATCAAATCATTGTTGATTGTTAGCAAATAGGAGAATCAAATAATTGAAATAATAATTTGGGGAAAGCTAATTCATAGCAAACAACAAACTTTTGTCCCTCCAATTATCGGTATAATTGCAAAAACCGTCCTTTAACATGAGGACGGTTTTTTCTCATATATGAACAGTGAGCATTTCATGATTTTAGACGATAAGCGAACTATAAGTCGAGTTCGTTGCAATCAGGTATGACTATAAGGCATACCAGCTGGAGCAATTAAGCATTGGACGTATAGGTAAACAGAACCTAGAATAATGCTTGTATTCAAATACTTAGAACATTTTATACGGAAGGAAGACTAATATGACGAATAATAAACAAACAGTAACCCATGGTATCTTTGATATGGGTGATAAAAACGATGCGTATGCCAAGTACTTTGTGGGTCAGAGTTACCTGAATAACTTGATTAAGGATCCAGCTATCAGTGTCAGTGTTGGCAATGTTACTTTTGAACCGGGATGCCGTAATAACTGGCATATTCATCACGATGGATTTCAGCTATTACTGGTTACAGGCGGTGCAGGGTGGTACCAAGAGTCTGGTCATTCTGTACGTAAGCTTCATGCTGGCGACGTGGTAGTGACTTACGATGGGGTTAAGCACTGGCATGGTGCGACTAAAGATAGCTGGTTCTCACATATCGCAATAACTGCTGGAACACCAGAATGGCTTGAACCTGTTTCAGAAGCACAATATAACGCATTGGAGGATTAGATTATGGTAAAAAAACAAACAGCAGGTCGTGACAACCTAGGCAAATTTGCACCACAGTTCGCCGCTTTGAATGATGATGTTTTGTTCGGTGAAGTGTGGGCCAAAGAGGATGAACTGTCTGCTCGTGATCGAAGTATGATCACCTGCTCGGCTTTGATGGCGCAAGGACTGTTTCCACAGCTGAAGTCTCATATGCAGATTGCTAAGAATAACGGCGTGACCAAGACAGAAATGGTTGCTTTGATTACGCATCTTAGTTTTTATGCGGGGTGGCCCAAAGCTTGGTCAGCTTTTTCTATAGCTAAAGAAATTTATGCAAATTAATTAATGGAGAATCACCGGAGGTAGAGAAAATGACCAATGTGTTAATTCTTGGTGCTAATGGTCAGATTGCAAAACTTGTTCATCAGCGACTGCTGTTAGAAACCAAAGCACAGTTAACTTTATATTTACGACATGCAAAGCGACTTGGTCCCATCAACCCACGTAGAGAAAACGTGATTGAAGCAGATGTTAACGATTATCAGGCTTTGTATCAGGCGATGATGGGTCAAGATATCGTATACGCGAATCTCGGTGGTCGATTTGAACCCATGGCTGCAAATATTGTTAAGGCAATGACCCAGGCCAACGTTCAACGATTAATATACGTCACTGGACTAGGACTGTATCATGAAGTTCCAGGTGAATTTGGACGCTGGGTCGAGGAATCGATTGGTAGCGATGTCATGGACGATACCCGTCGAGCAGCCAAGTTAATTGAGAATAGTACGATTGATTATACCATCATTCGCGCTGCCTACATGACCAATGATACTGAGGTTGATTACGAGTTAGCTGAAAAGGGGACGCCGTTCAAAGGTACGACTGTCTCGCGTGCTAGTATCGCAGACCTAATTGTTAAAACAATTGCCAATCCAGACATTCATCGCTATAGTAGTCTTGGAATTGATCAACCTGGTACTGATGGTGATCGGCCCTATTAACGTATTAGAGGCGGTATTATGGAACTTAGACTTTTAGAGTATTTTTTGGCAGTTGATGCAGCTGGCTCCTTTTCACAGGCTGCAAATCGGCTGCATCTCACACAACCTACATTGTCTCGACAAATTAAAGGGCTAGAAGACGAGCTTGGTCTGCCTTTATTTACACGAACCAATCGAGGATTAACGTTGACACAGGCAGGACTTTATCTTAAAGATCGTGCACAGGAAATTTTAAAGCTGACACAGCAGACAGAACAGTCTTTTATTGATCAGCGACGTGAGTTATTTAGTGGCAATATCAATATAGGTGCTGTGGAAGCTGACAGCAGTCATATGCTGGCAAATGAACTTGCAACATTTACAGCAAAATATCCTTCTGTGACATTTGACTTATTCACTGGAACCAGTGATGATCTTTTTGATCGTTTGGACAAGGGGCTAATAGATTTAGCTTTGCTGCTGGAACCTGTAAATACCGATAAATATGAGCATATTACACTTGCGCATACTGAGCGCTGGGGCCTAGTTATCAGTGTTGATAATCCATTAGCCCACGCTCCAGTAATTGAGCCTAATCAGTTGTCAGAAATACCGCTGTTAATTTCCAGTCGTAAAGCTGTTCAAAAACTGTTTGCAGGATGGACGGATTCTGACTTCAATCAGCTTAATGTAATCGGACATTTCAATTTAATCTTTAACGTTCTGCCACTTGTTCAACAAGGTACTGGCGCAGCGTTAACTATTGAAGGGGTTATTAATTCAAATGACAACACCGGTGTGCGGTTTGTTCCATTTTCACCTAGAGTCCAAACTCACACGGTACTAGTGTGGCGTAAACATCGTTTACAGATGCCTGTCACGGTAGCGTTTATAAATCGATTCCGGAATCTAAGTGATGAGTAATAGATACGAACTCATTGAAAATGAATTATTGATTAAAGTTGATAGATTAACGCTTATCAGTGTTATTTTTAACCTAAAAGGATTTGCCGATAAAGTAATTCAGTGACGGGAGTGACATCTTTTTGCAGTAAATTGGTGATTAATTATCAAGAAGATATTCAATAGAAAATAAATGAGTTTTCGTAATAAGGTGTCACCACTGTCACACATCGTCAATATTACCAACCGGAGCATCCGCTTATTGGCGGTTTTTACTTTGTTTGAGGCATCAATCATTCAGATAGTGTGCGGTACTAGTCCACATGTTATGATCATTAATCAATGTTGGTTGGAACCAATTCTTCCAAAAACTGAGCGTACCTTCTGCCCCGTCATTTTTTATATGCCTCAAAGTCGCCCATAGTGTAGGGGGCTTTAGTTTTTGATTAAACAGTTAAATCCGATTATTATCAGCTTAGATACTTTATGGAGGATGGCTAATGAAAATCGATAAAGCTGGCGGGCTTATTTCCAAAATTGGCAGTGATAATCGTGTTACCATTTCCAAGCAAGTAAGGAATCATATGAATCTTCAGAATAACGACACAATTGAATGGCATTTAGAAGGTTGCAATGGCACGAAAATCATCCGATTTATGGGGGACAGTAAACAACCAGGCAAGTAAATTTGGTAATCTGAGTACCCCAGAGGTTGAGTGGGGCGATGAGGTAGAGAATAACAATTTTTAATTAAAAAGAAGGGTCAAAAAAACCTGCATCCCCGATGATTTCCAACTTTAGGGGTGCAGGTTTACATCCAAAAAGAATGTTAATGCTACATATAATTCCGTCAGATTTGATTAAGGAATTGTTGAAAGCGTAATATGTCGTTATCTGTTAAATGACCAATTTTCTTGTTCATCCTAGCAGTTGGCAACCACATCGTACCGCTATAAGTATCGACATAGGAAGGTTTATTAAGTCCAGCAGCTTCCCAGTCTTCGATCGGGAAATAACGGTCTTTGATTGCTTCTGGTTTGTTTTCATACTTAGACGTTATCTTATATACAAGGTACTTATCCGAATTCGTTGCTACAACCAGTAAGGGTCTAGTCTTCCCACCGCTTTGCTGTGTGAAATACACATATTGAGAAACCACATCATTAGTCTGCATTTAACCACTCTTCCATTTCAGATTCGTTTTCTGGAGTCTTTGGATCATGGCTCAAAGCATAATGACGTATATCTGCTTCTGCTTGTCGTACTTGTTCAGATTGCAGTGCGATCAACTGTTGGTATACATCTTTTGTCATTAAAACATATCCTTTATTTGCACCGTTCTCTTTAGTTCTGGAAGTTGTAATCTCGATTGGTTTCTTTGTTTTGTCTAAATTTTCAAAAATAGTATGTTGATACTTGCGAAAATTTGTTGGCGTGTAAGTTTCCATATAATGTCACTCCTTTGCCTTTATCTTGTCTTTATTATGACTTAATACATGCTATATTTCAATCATTCTGAATGTAAAATCAAGCTATTATTTATTACGAATAGTTATTATTAAGTTTAATAGGGTGCTGCTTTTCAAAGCACACGTTCAGCGACTGACAGCATTGCTTAATGCTCTTGGTCGCTTTTTGATTTAATGTGAGATTGACATTTAGTACCGTTGAAGGAGAACGGATGGTTACAGTGGGAGATGAAAAGCAGCAGGAAATACAGGAGTTGATTAAGTGGTTTGATAATAGTTTGGAGTATTATGAACGATATAAGTAAGGGGTAATGCTGTATAGTGGTTTGGGGCTTGATTGTTGATTGTCATTTTAGTGATCAAATTAAAAGGGCATCCGTTAAGAACGAATACCCATCTGCCCCTCGCATATTTATTTTTGGTGACAATTTTGGTGACACTGGTGACACAATTGGTGACATTTAGTTTATAAACAGTGAGCATCTATGATTAATAACCGCTGAGGAATGCTGTTAAATCAACGCTTATGATAACTATCTTTAACCTATGAGAATCGGGGCCTTGCCCTCGGGGGGCGCAATAGATGTTTTATAACTTAATACGATTGGATAAAACGTTGATATATCAGCGTTTTATTTTTTTGTTCTGGTGTAATTTAGGGCCTTTTTACATATATATTGTGTGGAAGGTGTGTGAATTTTGTGCGGTAAAGTTCGTGATAGTTTTAATGTTTTTGCGGATTTCTGGCGCATTTCTTTATTCTGTTGAATATAGTATTTTAGAATAACTGCTTCAGTATCATCTAGCACTATACATAGTAGTAACTTTTTAGGGTAAGCCACTTTCACTTAATGTAGTTGCCATAGGTGCACGCAAGCCATGTGGAGTTATAGCAGGCTTTAGATGATTGTCTTTAATTATCTTTAAAACAGTGAAAAATACAATTAGATACTTAAATTCCAAATCAAATGAAGTTTTTATTATTACGTCTTTTCGATAGGCATTAAAGGCCGTTGTTAAGGCGCTTTTGATTATATTAAAGTGTGAATATAAGTGAGAAAATACTGAAAAACCAATTATGTAAAATTACTTTCTAAAAATAGCTATTAGTTGACGCATTATCAGGTATAATTAAACTCATCTTAAAGATAATGAGGATAGAGGAATTGAATTTTTTAGGTAAAACAGCGATTTTAGGGTTATCAGTTACATGTTTAGGGGCTTTTAGTGGTACTCAAACAGCACAGGCTTCAACAAAGGTACAGTACAAGAACTTGAAAGCTACTCAATACACGGTAGTTAAGGGTTCTAAAGGTTATTTGTACAAGGATGCCACTTTAAAGCACAAGCTACATAGCGTCAAAAATTATTCAAAAGTAAAATTTGTGGTGTCTAAAGAAGCTATTATGAGAAAAGCCAACGGTAAAAAGGCTGTATATTATCGTGTTAAGAGTGGCAAGGTTACAGGCTGGATATGGAACGGATATTTAGCTAAGGTATCTGTTAAAAAACCTACAAGGACGCAGAATACAGTTCAGCAGCAACAAATTACTAATTTACAACAACAAGTCAATGATTTAAAAAATCAATTAACAAGCCATTTTACAACGAGTAATTCAACTAGTACATCATCAGATAATTCTGCATTACAAGGTCAAATCAATACATTACAAGATCAGTTGAAAAATTTACAAAATAGGACAAGCGTAAGTAATAGTGGCAATGATTCAAATAAGGATGCACTCAGCAATCCGTGGAGTGGCACATCAGGTAATTATTATGTATTCTCAACTAGTCCTAGTTTTTCAATTTATAAAGATAACCAAGTGGCTAATGATTTAGCAAATAATAAAGGAATTGATCTTTCAAGGGTGGCAACAAACTATAAAGTGACAGATTATACTATTAAATTGTATGCGGACAATCGAATTAATAATATGTATCCATGCGAGTATAACGGTACTAAAGGCTACGTTTCTGCTAGTGATGTGACATTAATTAATGTAGATGATGCAACGCCACAAGCGTTTCAAATAGGATATGCAAGTTTAGGCGGTATAACCTATCAGTCTAATGTGGCACCAACGGATTCTAAATTAGGTGCAAGTATTAGTTCTGATGGTGCAGATTGGCAACAATATAATCACGATGGTTATACAGATTACGAGCTGCAAGATGGTAAATGGGTTAAAGAGGGAACTAAAGCGTGGGGCAGTACGGGCATAAGCTGGGAAGACAATTAATTGAAAAAGCTGTAGGGTAGCTAAATGCTACTCTTTTTTGATTTAATTCGTATTCAGAAACTTAGAGTTATTTTAAGCGTTCTCGTATGAGGACTTTTTTTAATCTCTCACAAAGTGTAAATGTTATTGCATAATTACTGAGTAAATTCGATTGTTGCAACGATTTACTAATTTATACTAATCCTGATAAACCTTATTTTTTCTGGGTAGAGTCATCGGGGGGGCGCAATAGTAGTGATTATTGTTTCGTATAATTGAGTAGGATGCTGATATGTCGGCATTCTGTTTTTTATTTGGTGTAAAAATGCAATAAAAAGTTTTGGATTACGTTTTATAATAAACATAAAACTAAGTAAGCCGTTAAGTTTGCCAAAGGAGAATGTTTCATGAAAAAAGTCCACATTCCAGTTGCCTACTACCAAGCACCTGACAAGCGATTGCAAGCCACTCAGGATAAATTGTTCGCAACCTTGAAGCAGTATTTCGAAGCTGGAGATAATTTTACCAAAGTCAGCGTCAGCGCCCTTTGCCGAACAGCCAAGTTGGCCCGCCAAACCTACTACCAACACTGCGACAGCATCAGTGAAATTATCGAGGTCGCAGTTGCTCAAGTACTCAATCAGTCGCTTCAAAAAGCGGATCAGGCTGCTGATCCTGATGAAGCAGGCGCCCAACTCATAGTTGATTTGTTGTTAGCTAACCGCCCGCTGATGGAGATGGTGCGCTGGGCTCGCGCAGAGGAGGAAATCAGCGCCTATCTTAGCCGCGACATCAGTCGAGTCACTACCATTGAGGGAAGTAATGCGCCTTTGAAGGGCGTGATGATTGACCTATTGGCACGGATCTATATTGGCTTTGCTGATGTGTTGAGTACACATCCTGAGCTAAGTCGCAGTCAGTGGATTGACATCTATCAGAAAATGCTACCTGTACCAGCTAAAATTTTTGCCGATTTGTAATTCAAATTATTGAAAACTGACATATTGGTATCATCTGACAATGAACAAGGCTATTTTTTTGCATTCACCATATCATACAATAGTGTCAATCAATGAGGGAGCCACCAAAGTAAGGCTGACCGTGTTGGTTGTTATATATAAAAATATAGAAATGGTTTACACGGACAGGAATTTGATGATATGGGTAAATTAACTGGGAAAGTAGGTATTATCACAGGTGGCGTTCAAGGTATGGGGGCTGCAGATGCAAAGCTTTTTATTGATGAAGGTGCCAAAGTTGTAATCACTACTGATCATAAAGTAACCGAGGGTCAAAAATTAGCTGATGAACTTGGCGACAACGCAATCTTCGTTCAGCACGATGTCAGCAGTGAGGACGATTGGGAAAAGGTCATTAAAACGACACTTGATCATTTTGGTCGACTCGATATCTTAGTGAACAATGCTGGTATTGATAACTTCAAGAACATGTTTGATGTTACTGCCGATGAGTATTTAAAGATCGTTAAAGTCAATCAGTTGGGGACGTTCTTGGGAATGAAGTACGCAGCTGCTGAAATGAAAGAACACGGCGGTAGTATTATCAATATTTCCTCAATGGCCGGCTTAGTTGGTGCTCTTCCGGTCTACACGGATACTAAATTTGCGGTTCGTGGGATGACAAAGGCTGCTGCGGTTGAGCTCGGCCATTACAACATCCGCGTTAATTCCGTTCACCCTGGCGCCGTTAGAACACCAATGCTTGACGATCCTAAAGTTGCTAAAGTCCTTAAAGAAGGCATTGCTAAAACGCCTTTACAGCGGGTTGCTGAACCAGAAGAAGTTGCCAATATGGTGCTGTTCCTAGCATCTGATGATTCAAGATTCTCAACGGGATCTGAATTCGTGCTTGATGGCGGGGCAACTGCTCAATAAAGAGCCGTTTAAAATGATTTTATAGAATGCTTCGAAAGCACAGTCACATTCTCTTGTGGCTGTGTTTTCGATATTCGGATAGTGTTAAATACGAAAGGTTAAATAGTGTTTCAGTACTTTATGGAGTTATACAATTAGGTAGTTTCATAATATGATCTAACTGTTCAAAGAAAGACTATTTCGGGAGATTTGGTTATTGATTTAATTTTGGTTAGCATTGTGTTGTGTATCTATTAAAACTTTAGTCATAAAATACCCCCAGAGTTATTTTCAACTCTGAGGGTATTTGTCAAACAATATAAAGCTTTTGATAACACTGGTTAACCTTAGTCTTCAATACTCAAAAATTTCTCCAAGTCATTGCGATCAGTATGCAGCTGGTTCAGTTTCTTATCTTGAGGATAGCCGATGGCGACTCCCATCATCAGTACTTCATCCTCAGGGATAGTGAATGCATCTCGTATTTCTTTTGGATAGCGAATCAACTCATACGCCGTCATGGCAGCCAGACCGTGTTCATAAGCTGATAAGGTTAAGCCGTAGCCAAAAGCGCCAGCATCATAGGTAGAATAGGCGGACGAACTCTTTGGAATCGTGATGTAGACGATGGCTGGTGCGTTAAAGAGTTTGGCATTGAAATTACTGTAATCCTGATTGCCGTCGTCGCCGAGGAATTGATCGTTTTTAGCCGTTGTTTGTTTCATATTATTCTTTGCGTAGTCCGACCAATCTTTCGGCGGGATAACCTCTGGAGAGCCCTTAACATGATTGGTAGCTGAGTTGAAATGAGTTTCCCGAATGTTTTTTACTGTCTGCCCAATTGCTAAATAGGCTTTCCACGGTTGAGAATTTCCCCAAGATGGCGCCAAGCCAGCTTCTTTCACGATGTCTTTAAGTACGTCGAGAGCCACGACTTTATCTTCAAATGCGCGGACAGCGTGACGTTTAACTAATGCACTGTTATTATTCATTATTTTCCCTCCAAATTAGTAATTTCCGACGAAAGTTAACTAAATAAAATTTCTTTCACATGCTTTATCTAGATGATACAGTTGATATATGAACTCGACAATACTGTACTTTTTGTCAGTAGTAGGGAGGCTATATTTTAATGAAAAAGCGAGAAATTTATAACCGTCAGACTGGCTGTTCAGTGGAAAACACTGTGCAGTTTATTTCAGGAAAGTGGAAATCGGTGATCATGTATCACCTGCTCAACAATTCGACCCAACGATTTGGTCAGCTTAACGCTAAAATTCCTAGCTGTACGCCGCGTATGCTGGCACGCCAGTTAAATGAATTAGAGCAAGATGGACTTGTAGAAAAACATGTTTACGAAACCGTTCCGATGGTCACCGATTATTCTGCAACGACATTTGGTCAATCGCTCGTACCCGTTATTACGGCGATGTCGGAATGGGGAGATAAATACAATGCGTTAGCGAAGGCGCATGCAAAATAGGATGGCGCTTTTATGTTTATATATATTTTCTGTGCTACAAAACCACCGTTAAAGTACTTTTTAACCGAAAAGTATACTAAACTTCAGTTATCTCGAATCTTTTCGGTTAGCAGGAGACGGCACGTTCAAGTCAAATTCTTTTGATTGTTTCATTACTTTACAGGAAGATAATAAGCCAAATGCTTCATGGAACGTTAAAGTTTTTCGTTCTGTAGAAGATCAGAATCGGGATGAGAAAAGTCCGTGATTGACTTAGAAATCGTCAAGCCTTCATAAATCACGGTCAATTTCCTATCGGTGAAATTGACAAAGATAATCAAGTTTTCCAATTTAGCCAAAAATAATTTATGCTTAAAAAGAGTGCAATTTAATTATTTATCAATAGTGATAAATTAAAGATATTAAATAATGGAGGCTTCTTTTTGAACTCAAACTTAAAATTCCATCATATTGGCCGCCCGGTGCCCTTAACACAAATCAAGGATAATCCGGCAACAAAATATAGTCCGCTTTGGGATATGTATTCGCTGGATGAAGTTAATCCGCTCACGATTCCAGTAGAGTTACATGCTTTTGGTCCAAAATGTACGTTGGATGCTCATATTCAAACTGAACCACACGTTGCCTTCACCACTGACGATATTGAATCCGCGTTGAAAAACGAAACGATCATTATGCCACTTTACCAACCCTTTGCTGGTTATCAATGTGCCATGATCCTGGTCAATGGTCAGCCAATCGAACGCATTGAAACGACCCTTAGCGAATCTGAAATTTGGGGGGATGGTATTTTTAAGGATAGTATCCTTTACCCAGACCACAATAAGGCTTAAGGTAAACAAATTCTGATACATAAAACGCCTCCTAGTACTGTACTAGGGAGGCGTTTTATGTGTCAGAATCGTATTCAGAAATTAGTGAATCTATTCAAAGCTGCTTTCATCCAAGTCGCCAAACTGCGGCTTCCATGGGGTGATGGTCATTGAGGTCACCAAATCATGGATATAGTAGGGATCCTGCTTGATAACGGTCATCAAAGTATCGCGGTCGGCAACGTGGAAAATCAGAATTGCCTGGCGCTTATGGTCACCCTGACTGGGACCGGAGACTACTAGATTGCCAATTTTAATTTGTTCCTTGAGATATTTGACGTGGGCTAGGACGTACTTGGTCCAGCCAACCATATTATCATGGGTGTAAGTCACCACAAAGTATTGTTTTTTGGTCACTATTTTTCATCCTTTTTAAAAGTTTGGGTGTCAACTGATTGATAAAATGCGGCTAACGCATCAGAGACGGCCTGTGGCTGTTCCATCGGCATCATGTGGGTACCAGGGTCCAAGGTGACTAACTTGGAATTTGGATAGGCGTTGGCCATCTGCTGCATGATGGCCGGAATCGCAGAAGCATCCTGTTTACCGCCTAAAGCTAATACTGGCACTTTGATGTTCGGTGCGGTTTCCGTTGCGTCGCCTGCGGCCATTGCACGCCAAGCTGCGGCCCAGTTGGCCACGCTCATATGACGGACGCACTCGCGGCCATAGCGGACTTCCCAAGGATTACGGGCAATGGTTTCAGGTGTGAACCAGCGAATCAAGGATACGGCAACTTGTGCTTCCATACCCTCTTTTTCGGCAGCATCAGCACGGGCAGCCAGCACTGGGAAACCTTTAAGACCAGTGGCAACCAGAGCTAATGAACGTACGTCTTCAGGATAGTCGGTAACCAAAGCTTGTGCAATGGCACCACCGTATGAAGCACCATAAATATCTGCTTTTTTGATACCCAGTTTACTCAAGAGATTGTGCAAATCGTCGGCCAACTGATCCAGACTCGTCGTCACTGGTGCATTACGGGCACGGCCATGACCACGGATATCATACGCGATGACCCGGGCGCCGGTTTTGGCCAGTTGCGGGTAAACTTCACGCCAAGTACGGTGATCCAGTGCCAGGCAGTGAATCAAGACGATAGGGAAGCCGTCACCGTGGTTGTCCCAGACCATCGTTTCATGGTCGCCGACGTTTACCAATTCTTCAGTGACGTTTGGCCGTAAGCGTTGCTGTTCACTTTGCAGGTAAGGTGCAATTACCCGAGCGGCGTTAACAGCACGGGGATTGCCGGCATAAATGCTGGCTAAATTGATCACATCTTGAATTTCATCGTCCGTTGCGCCGGCTTGCTGAGCAGCTTTGACGTAAACTTGAAGTTGGCCGTCCATATCGCCCATGCCAATCAGCATTGCCAGGGTGTTCATTGCCCACTGACGGTCGCCGATGATGGCGTTGTCGTTCAGTTCTTTACCGGTGTTAGTGATTGCTCGGCTGAGTTGGGGTGTCAAACGTGCTAGTTCTGATACTTTTTTATTAACAATTGTTGTGTCGTCTGTCATATTTTAGGTCTCCTTTTATCTATGGATATATATTGTCCAAGGAATTAAAGCTATTTTACAACTTGCTTCGAGAAAGTCAACTGTTTGAAAAGAATTTGGTGAATTACAATAAATCAGCTTTTCCGGTTTGACGGTGCTATTTGCACCTAGGCAAGACTAGTTTTAAAGTAGGTTTACAGATTATTTTGACTGGCTGACAGGCCGCAGGAGGTGTGAACAGTAACTGTATTGTTGTAAAAGTATATAAATCTTTGCAAAGTGGTGATTCTATATGATTATGTATTCTTATAAGCCTGGTAATTAATCTAATAAGATTAAAAGTTAAGCGTTAAATTCTCCGCTTTAGTTGATAGCTTATATGTAGTGATTTATATGAATTTCATTAAAAGGCTTTTTGGGATAAATCCTTTCTGTATAATATGAGGGACACCACACCCTGGTGATTAAATTCAATAAGGCGGAATAACTGATGTTACTCACCTACAAAATAGAAATTAAGCCGACTGAAAAGCAGGCTTGGCAGATTGATTCCCACATCAGTGGTAGTCGTTGGGCTTATAACCTGTTTTTGGATATCAATCGGCAGCGTTATGAATGCGGTTATCACTATATGGGCGCCTATGAGTTCAGCAAGTGGTTTAACTATGAATATCTTGAAGCTAATCCTGATGACACGTGGATCAAGGATTTATATGCCAAATCGGTCAAACAGGCCTTTATTGATGCGGATACTGCCATGAAACGGTTCTTTAAGAAATTGGGCGGTTTCCCGCATTGGCGTTCCTTCAAACGCGGTCAGGGTAGTTACTACTTTGTTAAGAACAGCAAAGCACAAATTATTCCTTGTCAGCGCCACCGAATCAAGTTACCCAAGCTAGGCTGGGTACGTTTGAAAGAATTTGGTTATATCCCCACCGATGCCGAGCATTTTGTGATTAAACAAGGTCGGATTAAATTTAAGGCTGGTCGGTATTACCTGACCTGTTTAGTGGAACAGGCCGAGCTGCCAAAGTCAGAACTGACCGGTGAGCCCGTCGGCATTGACCTTGGTCTTAAAGAGTTTGCCATTCTAAATGATGGCACGTTGTATCATAATCAGAATAAAAGCAGTCGGGTAAGAAGCATCAGAAAACGCCTGCGAAGGCTGCAAAGGAAAATGTCCCGCCAGTATCAAGCACTGAAAGCTAGAAGACAGAAAGAAGGAAAGTCTGCTACTGATTTAAATCTAGCCAAAACTCAGCGGAAGGTGCAACGCTTGTATCAACAATTAACTAACATTCAGTCTGATTATCAAAATAAGATTATTGCCACTGTGGTGAGAACCAAGCCACAATGGGTAGCCTTAGAAGACCTGAATGTTAAAGGTATGATGAAAAACCGGTATTTAGCTAAAGCCATTAGTCACCAGGGATTCTATAATTTTAGAAACAAATTAGCTACTAAATGCCAGCAATTTGACATTCCGGTGCACCTAACTGGCCGGTTTGAACCAACTTCTAAGTTATGCCATCAATGTGGCCATAAAAAAGTTGATTTAAAACTCAAGGATCGGGTTTATGAATGCTCAAACTGCAACTATACCAAGGATCGTGATATAAATGCGGCCCTGAATATCAGGGATACTGAAAACTTTGAATTAGCTTATTAGCATAGGCTTCAAAGTATGTACCGGTGGCTAGCCGGGAATTAACGCTTGTGGACTATCATATCAACTGTATTAGCGAGCTTCTTGCGAAGCAGGATAGGGAGAAGCAAGAATAATCTATAACTTTTTATAAGTTATCAGTAGCAGGGATAGTATGAAATTTAAAGTTGGGGTGGAGCAAGGAATCTACGTCGTGGTGATCTTGGCACGGCAAAAGGATCATCAGCCACTGAAGAGTAAACTGCTGAGCCAAATTTTACAGGTATCTGATTCTTATTTGCATAAAATTACCCGTCAGCTGGCGGTGGCCGGCATCGTCGCTACTGACGCCAGCAAAACCGGTGGTATCACCTTGGCACGGCCGACGAGTGAAATTTCGCTGCTGGATATTTTTACCGCCATTGAAGGTGACGAGTCGTTTGCTTCGTGGAATAACCTGCGCAATCAGGTACTTCGACTTGACCAGGCAGCGTTTGACCAAAAATTTGACCAGGTTAAACTGCAGTTTGAACGCGCGGAAACTAAATATAAGGAAACGCTGGCGCAATTATCCATCGCGGATCTGCTTAGTGACGAGACTTCTACATACGTAGACTGGCAAGCACTTACTGATAAGTAACGCAGCCATCAAAAAAACGGGCTACTCAGTTGAAGTAGCTCGTTTTTGATGGTTATATGGTATTTAGTGTTGATGAGAAATCATTAGTACTATTTTTTGCCATTAGTTTAATTGCCGAAAGATAGGTCAAAAATGTTTTTGGAGTTGTAAGCGCCATCTGGGAGTCCAGTAGAACGGTATTTATCTTGAAGCTGTTGTAATTGGGTGGCGTAGCTATTGTCGGTGTCTCTTAACGCATCGTCTTTTTTCTGTAAAGCATCATATTGAGCCTGATAGCCTACAAAATCACCGTTTATAGCTGCGACGGCTTGTTTATAATCAGCATCATCTTGAACGGCACGCTCCAGGTCTTCTTTATAATCATTTAGTTGAGAAAGGCCATGCTGGTATTTTCATAATTTGGATTTTTCTTTTTTAATGCATCTAAAGCATCTTGTTCTTCTTTTATCCATTGTGTGTAGATGTCGCTCTTACTATCATCAGCCGATGATCTTGATGTAAATTCATTAATATTGTTTGACATTTGATTTATTTCTGAATACAGGGAGTTTTCCTTTTTGGAGTTTTGATTATATTGACTAACTAATGTTAGTGCTGAAGCATAGTCCTTATCATACTGCTCCTGTAGCTTTTTCTGATCTTGTAATCTCTGTTGTTCTTGTTTTTGTACTTCTGGATCAACAGCCGGTTTTTCAACCTTGGTGTTGTTAATATCCGCAACGAGAGTTTTAAAAATTTCATCCTTAGTGTTGGTTGATTTTGTATATGGCCCATCTTCCCAGTCAGTATCCATTTCAAGATGATATTTGTTATAAAGTTTTCCGGCTAATGTCCAAAAATAGTCAGCTTCACTTGGATCATTGTAGGAGTCTTCATCAGAATCCGTATTTCTATGATCTTGTGATTGATGAAATTTATCTTTATAAGCGGCTACCTTAGATTTATCCAGTGTGTTAATTTCTTTAGGATACTCATCATTTTTTTGAGCACGCGCTTTTTCAGTTTGTAAGTTAGTTAAGTGATAAGCCAATGATTGGTAGTCATTACTCGTAGTGTCATGAGACTTTGCTGAAAGTGCTTTGATTTTTTGCTGGTAGTCATTAATTTGTGAGTCGAGTTTTGCATAGTAGTCTGCGGAATGTACGGTAGCATTAAGAATTTGATAGATGGTAGATGTTTGATTACTTTGGTTTGAAGCCTGCTGACTCAGTTCCAATGCTTTAGCTTTATATTGATCAGCTAACGCTAAATCGGCTTTTTCAGTTGCACTTGTCGCTGATGTTGCCGAAGTAGCTGGCGTACTTGCAGTTGCACTGCTTGTGGTAGTTGACTGCGCTGGTTTAGTTGAATTAGTGCTTGAATTAGCGGATGAAGCATTAGAAGCTGTGCGAACTGCGGTTGAACTAGTCACAGCTGATGAATCTGTATTCTTTGAGCTGGCGGGCTTTGTAGCTGAAATTTTTAAATACGCTGTCGTTGTTTTGTATCCCTTTTTAGAGATGGTTAAACGATATTTCCAACTATTATGGAGCTTATGCTTTAACTTTAAACTGAATTTACCCTTGTTAGTTGCTTTTCCGTAGGCGTAGGTGGTGTGATTATGACTCAATCTGATGGTAGCTGATTTTGTTGCAGTTCCCTTTACAAACGTACTTTTGCTGGTTAATTTGGCAGGTTTGACACTTGTTTTTCTAATACTGGCCTGTGCAAGTCCTCCCATTAACATAAAACTAGTAGCGGTGGCGATAGTGACAACAGATTTATTCATAATTTCTCCCTAATAAAATATGTAGTATTAATAATATAACCTGACTTGCCTTAATTAGCTAGAAGATTTTGTAGATAGGGGTAATAAAACTGATTAAGTAACTTTTTGATGCGTCTTCTTAGCTATATGCGACGAGGAGTTGACTGGATAAAATTTATTATAATAACTAAAATTATATTAATTATAAGGTGTATTTATATACTAGTTCATGATTAAAAATAAATTATTGGAATTTTTCGAAAAATGTTAAGAATGATTTTTAAGAAATGATAATACTGATAAAATTTCGTAATCATAATTACCGTGCAGATTATTAGTATCTTCTTGGCTAAGATAGTGTTCAAATTAGAGCCATTCTTTCAGGGAAATCAAGAAAGTAGAAAGCTGTTACTTGGGTAATGATAAAGATAGTGAGGGCGACAGCTATTGAGATACTACAACTACTATCAGGTTCTATAATTTGAACAAAAAACTGATTTATAATCTTTTTGCTTTTTATACTTGATATGTTTGGGGCTAAATTACTTTACGACTATTGTGGCGAATTAACCATTAAGTTTATTTTTTAGAAAATATATGTAAACGGAGAGGTCTGTCAATATAGTTTTTTAATAATTGGTATACATTTTACTGAAGTGAAAAAAGCTGACGTTTAAAATCCTCGAAAATAAAGAATGTTGATTTATAAGTGTTTTATTTAAGACAAAACTAATATATCAATTAAATATGCAAAACAATACTTTTAAAAAGCAAATTGGTATGGTAGACTCCTTTTTAGATAAAGCGCTTTATCTAAAAAGAAATGTTAAGGCTCTAGTTTTGTAAAAGAATTGGAGGTTCATGATGGTTTTTATTCGACCAATTGTAGCGATACTCATTATTTTTGCAATTTGTTGGCTCTTTAGCTTTGATAGAAAAACAGTGCCTAAATATCTAAAAAAAGTAGGTTTTTTATTTATTTTAGAGTTACTAGTCTGTTTTGTTCTGCTTCATACTACGTTTGGAACTATAATTCTCAAAACCATTGCGGCGGGTTTTGTTCAGCTTATGAAATACGCCGCTGTGGGAATTGAGTTTGTGTTTAAAGAACCAGTAGCTAAATCTGGAACTTTGCAGGCCTTTCTTTTCCAAGGCTTGTTGCCAATGGTCTTTATTTGTTCTTTGATTGGAATTCTAAAATATTTTGGAATTTTACAGTTTATCATTAGAATTTTCGGATTATTGTTTAATAAATTATTACATTTAGGCGAAGTTGAGTCGTATACCGCAGTAAGCTCGTTGATATTAGGAATGACTCCCGTTTATGTTTCTTTAAAGGATATTTTATATAAACTCGATAAAAGAACGATGTACACGATTGGGGCTATGACGTTATCTACTGTTGATTTAACCGTTATTGGCGCGTACATGAAAATGGTCCCACCTAAATTTGTCATTATTGGGATTTTCCTTAATATGATAGGGGTCTTTATTATAACGACCTTAATTAATCCGTATACGCCCGGTGAGTTTGATCTTAAAGTTAAACAAACGGACGAAGAAAAAAAGGGCTTTTTTGACACTTTACTGGAGTATACACAAGATGGTTTCAATGTTGTTTTAAGTATTATTCCAATGCTCCTAGCATTCATTTCTTTAATTGCCTTGTTGAACGGTATTTCAAGTTGGTTAACGGGAAACTCATTACAAAATTGGTTGGGAATTGCGATTTCTCCGTTAGCTTATCTTATGGGGGTCGATTGGGCAGATGCTACAAAAGTTGGTGGCATTATGATGACTAAGTTGCTGACGAATGAATTCGTAGCAATGACTGATTTAACTAAAATTAGTTCAACGATTAGTACAAAATCATTAGGAATCATCTCTGTCTTTTTGATTTCGTTTTCTAATTTTGCTTCTGTTGGGATGATTGTAGCTGTTGTTTCCACTTTAAATAAAGAAATGGCTTCTGTCCTAAGTAATAATCTCTTAAAACTATTATTAGGTTCATTTTTGGTTAGTTGTTTGTCTGCAACCGTAGTTGGAATCTTTATTTGATTCTATAAGGAGAATAAATCATGGATAAAGATAAAAATGAAGTTCTGATCAGTGATTTTTTCACGGATGAGTATCGAACATGGTATAGGATTACAAATCCAGCTGCACTACATGACAAAGCACCTATTATTGTGTTGCATGGTGGCCCTGGTGCAGGCCATGACTATATGCTGCCTTATACAGATTTAACAGTTACGGGAAGATCGGTTATCCATTATGATCAGGTTGGTTGTGGTAGATCATCTCACTTAGTGCATAAGCCGAAGTCTTTTTGGCAAGTGCAACCATTCGTTGAACAGTTGGAGCTGCTGATTAAGCACCTTAAAATTGATCAAATTGTTCTGTTAGGCCATTCATGGGGAGGCATATTAGCAACTGAGTATGCTATTAAACATGACGATCAAATTGAAAAACTGATTTTATCTTCTTGTCCATCAGCTATGAAACGATGGGAAGCAACGGGTAAGCGATTAATCAATGAACTCCCGGAAAAATACATTCAAGCTTTTAAACTATTAAGTGACGGAGCGAGCGTTGATAGACAGCTCCTCGATGAGGCGATTGATCTATATACTTTGAAATTTTGTGAAAATATACCGGAAGCTGAAAAGCCGGATTATTTAAAACATTCAGCTCAGGAAATGAATAATGATGGGACGACTTATGATTATATGTGGGGTCGTGCTGAACCGATTGTGAATTCAGGAAATCTGGCTAATTGGGATGCCGAAGATCGGCTCCACAATATTACGACGCCGACTTTAGTTATTGCCGGAGAGCACGATGAAGCTGGAATTGAAGCAACTAAAAACTTTTCAAAAATTACTGGCTTTGTTAAAGAAATTAGATATCCAGGTGGTGCTCATATTTATCACATTACAAATCACAACGAAGTTATAGCTGATGTTTCATCATTTATAAATGGTTCTAATTAGATTTATATTTGGTATAATTATCGCAACTAAGATAGAAGCCAAGGTGCGATACTGATGAAAATTTCAATGAAAGATATAGCTCGTATGGCAGGGGTATCAATGACTACCGTTTCTCTGGTCTTAAACGATCGGGAATCCAGAATTTCTAAGGAAAAAAAGCAAGAGATTAAGCAGTTAGCTAAAAAGTATCATTATGTGCCGAATGTTTCTGCAGTTTCCTTGGCAAAAAGTGTTTCTAATACAATTGCATTAATTGTTCCTAATATAACGAATCCCTTTTTTGCTTCGTTGATTAATGTCATTACTAATAAATTGGTTGAAAAAGGATATTTCACACTTATTTTAAATTCTAATGACGACCATGAATTGGAAGATAAATTGGTTAATATGGCAATTAATAAGGGAATTGATGGTCTATTGTTGGTGCCTTCAAATGATTTGTATCGACAAGGTGAAAGCGTTACCAATTCATTTTTATCGGAAATTAATGTCCCATTTGTCTTGGTTAATGCCAATTGTAATTTAGCGGTTAATCAAGTTAATTTTGACAATGTGCTTGGAGGCTATTTGGCTACACAGTATTTGCTTCAAAAAGGGAATAGGAATATAGCAATCATTACTGGAGATCCTGGTTATGTTAATGCTGATGGCCGATTAGCCGGTTATGTAAAAGCTTTAAAAGAATACGGCTTGCCATACAACCCGCATCTTGTTTTTCACGGACAGTATGATATTAAAAGTGGTATAAAAGTAGTCCAAAAAATTCAACAGGACGCTAATATTACGGCCATATTTTCTACCAGTGATTTGATGCTTTATGGCGCAATTGAGTTCTTTAATGAGCAACACAAAAAAATTACGGACTATTATTCAATCATCGGTTATGATAATACAATCTTTAATGAGATATTTCAGCCTACCATTACTTCTATTGAACAAGATATAGTCGAACTTGGAAATCAAGCAGTGACCCGCTTGTTGAATGCTATGCAAGATAATTCGATAATGAGAAGAACGCTGCCAATAAGATTGGTTGAACGAGAATCTGCGCAGCGTAAAATATTGGCCGATGAATAATCGAGCTGTTAAATAACCAATTCTCAATAAAGGTAAACAAAAGTTCTCAGAAACGAATAGTCGATTTCTGAGAACTTTTTGTATATATTTAAATATAAATTTTTAGAATCCTAATTGGTAGAGAGTTTAAAATACAGTTTACAAGCATTAGCCTATTAGTCTAATCGTTACTTGGTTAGTAGCTTCAAAATTAAGGTGTTTTAACGTCCCCGCGTAAATGAAGTCTTGATCCCGCCAAATTTCAGGGAGTGGCCGCTTTTACTGAGCGTTATTTTGTTTGAGTAGGAGCCGCCCGACTTCCAATATTGCTTGTAAGTATAGGTGTGTTTTCCAAGATATTTGTACTGCACTTTCTTTACTTTGCTAGCGGATGCTCCGGAATGCCGCGGGAGTACGTAAACGTGCTTGCTACTGATCGATAAGGTGTTAGATTTGGTGTGCCAGTAGCCGCGTAAAGCTTTTGGCATGCCGGTGTGCCACTTTGACGAGGCAGCTGCCGGGTGACTTGAAGTTGAAACAACACCGCCAACTAGTGCGGTACTTAAGGTTAATACAGCAATAATCCGTTTATCCATAGTGCACCTCCTAATGATTTGCTATAATTTTACACCTCTAGTCTTATAAGTAAACAAAATGTTAATCCGGCGACCAGTTTTAGCTGAAAAGCGGCTTTAAACGTTCAGCGGTCATGCTAAACTAAAGCTGGCATCAAAATCTCAGTTGGGGTGGTCATTTTAAATGAAAAAAAGACTAACGATTGCTGCCAAACGGCCGGCAATTTGGCAAGACACGAATATTATCTATGCTCGGGTACCTGACCAAGGAGGGCACACAACGTTACCGTTACATTTGTCGGTTCTTCGCCCCTTTGAAAGCCAGTCTC
Organism: Secundilactobacillus pentosiphilus; assembly: GCF_002217985.1. Lineage (GTDB taxonomy): Bacteria > Bacillota > Bacilli > Lactobacillales > Lactobacillaceae > Secundilactobacillus > Secundilactobacillus pentosiphilus. Next base: position 30,131 of record NZ_BCMI01000016.1, read on the forward strand.
AACCATTACCAGTCATTTTTTGGTTTTGCGGCGGCGGGTGGATAACCGTTGATTATAATGGTCGCCTGCCTAATCTAGTCGATTTTGTGCGTGCTGGTTATGCCGTGGTGAGCGTTGAATATCGTAACAGTGATCAAGCACATTGGCCGGCACAGCTAGAAGATGCCAAAGCGGCAATTCGGTATATTAAGGCCCACGCTGCGCGGTATGGAATTGACCCTCACCGAGTGGCGGTAATGGGTGAGTCGGCCGGTGGGCACTTAGCCAGCATGGTTGCCTTAACCAACGGCATGAAGACATACGAAACGGGGCAATACTTATATCAAAATAGTGACGTCAAAGTGGCAATTCCCTGGTGTGGTATTGTCAGTCCACTGACGGCCAAGCAGCGTTCTAATACGGATGATTTGGATTATATTTACGGTAAATTATTGAATGGTGAACCCGAAACGCATCCCGATTTAGTCGCCCAAGCCAATCCGCGTTGCTTTATCAAGGGGCAGGACGTTTCCTTCCTGCTGCTGCACGGGACGGCTGACGATGTGGCACCACTGCAAGATGACGAAGAGTTTTATGATGATCTGGTTGCTCATCAGATGACAGCTGACCTGTATGAACTGGCAGGAGCCGGGCATTTAGACGATGCTTTCCTGCAGCCTGAAGTCATCAAGATCATGCTTAGATTTTTAAAGGATCATTTGGATTAAATTTAAAACTAAAAGCACCGTAAAAGGACTCACACCGTTTTAGTTAAGACGATGCGAGCCCCTTTTGGACTTGAATGGCATTTTGCTAGTGAGTTGCGACACTGATGATGATTGCCACGCAGAACCACAGAATGGTACCAGCAATGATCAATGCCACAATCGAGGCAAAACAACTACTTATGCAGCTTCCAAGACAGTCCATGCCTTCTAAAAATTTTTCCACGATAAATACCTCATGTAAGGTTATTTTACCGCTTATTCAAGCTGATTCCCATGAATAGTTCTGACTATTCATCCCCGGGACGGCGCTTGTTTCTGAAACCCAGCCAAGCTAGAATACCGAGAAAGATGACCCCAATTTGAGCCCAAATGGTAGCTGACTCGTTGGTTTGAGGCAGGCTTTGCTGAGTATCCGACTTGGTGGGAACCGGCTGCTTTGCTTGTGCGGTAGTGAGAGCTTGACCCGCTTTTATTGAAGAAACAGTGATCGGACCGTCTTGCTTGATTTGAGGGGGAGTTAGTGGCCCTTGTTTAACCTGAGGATTACTTACCGGTCCACGTTTAGGCTGCTTTACCGGTGTGATTGGCGGTTCAATTTGTGGCGGCTGGTTTGCTGGTCCGCCAGTGCCAGGTTTATTTTGAGGCGGTTCCGTACTTGGCGTTGTTCCCGGAACGTTGCCAACCGGAGGTGTTTCTGTAGAGCTTCCGCCTGGATTAGGCGTTGGTACAGTACCGCCGGGGGTGCTTCCGCCAGGGTTAGGCGTGCCGCTGCCATCATTAACGTAAGTAATAATGGTGTCGGCTGTAAGATCGATTGGTACTGGCGGCAGGTAGCCTTCAGCCGCGACTGCGAGATTCTTCAGTGTCAAAGTGCTGCCGTCCGGCCCTTGCGGCAATTTGCCAGATACGTATGGTATTACCGGCGCTTTTGGATCAGTGACGGCCAAAATACCAGCCGGATTTGCGGGATCGTTTGGATACTGGATTGGGTTGATGGTTGATTCAGTCATGATCCAATGGCCCAATTGCTGATAAACCGCTTGTTCAGACACGTTTTGACTATCTGACGTTAAGCCGGTTACCGCCGGAATCAGTGGCCGACTGGTAAAGTAGCCGCTTACCACCGGACTGGTTACCAGATCAAAGGTCGTATCATTGTTGACCGCTGACCACGTTGAACTTGGGGTTACCGCACCAGTCACCAGATCAACCGTGGCATCGCGGGTAAAGCTGACTTGATCTCGATGCTGCTGTGCAACTGGGTCGCCTGAGAGATTAACGTAATTGATCGTCTCCGTAACGGTCCTTCTTAGAGCAGTCACGTCATCGGAACCGGCTGGCCACTTGGGTCCCGGTTGACCAGGGTTAATGCTTTCGCCGGGTTTACCCGGTTTTTCGGGCGTAATGGTTGCAGTGGCATGGGTGAAGGTGACGATGAAGTCTTGGACATTGCCGTCAATCGAATCGAAGACCATCCCGTTGCTTGGATAGCCATCATTTTGCAGCAGATAGCCCTGATTGATCAGTTCAGCGATACGGTCGGCAGTTTGATAGGAACTCGTTTCACCCGATTTACCAGCGAGGATGATTGGCGTTCCAATAATAAGCGGTGCATCGGGAACCTGAATATCCTGATAAATCACTCTGGCTTGCTGCGGGTTGCCAATGTAATTGATGAGTGTTGGCTGACCGAGATTTTGCGGCACTGGCGGAATGAAGCCTTGGGTGATATCAGTTGGGTTCTTTGGCTGCAATACCTCGCCATCCGGGCCAGTTGGTGTCATGCCGGGAACGTAGGGGATCACCGGTGAAGCCGGATCATTTAACGGAAGAAGACTGCTGGCATTATCTGGATCGTTTGGGTAATCAACGGCTGGTATCTCAGAATCATTCGGTACCCACTGACTGAGTTTAAGGTAGGTCACCGATACCGCGACGTCCTCTGAAGTATGAGTTAAGCCAGCTATCTCCGGAACTTGTGAAGCGGTCGTGTAGTAACCCATGATCACTGGGTTCTTCACGGCGGCAAAGGTGGTATCAGCGCTGCCGTCAGGATTGGTAGAGGTCAGCGTCCAACGATTTGAAGGCGTGATGGTACCCGTTACGAGATCAACGGTGGCATAACTGCTGAAGCTGATTTGATCAGAGTGGGTTGGGGCAATCATATTGCCATTTTCATTTAAATACGTAATGGTCCGGTTAACGGTTTGGGTTAAGTTAGCGACATAATCAGTACCCGCCGGCCATTTCACACTGCCCGGGTTAGCGGGATCCACTGGTTCACCTGGTTTTCCGGGAGCTTGTGGGGTAATGACCGCGGTCCCACGGGTGAAATCAACGGTATATACCTGCGTTGTATTGGTATCGCTGTCGAAAATCAGCCCGCTTGTTGGATAGGTGCTGGAGATAAACTTGTAGCCCTTATTTTCGTAGCTGGCAATGGTTGCTGCCGGCGAGTAAGGACTGACACTGTCGGACGGCCCCGTAAGCGAGATGACGCTTAAGGATTGCGGCTGGCTTGCGTCAGTAATATCTCGGTAATGAACTTCGGCTGACTGCGATTGCGCTTGGTAAATGATCTGGGTGTCCTGCAGCGGATCCACGGGTTGCGGTGCCAGGTAGCCGGTTACTGGATTTGCGGGATCTCTTAGGGTCAGCGGCGTGTTGCCCGTAACTGCTACGTATCCAGGCAGATAAGGCAGCGTGACAGCAGTAACGTCAACTTTAGTGCTATCGGTTAAGGCGTTAGGATAAGGGATCGGTGCTGGTACTTGCGGATTGCCGGTCAGGCGATAACTACCAACCGGGTCGTAGTAAACGGCCACTCCAGCATTTAACGTGATTGGATCGAATTGGGCTGCCGGTACGATTCGATTAGCTGTGACGTAACCGCTGATAACGGGGTTATTGCTTGCCGCGAACTGGTTGTCGGCGGTCCAGTTACTATAGGTGATGTTGGACATTGTGCCGTTAGCGTAAGTCCCCGTACCAGTCCGACTGACGTTAAGGGTCTGGACGAAACTGTCTGCTAATTCTTGATCTTGGGGATCGACGTAGCTGACCGTACGTGTGGCAACGGCTTTTTGCGGCGCAACGACGGCGCCTGGTGTGTCACCAAAATTGTTGGTTTCAACAATCACTACCGTGTCGTCATCATTAAAAAGGTGACCATCCACGGACCAGTTACCATTCGCGTTGACCGTGGTCGTGACGGTTTTTGAACCATCTGGGGTCTGAACAGTAATATTGTCGCCGACCATTGTGCCGGTACCGTTTATGACGTCATTGCGATTCTCAACGGTGGGCGTTAGCTGCAGGGTAGTGAACTGATAAACGTTAGTTAAATAGTTACTCATTGAACGCGGTGAGCCGTCAGTCGTTGAAGAATCGACAAAGGGTTCATCGTTGTACGAATACATCGCGTCATAAGACAAATTAACTGCAAAGCCGGTGATATCTTCGAACTTAAAATCGGGGTTGGAGGCTGAATTAACAGCCTCTTCTAGGTTCTGCGATACCGTATCTTTTCGAGGAAGTGGTAAGGGGACCTCAATATCAAAATGGCCATTGCTCGGATGTGTTAAACTATTTGGCACATAATTAATCCCGGTAACGTTGCGCGATGTTAAGATCAAAGAATTCAACGTATTGTTATCAATTTGTTCAGTCATTCCGTCTTTTAGTACAGCATAAATTCGAATTTGTAGGGATAAGGGTGACGTATTTGGGGCATACTGCACACTTTGTAACGGTATTGAAGCCGTAATCACTGAATTCCTAGTTAAAGTCAACTGGCCATTGATCAGGCGAGTGTTAGTGGCGGTAATGTTATAAGTGGGGTTAAAGCCATTGTTATTCGCAATCGTCTGCTGCATTGAGGCGATTTCCGCGTCAGTTGCATTTTCAGTTTTTAATACGAAAACGTGCTGACCATCTGACGTGGTAATTGGCGTAGTACTTTCCTCGAGTAATACTGAGTTGTAGTTAGCGGAATTTTTGCCGCCTAAATTAGTGATATCAATTGCCTTGGGATTTACTACGTAGGGCGGGTTTGAAACTGCGGCCGCTTTGGGGATTGGCGTTACCGGTGCTGGAGTAGTCGTTGGCCTTTCAGTCGCCGTCGGGGTTACTGATGGTGAACTGACAGCCACAGCAGGCGTGCTCGGCTTGACTGCGTTTGTGACGTTAGTGTTAGTTGGTGAAGCAACACGGGATGAAGTTGCAGCAACAGAGTTTGTATTGGCATCAGGTGCGGCTTCAGAACGTGGAGCCGTCTGATCCGTTGTTGCAGCAGTTTTCGGTTGAGAAGACTTCGCTGGTACATTCTGGTTCGAGGCTGCTGATATTTCGGCAGTCGAAGCGGTCGTAGTTGTCGTAGATGAAGCTTTCGGCTGGGAGGCTGTAGTTGGTGCTTCAGTTTGATCTACTGCCGTTGAAACAGTCTCTGCATTGGTGTCAGCGAAAGCTTGCACGGTTACCATTGTTAATCCTAAAGTACTGGCGGTGATGCCAGCAACTAGCCATTTAGTTCCTGCTTTATATAATTTAAACCAGACCTTCCTATCGATTATATTGCGCTGCATTTGACCATGCCGACGCGTTGTTTTTTGATTCATAATCACTCATCTCTTTTTCTTAAGGCCACTATCAAACAGACATACAAGGTGGGGCGTCAACGTTGATACCCAATTGGTAGTGCAATAATAGAAGGAAAGCTGACGATTATCAATTAATTTCACTTGATTTTATCAAGGAAGAGATAGTTTTGCCATTGTGTAACGTCTTGTTGCATATAGGTCATACTGCAAAATATAAAGCAGATTTCCGTTTTCGTTACACCGTGTTTCATATTCGTTGGTATGTTCAAATAACGAAAATGTAGGCACTAAAAAAAGACGTACTATTATTAAATAGCACGTCTTATTCATAGCCTCGTTAAACTTTTTTCTACTTCCTATGGCTCTCTCTCTTGGGACTGCTCTTCGTCCCCAGAACAGAGTATACCACTTTTTCCGGGCAAAATTCGGATATGCCTAAGAATATTTGACAAATCAAAAGTTCTTCTTAAATTAATTGATAAAATATGACATGATTATTCTTGCCAGCACTTAATTAAATACCATTATTTTTGAAGAGAAACGACGTATAAATGTACAGAAGCCTATAACTAAGCTATTATCGAGAAGCTTAGTTTTTCAAGTTGTCACTGATATCGGCATGGACTATTTTTATCCGCTTACATGACTGCTAAACGCTAGTTAGGGTATAAATTGGTTTTTGTTTGGTAATTGTAAACAATAAGATGTTAAACATAAACTATACCAATATTAACGAATGCTCTCATCTCCGCTTAATGATAAAAAAAGCGCTTTAAAAAAATGACAATAAAGCTATAATGAGATTTATTCAGCGAAAAAAACTTTTTTTATTTTTTTCGGTTCTTTGAGCAAAAAGGTCTTTAAAATCAGCAAATTAATGTGTAAGAGGGTAATACATAATGAATATTCGTCCCATTGAGAAAAAGGATAATCAGCCTTTAAAGGCGATCATCCAAGGCGCCATCAGTGAATATGGTAATAACGTACCTGGCTCGCCGTATTACGATACCGTCTTGGATCATCTGGCGGAACATTACGCTCACCAGGATCGGGCTAAGTACTGGGTCGCAGAGGTTGATGGCGAACTAGTAGGCGGTGCCGGGCTGGGACCGTTTACCTACCCCGAAACTGCCGAATTTCAAAAACTCTACTTGTCTCCGGCAGCCCGCGGCCACCACATCGGCCATCAGTTAGAAATTATGGCAGAGAAGGCGGCTAGAAAATACGGGTATAAAAAGTTTTATATCGAAACGTTTCAGAACTACAAGGCAGCACGGGGACTTTATCAGCACGTCGGCTTTAAGCAGCTTGATAAACCGTTAGGGCACGAGCCATCTCACGCGGCCTGCAACGCTTGGTATCTTAAGGACCTTAAATAGGAAATTTGCAGTCGTGTCAAAGGGACTCCATAGCGTGATACCGATACTGAATTTAAGAAGAAGCGGGGTGGGTGCCACGTGGAATACGTCTTATTAATGAGGGGCATCAACGTTGGCGGCAAACGGCGAGTCATCATGGCTGATTTGCGAACCCAGATCACTGAAGCCGGCGCTAGCGAAGTGACGAGTTACATTAATAGCGGTAATGTCTTGTTTAATTACGAAGGTGATGCCAAAGCAATGGTGGCTCAGCTTCTTACGAGCCATTATGACTTTAAAATTAATCATACGGTAATTGCCGCACCGGATTATTTGGCAGAGGTGAACGCGGCGCCGGAATGGTGGCAAACAGCGGATGGCCACCGGTATAATGCGTTATTTAAACTGCCAGGGTATCGCGATGAGTACGATCAGCTGATTGAAAATAAGAAGTCGACCTTTGATGAAGTGTTGTGTACACCTCACGTTGTTTTCTGGCGGGCACCGCTAAAGGTGAATTACGCCCGTTCGTTTTTCTCGAAACTACTATCGGCGCCCTTTTATGCTGTTGTTTCGATTCGTAACCGGAACACCACGCTGAAATTGGCAAAGCTGATTGGAGAGCGGCTTAAATAAGTGATAGCTGGTAAATTTTAGCAGTTAACTCAAAAATACCTGTTCAGACAATTTGTCGGGACAGGTATTTTTGGCGTTAATGAACCGAAAGCTGAGCTTAACGATACGATTGGCGGAAGATACTATTGCTTATTTAGTGAGCGCGCGGGTGATCCGGTGATGATTGACCAACATGATGGTCCCCCACACAATGGGAATGATACCGAGGATTAAGAAGTAGGCAGCTTCGTGGCCCTTCGTGTAGAAGTTTGCGGCGACGGCGGCCATCCCCGAACCGGCTGCTTGAAACAGGGTGAAGATCGTCATCATTTGAGTCGTATATGCTTTGGGCGCAATGGCACTGGCTATGGCCCGGCTCACTGGCGAGACCAGGGTTTCGCCAGCAACCATCAAGATGAAGAACACGAGGATCCAGAGCGGCGATACTTTAACGTTTGTCGGGAATAAACTTAGTGGCAGAATCATAAACAGCGGTGCCGCGCCCCAAAATAACAGGCCAATACCGAACTTTAGACAGGGGCTAGGTTGGCGCTGGCCCAGTTTCTGCCAAAATTTGCTGGTAAGACTGCCAAAGAGAACGGCTAAAATTGCGGGCACCGTCTGAAAACTGGCCGCGGAAAGGTGGGTTCCCCAGAGGCTTAAGTTGACGTGATCAAGTATGTAAATTGGCAGGATGCCTTCTGTTTGACCGCTGATCAGCATGCTGATGCTGACGCCGATCAGAAAAAGGCCGTACACTTTTAAATGACCGGCTTCCCGATGAGTGACCTTGGGGCTGCGAATAACCTTGATCAGATAAAGGACGGGTAAAATAATGCCGAGGACGCCGACAGCGTTATTAAAACGCTTGGCGGTGAGCCATCCTAGCCAAATCAGGCCGATAGTGAAACCGCCGATCACCGCGGTTCCCATTAGCACGCGTTTAGTTAACCGCCGTTTTTCCTCGGCGCTCATAGGATCAGGCGGCAGCGTACCCAGCGTACCGAAATAGCGGTGATTCAGGAAAAGATAGGGCAGGGTGGTTAAAAGCTGGCCGATAACTGCCACTAAAAAGCCCATGTTATAACCAAACTTTAGGGATACTGCCCCAGTGACGACTGGACCGGCGGCACCGATATTGTTCATAATGTAAACAACGATAAAAGCCGTGTTCCGCATACCGCTATTTTGGCGGTAAATCAGCCCTACTAAGGTATAAAGACTCTGACCGGTAATTCCTGAAGCAATGATCTGCAGGGCCAAACTAATAAAGAACAGGGTGAGACCGCCATGGGGGATAACCAGCAGTGAAATGGCAATGATGTTCAGTAAAGTTCCGTACAGGTAGGGCTTACGCAGGCCAACCAACCGGTCCGCCGCGTAACTGCCAGCGATTCCGGCAAAGTACCCCAGCGAGGAGAAGACGGCCATGATTTGCGCGGCGGTGATGCGATCCAACCCCAGACCGCCAGCGCGCAGCGGTTCGTAGAGGTATAAAATCATGATGGCACTGACGGCATAGGTTGCAAAGCCGTTTCCTAACGCACCGGTAGCCATCAGTTTGAATGCTGGCGCCTGATTTTTGGTGTGACTGGTCTGCTTAGCCAATTTTCAATCCTCCCATGATTATTTTTGCGAACTTTAAAGTATAACATAATCAATGGGAATGTTTAGCCGTCTCAAGCAGCAGCATTAAAATAGTTTTTCAGTAAAGTACGAATCGTCGGTGAAGATGCCATCAACTTTTGCCTTTTTTGCCTGCCTGACCTGTGCCCGATTATCGATCGTATAGGCAATCGCCTTCTTGCCCGTTGCGTGAATGGCTTCAATTTGTCCGGGCTTCATGGCGTTGGTGTACACCGAGGTGAAGCTGACGTACTTCGGGACTTCGTTTGCGATTTGAAAAATATCTTTGGAGTCGTCGCCCGTCAGCAACAGCATTGTGGGTGCGTGGGGTAATCGGCGGTGCAGGTAGGCTAAACTTTTTTGATTAAACGATTGGAGAATCACGTGGTCAGCCACGTGGTAGTGCTTAATTGCAGCCACCATTTTATTCTCCAACACCCAATTCCCCGCCGTAGACTTCTTGGATTCCACCACGTAATTGGTGGATTTGCCATACTTCTTAAACAGCGCGGGTAACGTGTGCAGGTGTTCGCCGTTTTTAAATTTGTACCGTTTTAGCTTGCGGTAATTTGACGAAGTGATGTTGACGTTTCGGCCGAGCGTTCGTTTGAGATTATTGTCATGGGAATCGATCAACTGCTTATCCTTTGAGAGGACAACGTCTTGTTCAATGAAGTGACTGCCATGTTTGATGGCGTAGTTATAGCCGGCGTAGCTGTGTTCAGGAAACTTCAGCGGGCTGCCGCGGTGACTGATGATTAACGGATGGTTAACGTTATATTGACGAACGGATAAGGCGTGAGCAGTGGGGATATGTCCCATAGTCGCGCCCGTAAAACCGAGTACGGTGATGCCGAATAATAATGGTCCTTTGATTTTCACTTCATCTCTCCTATTTAAAAGCACAATAATCCTATTAAACCACAGTGGGCGGGGTGCTTCCAAGTAAAATTTACATGGAAAATCAGGAAAAATACGTTCAGTGACGCATTAACTTTGACTTTAAATCCCTAACCCGATATAGTTAGTGCACTAACTAAGTGAAAGGGGTGGCACAATGAATAATTTTGGTTATCTGATCATGGATGTTGCTAAGGAGTTGCGGTATCAGCTTAATGATGCGCTGAAAAAGGCGGGGGTCACCAGCGCTCAGTGGGCAGTGATCGCCCAACTGGAGCTGGCCCAGGTGCCGATGACGTCAGCGCAGGTCGCCGATGAGGTCGGCATGGATCGGGCCACCATTTCAGGAGTTGTTAAACGCTTAGAAACCAAAGAACTCGTCACGATTCAAACGTCCGCCGAGGATCGCCGGGCAAGAACGTTGGCGCTAACGGCCAGTGGTGAAAAGGTATTTGATCATTGCAAACGAATTGCTAACGTTCAAATGTCACAGTTTGCTGCCCCGTTGGATCAGGAGGAACAAGAAACCCTGGTCCGTTTATTGATTAAATTAGAAGAAGGTCATCACGTTGGATAAAATTTTGGTTTTAGGAAGCACCGGCAATATTGGCTGGCCAATTGTTAAACAGTTGGCAGCAAGCGATGACGTGGCCGTTGTCGCGGGTGTTTATCACGCTGAATCAGCTAAGATGAAACAACTGGGTGTTGAAACCCGCCACTTTGATTTTTTGGATGTCAGCACTTTTGAGCCCGCTTTAAAGGGAATCAATAAAGTGTTTTTCGTAAGACCGCCGGAGCTAGCCAAACCGGAACGGGACATGAAGCCTTTTTTGACGGCGGTCAGAAACCATGGCATTGACCAAGTCGTCTTTATTTCCTTAATTGGCGTGGAAAAGAATCCGATGGTTCCGCACCGTAAGATTGAACGGATGATCACTGAGATGGGGCTGCCGCACACCTTTATTCGGCCCAGTTTTTTCATGCAGAATTTGACCAGCACGCACTTGCAGGATATCCAGCAAAATCACGATTTATTCGTGCCTGCTGGCCGTTCTAAAACCAGCTTTATTGATACCAGAGACATAGCGGCGGTTGCCGTGGCAGTCATGCAAGATCCAAAGTATCTTGGCCAGGCGCTAGAAATTACCGGCCCTGAAGCGATTACTTACCAGCAAGCCGCTGGGATTATGACTAAAGAGTTGGGTGTCCAAATCACGTACAGTAAACCAAGTCTGTTAAAATTTCGGCATACCATGATTCAACGGGGTATTAAAAAAGGCTTTGTTAATGTGATGGTCATGCTCTACCTCATTACCCAACTTGGAAACGCCAAGACGGTTAATCATACCGTAGAAAAGGTTTTGCACCGACCGGCAACTAGTTTTGCTGAATTTGTGCGGGATAATAGACAGCTGTTTTTGAATCTAAAGTAAACTAAAGCCGGGATTAGGCAGTTTTTTCAGACTGATGATCCCGGTTTTATCTGATAAAGCTAACGGTAAAAAGACGCTTGTGGGCGTCATTAACGTTGTTGTTGCAATGATAGCGCTCACAATCGAATAATTACTCAAACTTGCTTTTTTTAGTCATTCTTTGGTGCTAAGATATTAAGGGTAAATGACATTATTTGGTGTTTTCTCATTTTTCGTTCGGGTTTAATGCTCGAATAGGCTATTGGTGTGATTTAATTTTGGCTGATTTCTACCATAACTGATTGGTTGGAGAACCAAATTAAATGAATCAATAATTTTGCTAAGTTGGAGAGGCAATTATTCATGATGCGAAAAGTAAAAAAGTCACCTGCTTTACGTCGTTCAATGACGGCGGGGCAAATGGAAATGATTTCCTTGGGTGGCGCAATCGGTGTGGGTCTATTTATGGGTTCCACTTCAACAATCAAGTGGACCGGCCCTTCCGTATTGTTAGCGTATATGTTTGTTGGTTTGATTTTGTATATTGTGATGCGGGCACTGGGAGAAATGATTTACGTTAATCCCGGGACGGGTTCCTTCGCGGATTACGCGACGGAATACGTGCACCCCTTAGCCGGCTATTTGGCCAAGTGGGCGAACGTCTTTGAATACATCGTTGTGGGCATGTCCGAAGTGGTGGCTGCGACCCAGTATCTGCAGTACTGGTGGCCTCACATTAATACCTTCTGGGTTGGGGTGATCATTATCGGTTTTTTGGTACTTGCTAACCTTGCCAGTGCCAAAGCTTATGGGTCGCTGGAATTCTGGTTTGCCATGATTAAAGTCATTACGATCATCTTTATGATCGTCCTTGGTTTTCTGGTGATCTTCTTCGGTTTTGGTAACGGCGGCCATCCAGTAGGATTCAGTAATCTCTGGTCTCACGGTGGCTTCTTCACCGGTGGCGTTAAGGGCTTTTTCTTCTCAATGTCGATCATCGTTGGTTCGTATGAAGGGATCGAACTTTTGGGGATTACGGCTGGTGAAGTTGCTAATCCGCAAAAGGCGATCGTTAAGTCCGTGAAGTCGGTCTTGTTCCGAATTCTGATCTTCTACGTGGGTGCGATTTTTGTGATCGTTACCATTTATCCGTGGAATCATTTGAGCGCAATTGGTTCACCATTTGTCTCGACTTTCGCTAAGGTGGGGATTACTTCGGCGGCGTCTGTGATCAACTTCGTGGTATTGACGGCGGCCTTATCCAGTGCGAACTCGGGAATTTATTCCTCCAGCCGGATGCTGTTTAAGCTGGCTCATGAAAGTGATGCACCAAAGATCTTTGGCCACTTGTCAAAACGGGTCGTTCCCAGCGCTTCGATCTTGGGTATTTCAAGCGGTATTCTACTAGGTTTTATCCTTGATATCGTCTTTTCCGCCTACAATAAGTCAACTTCGAACCTGTTCGTGGTGGTCTTCAGTTCATCTGTCCTGCCAGGTATGATTCCGTGGTTCGTGATCTTGTTAGCTGAACTGCGCTTCCGGAAGAATAACGCTGCGGTGATGAAGGACCATCCGTTCAAGTTGCCGTTATATCCGTTATCAGACTATTTTGCGATCGTCATGCTGTTGATTATCGTTGGGTTCATGTTTGTTAACCCAGATACAAGAATTTCCGTTATCGTTGGGGCTGCTGTCCTGATTGTGGCGACGCTGTTCTATCTTGTACGGCACCGTAAAGGGCGTTTAGATTAAAAATTAGCTATTTAATCATAAAGTGGTGCGTTAAAACCGGCATCACTTTTTATTTTACTCAAAAACCCGTGATAATGCGGACTGAACAGCAGTTATGCAAAGATAGTGGTAACTTTATTAATTCCCTAATCATACTCTAATTTTTGTGATATAATGTTACCTAAATCATTACATGTGTAGTGGTTAACATATTAGTTATTAGTAATCTTACATATAGAGGAGTGTTTTTTATGACATATCAATTTTCTAACCGTGTTCCTAAGACCGATAACGATCCCGTTGGCGATATCTTAAAGGCTGCTGCTGATCCTAAAGTGACCTCATTTGCCGGCGGCTTACCCGCACCAGAATTATTCCCGGTAGAACAGGTAAAAGCTGCTGCCGATAAAGTCTTAGCCGAAAAGGGTCCGGCTGCGTTGCAGTACAGTTCCGCACAAGGTGTTCCGGAACTGCGAAACGTGGTTTTAAAGCGACTGGAAGTTGAAGGTATACATACGACTGCCGATAATGTGATGATTGCCACCGGTTCACAGCAATCAATCGATTTAACCGCCAAAATGTTTCTTGATGAGGGCAGTGCCGTTATCGTTGAAGACCCCACTTATTTAACGGCGGTTGACGTTTTCCGTTCATATGGTGCGCACTTTGTTGGTGTCGATATGGATGAAGACGGCATGAGGATGGATTCGCTGGAAGAGGCGTTAAAAAACAATCCTGATACCCGTCTGATCTATACGGTACCAACGTTCCAAAACCCGACTGGACGAACGATGACTTTGGAACGGCGCAAAAAATTAGTTGCCTTAGCCGACAAGTACGACGTCATGGTGCTCGAAGATAACCCTTATGGTGCTATTCGTTGGGAAGGCGAGAATTTGCCTTCATTACGGTCCTTAGATAAGACCGGCCACGTCATCTACATGGGAACGATGTCAAAGGTCTTCGCACCCGGGTTACGGATCGGCTGGGTAGTGGCTGAACCTAAATTACTTAAAAAGTATACGATGATGAAACAGTCTGCTGACTTACACACGGACAGTTTTTCCCAGTACGTTTGTGCCCAGTACTTTACTGATAACGATATCAACGATCATATCAAGCGCATCACGGCACTGTATCACAAGCGCGAACAGTTGATGATGTCCGCCATCGATAAGTACTTCCCAGCTGGTGTTCAGCACAGTAATCCGCAAGGCGGGATGTTCTTATGGGTCATGGTACCCGGCGTTAAGAGCTCCCAGCAGTTGTTTGACGCGGCGATGAAACGAAACGTGGCCGTAGTTCCTGGCGATCCGTTCTATGGTAATCAGCCTGAACCGGGGACGTTTAGAATGAACTATTCCAACACACCCGAAGAGGGTATTGTTGATGGTGTTAAGCAGTTAGCTGCGGCACTTGATGAAGTCATGTCAGTCACAGCACCCAAATAGTAAATGAAAGAGAGTTAGATAATCAATTCCGTTATGATTCGGCCAGTATCTTTGTGATACTTTCTGAAATCATGACGGAATTTTTGTTAAGGCGGTTTGCTGATATAATGGACTTAGCGACAAAACGACTGGCTTTTAAGCCACTTTTAGGAGAATTTGACAATGAATTTAGAAGAAAAGTTTGCTTATATGGCAACCGGACATCCGTATGATGATCTTGATCCAAAGTTAATGAAAGTCCGGGAAAACGCTACGACAATGACGCAACGGCTCAACACCATAAATGATCCGGAACAGCGGAATGCGTTATTTACGCAGTTGATTGGGCACGCTGGCGAGGCACCCTTTGTCGAACCAAACTTCCGGTGTGAATTTGGCCGAAATATTAACGTTGGCGACCATTTTTACGCAAATTATGATTGTGTCATGCTGGATGGGGCACCCATTACGATTGGGGCACACGTTCTTTTTGGTCCTAAGGTGGGACTGTATACCAGCAACCACCTGTTTGATCCCGTGGAACGGCGGACTGGTGGCTGCACTGCCCGGCCAATCACTATCGGCGATGATGTTTGGCTGGCAGCGAACGTCACAGTTTTGCCTGGGGTCAGTATTGGCAGCAACGTGATCATTGGTGCCGGCAGTGTGGTGACCAGCGACATTCCAAGTAACGTGATCGCGGTTGGTAATCCCTGCCACGTGCTGCGAGAAATTACGGCAGCGGACCGGACAGGTTTTAATGGGCAGGACTTTTCGGCCGGAATCTGAGTTATGGAGGGGGTTAAGGCTACATTAAAGGCGTGAACGAAAGTAAATCTTAAACTGTGTTTTAATCAAGAAATTTAGTTGTGGGTTATCAATAGAGACTTATGACACATCTTTTCTGTTAGACTGAATCAAGCACTTTTTAGTGTTCAATCATATTTACTTAAAAAAATCAAGAATTTTGCTGAAAAGTAGCATAATTAAATTTAAATTTCGGGATAAACGTGGTAAACTAATGTTATCCAAAGCATTAGTGTGATGGGTGTTCGGCGACTTGATTTGATATCAAGCTACCGAGCGACCGTTACGACAGTACGATCATTCTGTAGACATTAGCGGTTCTTAGTGGGACTGCAAGTTGATGATATTGACTTGTCTGCAATATTTGTATCTCAACTGTCTGACGGTTCTGTATCTTTTTTTAAAGATCCACTGTAATTGAGAAAGCTGATCGCTACAAATCCTGACGGGATAAAATAAACTTCTCCCTGTAAATTTTAATAAACTAAGTGTTATTTCCCCCATAATAGATAACCAATTAGTTCCCGTATACGGATGATCATGTCAGTATTGATTATGGCGACAAAGAGCTT
The DNA here is from genome assembly GCF_002217985.1 of Secundilactobacillus pentosiphilus. Classification (GTDB taxonomy): domain Bacteria; phylum Bacillota; class Bacilli; order Lactobacillales; family Lactobacillaceae; genus Secundilactobacillus; species Secundilactobacillus pentosiphilus. The sequence goes on from NZ_BCMI01000016.1 coordinate 45,887, forward strand.
CGAACCTCCCCAGTTCGGAGCTTTTTGTATGGGCTCATTTAACAAAAAAGCGATCTTTGACGTGTAAGTAAGTTAAAGGGGATAGTTCCAAGCTCAGGACTACCCCCTTTAACTCACTTACATTCTGGTATCTAAACGAGTTGCTTCACGCACTGTTTTAATCGTTTTCTTTCAGCCAGCTGTCCAGTACTTTAATAAATTCATCGTGCTGATCCAGCAAAGCGAGGTGACGGCTGTTGGCAAACAAATGCCACTTAGCACCTGGAATATGGTCGTAGACGGACTTAGCAATTAACGGCGTGCATAGATCGTCGGTCCCATTTGTGACTAAAACGGGAACGTGAATTTTATGCAGATCATCAGTGACATCGTAATCACTGATGGTGCCGTTTTCGGTAAATTCGTTGGGGCCTTCAGCAATTAAACTGGCCCGTTTGCCATTAGTTTCCCGCCGTAATGGTTCCGGTGAATTTTCGTCAGGGTCATCCCAGCAGTAACGTTCCATGTAGCGGTCGTTAGCGGCTAGGTACTTAGGACCGGTAAAATTACCAGTGCGCTCGGCTTCGGCGATGGCTTCACGGTCTTCATAACTGAGGTAAGAGATCAGCCGGTGCTGTTCCTGCGTCCAAAGTTTGATTGAAGCAGGGGAGCCGTCGATCATGACACTCTTTACCCCAGTCTGGTCATATTGAGTCAGGTACAGCATTTCCAGCATGCCACCCCATGATTGGCCTAACATATGAATCTGGTCGAGATGCAGATATTTTCTTAAGGCAATTAGTTCTTCAGCCCAAGTTTCCTTGACGTAGACGCTTTCGTCTTCGGGCAATGAGGACTTCCCGCAGCCGACTTGATCATACATAATCAGTTGGCGGCCGGTTTCAGCGTAATCGTCCAGTAATTCAAAGTAGTTGTGAGACGAACCGGGGCCACCGTGAATCAATAGTAGCGGTGCTTTGCCTGGTGTCTTTTCGCCCACGATACGGTAGTAGGTTTTGTAGCCGTGAAACGGCATGTAACCTTCTTGAATTTTCATTTCTGATCAATCCCCTTTATGATTTAGTGTCATCATTGATTGTACTACTTCGCGAGGGGAGGGGATCAATGGCGTGGCGGGTTTATTTAGCGGAAATGTGTAAATTTCTAACTGTTTCAGAAATAAAAGAGAAGTACCAGTCAAAAAACAACTGATACTTCCTGGTTCACTGAATTTACATAGCGGAAACGTGCTGTAACAGACAGAGACTTGCGAGTAAGGCACTTCCGGTAAAAATCCTAAGTTCGGAATTTCCACCCAAAGTACCTTACTCTCCAGTCTCTAAGCGTCTGTTTTCACACTCTTATTTGAAACGTGCAAAAAAGGGCATACCCCGGCCGTATAAAGAACCCAAGAAAAGTACCAGTCAAAAAACAACTGATACTTCCCTTGGGTCCTTTATACTCTGGGGTATTGACGCCCTTTTTCACACTCTTATTTTAAGCTCTTTTCTCATCAACACATCCCGCTGCCGGGCACCACCCAACGTAAACAGGTAATCGCCAAACTGAGTGAAGCCCATCGCCTCATAGAACTTTTGTGCCGCGTGATTATATTCCCACACGCTTAACCAGACCGCGTCTTTATCCAGCTGGTAGGCCCGTTTAATTGCATAATCCATTAGCTGACGGCCATAGCCCATCCGTTTATAATCTGGTCGAACGTAGAGGCGTTCGATTTCCAGTGCGTCACCGCCCTGATCATTAGACTGCGCGTCGTTTATATTCAACTTTAAATAACCCACGACCTGGTTATCCCTTTTTAAAAAGTAAAAAAATGAATTCGTGTTTTTCAATTGTGAGCGAAGCCGCTTTGTGCTCAACTCGTTGTTGAGGTACCAGTCCATGTCGTCATCGGTATTGTACCCGCCGAACGTATCCTTGAACGTTTCCTGACTGATTGCCTGCAGTTTCGCTGTATCAGCCACTGTTAACTGAATGATTGAATCTGCCATGATTAGACTCACCAAACCTTTGCCCAATATTGTGTATAAAATCACTATCTTCATTTTACGATACGTTCCGCATTAATATCAAGTCGTTCGGCTGACTAAAATTGGTTAATAATTCGGTCAATGTTCTGATTAAAAATGGTTTGGTCGAGTTTAGGTTCCCTTCTTGCGGTAATGAGTGCTAAGTGACCAATGACAAACTCAAGAAAAAGGGCGGTATTTGCCGCTACTTGAGTTTCATCCTGACTCACAGTGGCAATGAGTCGTTGTGTTAGCTGCCGTAACTGAATCACTGCTTCTGTTACTGAGGCTTCATTATTATAATGGGAAATTCCCCACACCATGTCAGTAAAGGGCATCCCTGATTGCGCAAACTGAATAAACGAGACCGCTAGCTGACGAAGGGCTGTTTTACCGGTGAGATCACTCACTTGCTGTTGCAAGTAAGCCACCAATTTTTGCATGTATAGTGCCACAATGCCGCTCTTCACGGCAGCAATATCATCTAAGTAACGGTACATTGATTGGGGCCGAATCCCGATTTCTCTGGCCAACCCGTTATAAGTAATACCGTTTAGACCTGATTCACTGGCAACTGCCAGCCCTTTTTCTAAAATGATTTCACGGGATAATTGTCCACGTTTCAATTTTTTTACTCTCCTCACTTGTAAAACTCATGGTATGAGTTTATAATGCAATTACGGCTTAAAACTCATGACATGAGTTTAACCCAAATATTGTTAATCAGCAAGCTTAGATCACAAAAAAGAGTCTTTAGTATGACAACATTGAACCAAAAGGGTGCCAACGTTAGATGACAATGTCAAAGGTAACGGCCAGTCTTCATTTTGATTCCGGGTGCCAATGGTACTGGTAACATCTTCCAGGGTGCGGCCATGAAGAGGTTCGGTCCATTCATGCGCTTTGGCGGATTAGATGCTAAAATGATGAATAAGCCAGCTGTAAGATCGATATTGATCAATTGGCAAAGTACAGTGACCGGATCCATTTGCTGAACGGGACTGATTCCGTTGGTTCATATCCGCAAGATGTTAATGCCTTGCGGTCAAACTACTGGAACATTCCGAGTTATGACATCCCTGGCGGTCACTTGGGCTATGCTCAAAAGCCAGAAGGTTTCGCAACGACACTCGAAGCAGTTTTATTATAGGAGGTAAATTTTAATGACTTATCACAAAATTGATTTTCACGCACACTACCTATCACCCGGCTACAAGAAGTATTTAAAGGACCAGTTTAACGACATGGGTGACGGGGTGCCAACTCCTGAATACTCTATCGACACGACGCTTTCGATCATGGACCAAGTGAATATTGACTACTCCATTATTTCCATCTCTTCACCACATATCAACACTGGTGAAGAATCAAGCACCATTGAATTAGCTCAGGAAGTTAACGAATACGCCGCAAAGCAGCACCAAAACTACAAGGATAAGATCGGCTTCTTTGCTTCACTGCCGCTGCCTTACGTTGATGCCAGTCAAAAAGCCATCAAGTCTGCCTATGCTGACGATGCGACCGGTTTCACTTTACCAACCAACTCCCGCGGTATTTACCTTGGTGACAAGCGCTTAGACCCAATCATGCAGACTTTGGATGACAACCACGCACTGGTTGCCTTGCACCCGAACGCACCAGGTGTGGAAGACCCAACTGTAACAAGTCAGATTCCGGCACCAATCGTAGAATTCTTCTTCGATACGACTCGGACAGTCTTAAACATGCTGCAAAACGGGATCTTTACCCGTTATCCAAACATTCGTTTCATCATCCCTCATGCTGGTGCCGTATTACCATTGGTAGCGAGCCGGGTACAAAACTTGGCGCAGTCATTGAACCATGATTTGACCAATGATCAAGTAGATATCATGAGTGTTTTGAGCAACCAGTACTTTGACGTTGCCGGCATGGTATTGCCGCAACAGCTGCCAGCACTGCTAGAATTAATTGATTCAAACAAGTTGCTGTATGCGTCAGATACACCGTATACGCCAACACCAGCGGTCTTGAATTTATCAAATCAGCTTGAAACGACAGGCTTGTTATCAGATGCTTTGAAGCAACGGATTTTCATGAAGAATGGGGAAGAGTTGTTAAAGAAGTAGAGCGTGAAAAAGGGCGTTTATGCCCCAGAGTATAAGACGAAAAAACAAGTGGCCGGTCGGTTTTTGACTGGGTGCTTGTTTTTTTGGCTTATACGGCAGGGGCATGCCCTTTTTCACGCGTTTCGGCTATGTAAAATTTAAAAGGGCGATCAGGTACTTTTTACCTGGTCGCCTATTCTTTTGGCTTACGTGGCAGGGGCATGTCTATTTTCGCGCGTTTCAGCTATGTAAAATCAGTGAGCAGGAAAATACCGGTCGGTTTTTGACTGGGTGCTTGTTTTTTCGTCTTATACGGCAGGGGCATGCCCTTTTTCACGCGTTTTGGCTATGTAAAATTTAAAAGGGCGATCAGGTGCTTTTTACCTGGTCGTCTATTCTTTTGGCTTACGTGGCAGGGGCATGTCTATTTTCACGCGTTTCGGCTATGTAAAATCAGTGAGCAGGAAAATACCAGTCGGTTTTTGACTGGCCCCTTGTTTTTTTGACTTATACGGCCGGGGCAAGCCCTTTTGAACGCGTTCCTACAATGTAAACTCACCCCTCAGACAATTTTTTTGTCGTTTTACTCCCAAAACGACGTCAATAACCGTAAAATGAAAAGTGAAGTCTAATCACAGGAGAAAATATTAATGTCATCACAAAAGTTAAGCACGCGTAATCTCATTTTTATCGGGATGATGCTTTTTGGTTTATTTTTCGGTGCCGGTAATCTGATTTTCCCGGTCTTTGTCGGGCAACAAGCAGGAACCCATTATTGGCCAGCCTTAATTGGTTTTTTAATTTCCGGAGTCGGGCTGCCGCTTTTAGGAGTAGCGGCGATCGGGATTACCAAATCGGCCGGCGTGTTCGAGCTATCACTAAGGGTCAACCGATTTTACGCCTACGGATTCACCGTTTTACTCTATCTATGTATTGGACCGTTATTTGCGCTGCCACGGTTGGCGTCCATTTCGTTTGAAGTGGGGCTGAGTCCGTTCGTGTTACCTGGCCAACAGAAGACGGGGTTGCTGATTTATTCCGTTTTATTCTTTTTAACTGCTTGGTGGTTTGCCCGTAGGCCCAGTAAGATCATGGTTTATGTGGGCAAGTTTTTAACCCCGGCCTTTTTGATTTTGTTAGCCGCTATTTTGATCATGGTGGTGTTAAAACCAATGGGGAGTGGACAGGCGCCCGTAGGTGATTACGTCAAGACGCCTTTAGCAGCGGGATTTACAGCTGGTTATTCCACCATGGACGCTTTGGCAGCTTTAGCATTTGGCATTATTGTCGTCAATGCGATTCGTGAATTAGGGGTCACTTCACCTACTCAAATAGCCAGTGATACCATTCAAGCTGGCAGTCTTGCCATTACCTTAATGGCCTTGATATACGGCTTGCTAGGGCTTTTGGGGCGAAACGCTTTAGGTCAATTTGGCCGTGCTGCTAACGGCGGTCCAGTATTAGCCAACGTCGCTCACTATTATTTCGGTGATTTCGGTAATTTGCTGTTAGCGTTACTCGTGATTCTGGCTTGTCTGAAAACCGCCATTGGGTTGATCACCGCGTTTGGTGATACGTTCAAAGAATTATTTCCCCGGGTACCCTACACGGTGTTGATTATTCTGGCTAGTGCGGTCCCCCTGCTTTTTGCCAACATTGGACTGAACCGGTTGTTGTTAGTTTCGACACCGCTGCTTTATTTCATTTATCCGCTAGCCATTACGCTTATTTTAATGAGCCTTTTAACCCGGATCCTTGGTGAATCACGCTGGCTGTTTGGAACGGTGACTATTTTCACGATCATTCCGGCCGTGCTGGATGGGTTAAATGCTTTGCCGGCTAGCCTGCATCGCGGATTAATTAATGATATGTTATCGGTAGGCCAGCTGTTGCCGGGCTTTAGTATCGGACTTGGCTGGGCCGTTCCTGCTTTAGTCGGGTTGGGTGTTGGGTACGGCCTGTCGAGAATAGCTGATCACGCATCATAACGCAAAAAAAACATGCCGACAGTTGTCGACATGTTTTTTAATTGTGGTGTGAGGGCTTAGCTTATTGAGCCCAAGCACCCATACCTTGTGCGTGGTACAGTTGAACCGCAGCATTCACTTGGGCGTTAACATCGCCACCGTTGATGTGCATGTTTTGGAACAGACCGTAAGCACCGCTTGAGCTGTTACGAACGCCTGCGTTCCAGCCGGATTCACGAGTGATGATTGCGTTCCAAGTTGAAGCGGAAACGCCAGTCCGTGAAGCCATTTGGCTTAAGACGTAGCTCTTGGTGTTACTGCCATTGTAGCTTACTGAACCAGCATTGTTGCTAGTTTGGTTAGCAGTCGTGTTGGTTGACTGAGCTTGGTAGCCGTTGTTGTTAGTTTGGCTTTGGCTGTTGCCGTTGTAAGCTGAAGTTGATTGGCTAGCAGTAGCCGGTTGAGCAGCAGTCGTTGAGCCATCAGGAATTGATAACTTTTCGCCTGGCATGATCAGGTGGTTGCTGATGTGGTTTGCCTGTTCGATAGAGTTGATAGTAGTATGGAAAGTTTGTGAGATGCCCCATACTGAGTCACCAGACTTAACGGTATAAGTCGTGGATGCGCTGGCGCCAGTTGCGCCGGCAAAGAACAAACCAATAGCTGCTGCTGATGTTGCTAAAATTGAAGTAACAAATTTTTTCAAGTAAATACACTCCTATAATTTAAACCTGTGAGGTCCATCAATGTGTCGATTCATATCAATCAACAAAACAGAGTTTACATGGTTGGTATTACTTAGGCGTATCACTGAATTTAAGAAAATAAGTCACTCTGCAACAATAAATGATGCTTTTGTAATAATTGAAATACTAAAGAAATGTTAAAGTAGGTGGTATAAACGGGGCAAGGTCGAGTAAAGGTGACGCTTCCAAAATGCGATTATATCGTCGGTAGATGTTTCGATTATTACTGAAAAATGATTTTTAGACATATAGATCACTTTGAAAATGATCAAAATAGGCTTAAATCATAAAAAAAGTTACCAGACATATTTCCAGAATACTTCGACCATGACTACTATATATTGTGGTGATATTTGTAAATTCTTTCAAATTGTACACAATATATGGTTGCAGGAGCCGATACAACCCTATATTATGTATTTGTATACCAAAAAAAGTAACCATATATAGATATGTCGTTACAGTTGGAGTGATCGGAATGCAGGAACCAAAAGAATTAACAATAGAAACGTTAACCGTTCTCAAACGCGACGGCCGTTCCGTTAAGTTCGATACGAAAAAAATCGAACGAGCAATTAAACGGGCAGCTATCTCAGTTGATTCAGAGCTAACGGATAATGATCAGCACGCCATTGATGACGTGGTGGAAGCTGTTTTGACTGAAATCAGCAGCCGATTCAAAGAAAACGTCAAGATTTACGAAATTCAAAGCATTGTTGAACATGAGCTGATGGAACGTCAGCAACTTGATTGGGCCAAAGCCTACATTAATTACCGTGCTCAAAAGGACCTTAAGCGCAATCAAGCTACGGATATTAACTTTACGATTCAGAAGTTGCTGCATAAAGACAAAAATGTGGTTAACGAAAATGCTAACAAGGACAGTCACGTTTTCAACACTCAGCGTGATTTAACAGCCGGTACAGTTGCCAGAAGCATGGGATTAAAAATGTTGCCGCCGAAAGTTGCTAACGCGCATTTAAAGGGCGATATTCACTGGCATGATTTAGACTATCAACCATACAGTCCGATGACAAACTGCTGCCTGATTGATTTTAAAGAGATGCTGAACCATGGTTTTAAGATTGGAAACGCCGAAGTTGAACCGCCGCACTCCATTCAAACGGCTACGGCCCAGATGTCACAAATCATTGCTAACGTTGCTTCCAGTCAATACGGTGGCTGTTCAGCTGACCGGGTTGATCAGTTGCTGGCACCCTTTGCATTGAAGAACTACGACAAACACATGGTAGATGCCAAGCAGTGGATCGACGGCGAAGACCGTCAGAAGGCTTTTGCTAAGCAAAAGACGATTAAAGATATTGATGACGCCATGCAGGCGCTGGAATACGAAATCAACACGCTGTACTCATCACAGGGACAAACACCATTTACAACACTTGGTTTTGGCTTAGGAACTAGCTGGGTTGAACGTGAGATTCAAAAAGCCATTTTGCACGTTCGTATCGAAGGTTTAGGTAAGGAGAAACGGACTGCTATCTTCCCTAAGCTGGTCTTTACGATTAAGCGCGGCCTCAACTTGAACCCAGAAGATCCAAACTACGATATCAAAGAATTAGCCGTTGAATGTGCAACCAAGCGGATGTACCCCGATGTTTTAATGTACGATAAAATCGTCGAACTCACCGGCTCCTTCAAAGCACCGATGGGCTGCCGGAGTTTCTTACAGGGCTGGAAAGACGAAAACGGCAAGGAAGTGAATGCCGGGCGGATGAATCTCGGTGTTGTCACCTTGAATCTGCCCCGAATTGCACTTGAATCAAAGGGTGATAAGGATAAGTTCTGGTCCATTCTAAAAGAACGGTTGGGCATCTGCAAAGAAGCACTGGTCTTTAAAGTTAACCGTGCTAAGCAGGCCACACCGCAGAACGCACCGATTCTTTACCAATATGGGGCTTTCGGCAAGCGGTTAAAGCCAACTGATTCCGTGGACGAATTGTTTAAGAACCGCCGTGCAACGGTTTCACTGGGCTACATTGGCCTTTATGAAGTCGGCACTGTTTTCTATGGCCCAACGTGGGAGCACAATCCTGAAGCTAAGCAATTTACCATTGATGTAGTCAAGAAACTTTATAATAGCTGCAAGGATTGGGAGAACCAGTACGGCTATCACTTCAGTGTTTACGCAACACCTGCTGAAAGTTTAACCAACACGTTCTGCCAGGCTGATATTAAGAAGTTCGGTCGTATCAAAGACGTTACGGATAAGGAATATTATACGAATAGTTTCCACTATGATGTTCGTAAGGCACCAACCCCATTTGAGAAAATTGATTTTGAAAAGGACTACCCGCCATACAGTGCTGGCGGCTTCATCCACTATTGCGAATATCCAAACTTGAAGCAAAATCCTAAAGCACTAGAAGCTGTTTGGGACTATGCTTATGACCGAATCGGCTATTTAGGGACTAACACGCCAATTGATCAATGCTTCAAGTGCGGTTTCAAAGGTGAATTTAAACCAACGGCGCGCGGTTTCGAATGTCCAAAGTGCGGTAATACGGACCCCGCTACTTGTGACGTGGTTAAGCGGACTTGCGGTTATTTGGGTAACCCTAATCAGCGGCCAATGGTTCACGGTCGGCACGTTGAAATTGCCAGCCGGGTCAAGCACATGACTTTAGGGAACGATAACAACAATATTGCAAGACAGTAAGGGTGACGATATGCAGACGAAAAAGGTGAGATTGCCAAAAAATCCGCAACCAAAAGAGTGGCTGGCGGATGACTTAAGTGAGCAGCGGATTGCCAGTTATAAACCATTCAACTTTGTGGATGGTGAGGGCGTCCGGTGCAGCCTGTACGTGAGTGGCTGCAAGTTTAGCTGTCCAGGCTGCTATAACAAGATTGCACAAAGTTTCCACTACGGCACACCCTATACGAAAGAGTTGGAAGATCAGATCATTAAAGATTTAAGTCAGCCTTATGTTCAGGGGTTGACGTTGCTGGGTGGTGAGCCGTTTCTAAATACGCAGGTCTGCAACCACTTGTGTCACCGAATCCGTCAAGAATTCGGTCACGACAAGGATATCTGGAGTTGGACAGGTTATAAGTGGGACGAACTCATGAAGGAGTCCGACGATAAAAAGGAACTGCTTAATTTAATTGATATCTTAGTAGATGGTAGATTTTTACAGGCTAAAATGGATCTGACGTTGCAGTTCCGCGGCAGCAGTAATCAACGCATTATTAATGTGCCTGAATCACTGAAGAGTGGCAAGGTTGTGATTTGGGATAGGTTAGTAAAGTAGAGCGTGGAACAACACGGGTTGATTCCAGAATATAAGGCACAAAAATAAGGTTCCCTGGTTTTGGGAACCTTATTTTTGTGCCTTATATGGCCGGAATCAGTGTTGTGGAGCGCGTTTCGGCAAGATAGCAGTAAACAGCTTCCCCTGAACTATGGAGGACTTGCCTGATTATCGTTATACGGCCGGAGCCAGTGTTGCGGAGCGCGTTTCGGCAAGATAGCAGTAAACAGCTTCCCCTGAACTATGGGGGACTTGCCTGATTATCGTTATACGGCCGGAGCCAGTGTTGTGGAGCGCGTTTCGGCAAGATAGCAGTGAACAGCTTCCCCTGAACTATGGGGGACTTGCCTGATTATCGTTATACGGCCGGAGCCAGTCTAGGATATTATTTCTCCTGAAAAACTTATGTTTCCAGCGAAAGTGTAGTAAGCTGAAAAAGGAAAGACTACGGGAGGGAAGTTATTTTGAGTAAGTATCGGTTACAGGCCATTGTTTTTGTACTGGTTGCGTTCATGTTAGGGTGTAATGAGTTCATGGTTGTGGGAATTTTGTCCGATATTGCTAGTCATCTGCACGTTTCCATTGCAGCAGTTGGTTATCTGGTGACGATTTTTGCCATGGTGTATGCCGTCAGTACACCGTTTATCACGATTTTAACCAGTAAATATAGTCGTTATAAGACGCTATTAGTCTTAATTGTCATTTTCTTAATTGGGAATACGTTAAGCGGTTTTGCCACCGATTATTGGTCCATGCTGGTATCGCGAGTGGTCACGGCTTCCGTTGCGGGATCAATTATTTCACTGATCATGACGTTTACCACCACGGTGGCTCCGCGAGAAAAGCGTGCAAGCTTAGTTTCGTGGGTGTTTGCCGGGTTTAGTATTGCCTCGGTTATTGGCGTGCCAATTGGCACCACGATCAGTACAAATTACAGTTGGCGGTACGCTTTTTTTGCGGTTTCGGGGATTACCGTCATCATTTTCTTCCTATTATTGTGGTTATTACCCAAACACGTTAAACAAGTTCAAGGATCAATTAAAGGCCAGCTGAGCCTATTAAAAGATCGTCGCATTTACATTGCCATTATTCTGGTGCTCTTCACGGCGGCGACGATGTACGGTTACTATACTTATATTCGGCCACTGCTGACAACTGCCTTGGGCTTCAGTAATGCCAGCTTAAATATCCTGCTCTTTATTATTGGGATCATGAGTATTATTAGTAATCGCTGGTCGGGTTCAATTGCTGAAAGAGGCGGGTTACGTGGGATGCCTAAATACTACGTTGCCGATATTATTTTACTCGTCCTGTTACCGTTAGCACTGGGGACTAAAGTTTCGGGCTTAGCAGTGCTGTTAATTCTCACCTTGATTGTGACGCTGATAAATTCACCGATTCAAATTCATTTTCTTAATACAGCTGAACGGGAATACCCGCAGTCACTGGTGTTAGCATCTTCATTAAATTCAATTTTCTTTAATTTCGGCATTTCACTGGGATCTGCCACATCGTCAGTTCTGGTGGGAACGGTTGGATTGAAGAATATTAGTTTGGGCTCAGCCGTTTACGCACTGTTCTCATTGGCGCTGATTATTACACTGAACCGGGTAATCAAGGCCCAAAAGCAAACTAGTAAAGTGAGTCAGCCTAATTAAAAAGAAAAGTCTGTGTCTGTGACTTAAGTTTATGTCGATAAGGATTCCAGTTGATTTCTTGACTAAAGCACAGCTTAAAATATACGCTGGTTCAATACTGAAATATAGCCTTAGACTGCTCCACAACTTAGATTCCGGTCATATAATGCCAAAATGCACCATCCCAATAAAAACCATTGGGATGGTGCATTTTGACATTATATTCTGGAATCTACCGAGTTGTGTCACACCCTCAGACTTTTTTATAACTTAGGCAATGCCTTCAAGATTGCTAGGTTCCTCTAAGTAAGGAATGTAGAAAGCTGGGGATGCCTTTTTATTGGCAGCAGTGACCGTATAAGTTAGTTTCGGTTTATATTGGGCTAGTGATAATTTAAAAGATGCTCGTTTACCGTTGCCGGTATTTTGACTCTTGAGCAGCTTTTTACCGCTATAAATGCGTACGGTTCGGTGTGAATCCAATGTGTTGACGGCTATGGTTGCATCTGACTTTGTTCGAACTTCGCCAAAATTGATAATATCATTAGTGGCATAAGCTGAGCGGGTCAGCTTTTTAACCTGAGTAACCGGTTGGTGCTTGCTAGTGGTGCCGTAGAGTTCAAAGGTTTGGTAGCCAGTGAACTTATAGTTCAGCTCGTAAGTCTTCTTCTTTAATTTATAGTAGCTCGTGTGGTGGTTATACCTCACTGCGAGCAACTTTGCCGATGTTGGCGCTATAATCTGCGCATTTAATCGAGACGATGCGTACATTATTTTCTGAGTGCTAAGCTTAGGCAAGGACTTTGCAGAAGCTGATGAAGAAGTGACGAACACGCCTCCAAGCAGTACCAGAAACAGGCCGGCAATAAACAGTATTTTTCGCATGCACTCTCCTTAATATGACAAATGAAAATAACAGACAAACGTGATGATATCATATTTACGGTATATCGTAAAGATAAAACTCGTATACAAAAGATGTATATAAGTGTGCCTAGTATGACAGGTTATCTCCGAGATTGCAAGGATTGGTACGGATTAAAAATAGGGTTAAAAAAGAATGCACTAACCGTCCCTAAAAGCTGATTTTTACCCATCTTGGCCGCCTAATGATGATTTTTCACAGACACTATTTGTTTACCATTGAGCTTAAAAAACTTATAATTAAATCAAAATGAACTAGGGGGAAAGTGGCATCATGGGAATGATAACAGCGATATTTTTACTCACTTTTATCAATGTCGGCTTCATTAGTGTCCTGCAACGGCTGATGCATGAGCTGGATCATGATATTGAGGGCAATAATCCTTCCCCGTGGCGAACGGAACTGCTGTACACGTTGTATTTTACAGCGGTAACGGCGTTCGTGTTTGTGATGGCTACTCGCTCTTCACCGCTGGAGCGGTTAATGTGGGTCAACTGTTCGCTGATCCTGATGATGAGTTATACGGATGCGGTAAAGACACGGCTTAACATCATTTTATCCCTAGTGTTGACGGTGGCTTTATTCTTCTTGGTGACAAGCTCTTTTAGTTTCTGGCCAATCTTTACGCTGCTAATTGGGATTAGCTTATTAATGATAGAGCGGCGGTGGTTTTTTCCTTTTGACCAACACCCCGTAGTCATTTTAGTTGTTAAGGATATCATCGGAGCGATATCGTGGGCGGGCCTCACGGTGATGCTTCATTTACCGCTAAAAGTGCCCATTAGTATGTATATTGTTTACCTAGTGGTGACCGCATTTCTTTATCGCTACATGGTCCTTATTCGGCGTGAGCATATTAATAATATTGATACAGCGCGGAACCTGCTTTATGATAATTTGACCCACTCGCGTAACTGGTTAAGTTTCCGGTCGGATGCTGAAGAGTATTTTCAAAATTACAGCGAGTTAAGTATTATTGCGATGGACATTGATAATTTTAAGCAAATTAATGATACTTATGGTCACTTAGCTGGCAACGCGACCTTGATTCAGTTTTCGAAGCAATTGGAAAAACTCCTCAGCCAACAAACGAACGGTGCGCGGCTTTATCGAACCGGTGGTGAAGAATTTACGATCCTTTACCCGGGGGTCACTGGAGAAGCAGTTGTCACAATTGCTGAAGAACTGCAGGATGCCGTTCATAATTTGCAGACTAAAACTGAAAAGGGTGAGCGAATCAGCGTCACCATTTCTATGGGAGTGGAAAATCGGCGTGAGTCTGATCGGAACGCTTTAGAAATTTTTAAGCGCGCAGATCAGCTTTTATACCAGTCCAAGCGAAGCGGTAAAAATCGAATTTCAATTGGTACAAAGCATTAAGTTTTGGTACAATGAAATTGGAAGTCAAAGTTCGTTTAACTTTTGTTAGAATACATGATGAGGGAGAGAATGAGTATGTCTGAAATGAATCCGAAAAAGTTTAAGCACATTTTGGTCGGGGTCGATGATTCACCGGATGCCCAGTTAGCTTTTCGGTATGCAATGAACCGAGCTAAGGACGATGATGCCGAAATGACGATTACTTCAATTCTTGAGTCCGATGATATGAATGTATACCAGGCTTTGAATAAAGACTTTGTGCACGGTCAGCGTGGCCAGTTGGAGAAGCATATTCTGGGATATCGGGATCTGGCACTGCGGTTTGGCATTAAGAACGTGAATGTCATTATTGGTGAAGGTGATCCCGGTGAAACCATTGTGAAACAAATTATTCCGCAAGTTAAACCCGATTTATTGATCGTGGGTTCGCTGTCTAAAAAAGGGATTCGGAAGCGGTTTGGTTCTCAAGCGGCTTATATGGCTAAATACGCACCGATCTCGGTACTAGTTATTCGGTAGTGATCCGTATTTTACGTTGAATTAAAAGAGATTGATTTTCCTTGAACTGGAAAATCAATCTCTTTTAATTTTGCCGTCCCTTAGTTTTCCAATACTTAGTCACGTAGTTATTTTGCCGGCTCACGTAATCAATCACCATAATGTCGGCCCTATCAATCAAAGTAGGTGCACCGAAGGAAACGGACTCAAAGTCCATTAACTGTAGGCCCAGCTGATATTGACTTACCATTGAAACCCGGCCGGTATAGATTTCCGGGGCAGTGATAACACTGATCAGTCGCTGCTCATCTTGGCATTCCGCCAAAAACTGATCGAGTGACTGCCAACTACCGGGAAGCTGTTCAGCAAGCTTGAACGCATCGAAAATGCCAATCGTCTGATTTTCTTTTATCATTGCCTGGCAGAAAGTTAAGTATCTTGAATCAGAAACGATTTTAGCGATGTGAGAACGAAAAACAATTTCAACACTGTCGACTTGACCGTTATCATCAATGGCGACAATCAGTAATTGATTCGGGTTTTCTGCGATAATTGTCCCCACGATGAAGGACTTATCATCATCCACTAAATAAATTTCTAGGAGTTTATTTGTCATCTTCCATTTCGCCTCGTTCCTTGGCTTCTTGATTGAGCTTTTGAGCTTTAGCAAAGTCTTCTGTCACAATGTAACTGCGAATCCCCCACCAATAGAAGCCGAGTGAGGCAATAATAATCACAACGAAGTCGAAGGGATATGGAATCCAGTTTTGCCCGTTAAATTGATGGCTGCCAATGTAGGACATGATTGAAATAAAAATCAGGTAACCGATCATCCAAGCACTAGCTTTAAAGGCTTGTTTAGTTGAGACGAACCGGTTGCGCCATTCATAATAGAAATAAAAGGGCAGACCCAGTAAAATGATAAAAATAACTTCAACGGTGGTGGGCCACATTGCCCAGTAGGTTGCTAATGAGGCTAGCACGAACGAAATCGGAGCGATCCATGGCAGTCGCTTAAGTCGGATCGGCCGGTAGAGCGTTGATCCCATTTTACGTAGGGAAACCGCGGTAACGGGGCCGGTGAGATAGGCAATTAGAGTGGCTGTTGACAGCACCGTGGCCAGTACCGCCCATGACCGGAAGACGGTGACCATGACCATACTTAAGACGGTATTGACCATCATTGCGTTACGCGGAATACCGTACTTTAGATTGATTTGGCCAAGAAAATGGGGAACGTGACGGTTACCTTCCATGGCAAACAGTGCTCGGGCGGTGTTGGCTACAAAGGAGACCCCGGTACCAAACGGTGAAACAAAGGCATCCATGTACAGCAGTACAGATAACCAGTGGATCCCTAATAGGATCGCCATGTCAGCGAACGGAGAATTAAAAACGATCCCGTGCCAGCCGGTAGCCGCGATCATTTTTGGCGGGATAGCCGTGATAAAAGTGCTTTGCAGAATCACGTACAAAATGCCGCTGATCAGTAAAGAAATGGTAATGCCACGACCAATATTTTTCTTAGGGTGCTCAATTTCACCGCCCATGTTAATGACCGTTTGAAAGGCATCAAACGAAAAGATAATACCGGCTGCCGAAGTGGCAGTAAAAATGGGTGCCGAGCCATAGGGCATGAACTGGTGCCAATTAGTGCCGTAGTTGCCTGGATGGAAACCTGACATTGTCAGCATCGCGATGGTCAGCAGCGGGATACCAATTTTAAAGACTGAAATCAAACTGGTGAACCGGGTTAAAATCGTTACTGACCAAAAATTCAGGGCCGTGAAGACGATAATAAAGCCAAACACTACGAAAAGCCCGCTATTGGTAATGACGCCGTTACTGAGAAAATGGTGGGTCCAGTGAGCCCATGACCATGGCCAGGTACTCATATACTGCACGGCAGCGACGGCTTCAATGGGAATCAGTGTGATCAAAGAGACCCAGTTCGCCCAGGCGGCAATGAACCCCAGCAGTGAACCGTGAGAGTATTGGGCGTATTTGCTCATGCCGCCCGATTCTGGGAACATGGCACCGATCTCAACGTAATCATAAGCGATTGAACCGATCACTAAGCCCCCGATGATCCAGGAAAAAATAGCGGCTGGGCCAGCAATTTTAGTGGCCTCCCACGAGCCGAACAGCCAGCCGGAGCCGATTAAGGACCCAAGTGCCAACATCACCAGTTGGAAGAGGTTTATTTTTTTGAATGTCGGTGCTTCCATATGTTTTCTCCCTTACTTTGATAGCTTAAACGTGATTACGGGTATGAAAGAAGGGCCGAATTGAAAGCCTGTCAATTCGACCCTTCCAGCTAATGTTGTGTGACAACTATTTGTCTTCTTGTTCCTGACTCATTTTTGTTTGGAAAGGACTTTCAATTTTCTGCCCTGGTTCGTTGGCGAGATTAGTGCGTACAACGAGAACATCACAAGAGGCGTTACGCGTGACAAAGTCTGTAACCGACCCGGTCATAACACGTTCTAGTGCTCCCATGCCAGTTGCGCCCATCATAATCAAGTCGTTGTGGTGTTCCTTAGTGAAATCTAGGGCAATGACCGTCTTGGGGTTACCAAAGCGGATATGCGTACTGATATCGGTTAAGTTGTATCGATCCTTGATCTGATCGACTAATTCAGTTAAATATTCAGTTGCATCTTCGACTAGTGAGTTGACAATGCTGCCGTTTGACAGACCACCGTAATAGTTAGACTGGTGGGTATCAATAATACTCAGCAGATCCAGGTGTGATTCGTTTCGAGTTGCGACGCCGATGGCTTTTGCCAGTGCTAATTCCGCAAATTTCGAAGTATCCAGCGGTACAGCTATCGATTTGTATTTTAACATGTCTTTTTCTCCCCTATGCTAAGCAGTATGTGCTTGAATTAATGAATCGGGTTTCAGTCGAATGCGGTCTTATGCGCGGCTTAAAACAACCTGGGTTGCTTCTGCTAGTACGTGTCCCTTCATGGCATCGTGTAATTCGTTGAGCCAAAAGCCGTCTTCCAACGGTAACTTATCATCTAAGGCGTAGACGGTCACAGTATAGCGGTGATTCTTATCTGGCGGAACGGGTCCCGTATAGTGCTGACTGGTTTGCTGATCTTGGCTATGAACTAAACGCCCTGCACTTGAATTGTTACCAAAGGTCATGGCAACTTCACCGCTTTGACTGGCGTTTTCCGGAATCGTTGTGAGATCACCAGGCAGGTTAGCAGCAACCCAGTGGATCCACGTAAACCCACTAACCGGAATGGCGTCATGGTCGATCATGGTTATCGCATACGTTTTGGTTCCTGCGGGGGTGTCCTTTATTTCAATTGGAAATGACCTCACTGGACCGTTATTGATTCGATACTTCTCTGGTGCGTATTTACCATAAATATCGGGTAAAAGACCATTTTGAACTGGCACTTTGATTTGCATCATCTCACGCTCCTTTGTCAAACTTGTTTCTATTATAACTCAAATTAATGGTAGCGAAACACCCACTGCTCAATGAGTCACTAAGTTGAAATAATCGTTGATAGTCTGCATTTCGCATTGCATTCAACGTTCGTCGCGGAGTATGCTGTGTCTAAACAATGTTAAGGTGGGAGCCGCAGTGGACGAGACAGAAAAAATTACAATTTTACAAAAACTGATTCAAATTAAGTCAGTCAACGGAAATGAAGCGGCTGTTGCACGTTATATCGCCTCGTTATTTGAGCCGTATCAGCAGTCGGCTAAAGTGGAATTTGTCACGTATTCACCAGGCCGCGATAATCTGGTGATTACGATTGGCAATCCCAATGGTAAACAACTGGGCTTATCAGGGCACGAAGATGTGGTTGATCCTGGTGAGCTGAGTACCTGGCATCACGATCCGTTTGCGGGAGAAATTGCGGCTGGCAATGTGTATGGCCGTGGCGCCTCTGATATGAAAAGCGGCTTGGCCGCGATTGTGATTGCCATGCTGGAATTGTTGGCAGACGGCACGCCTTTGAACGGGTCGATTCGGCTGCTGGCAACGGTGGGTGAAGAGACTGGCGAATATGGTGCAGCGCAATTAACGAAAGCGGGATATGCTGATCAGTTAGCTGCCTTAGTCATTGCGGAACCCACCGGTTTGGATAAAATTGCGTATACCGCTCGTGGCGTCATTGATTATCACGTGGACTCCATCGGCAAGTCGGTTCACAGTGCGCAGTCAGCTAAGGGAATCAATGCTATTGATAACCTGATCGTGTTTTATAACGAGGTTACTGAAATAATGCAGCGGTTGGATAAAATCGATCCTGTTTTGGGTGGGCTGCTGCACAACGTCGATCTGATTTCCGGCGGTGAACAAATTAACACGATTCCGGGTGAAGCCCGCTTGTCGGCTAACGTTCGTACCATCCCGGCGTACCCGAATCAAATGATATATGATATACTGGAAAAACTTGTCCATCGGCTCAATGACCGGGCGGGGTTTCAACTGAAAATTTCTTACAGTTATCCGGAAGAAGCTGTTCCGGGCCGTTCGAATGCACCGCTGGTTAAACTCGCACAAAAAATTGGTCACCGGGTGATCGGTAATCGGGTAATCCCGGTAGGCGCAGGCGGCGCCAGTGATGCTTCGGAATTTTTACGGGCGAAGTCTCGCTTCTCGGCCATTGTTTATGGGCCTGGGACGAATACGTCACATGAGCCGGATGAGTACATCGAAATTGAACAGTTTTTACAGGCAACGATGCTGTACCGGAATTTAGCGCTGGCGTTTTTGGCGGGCGAGGGTAATTAGCATTTGGATTTTCGTAAGTTTGCTTTTTTCCTGGTATATTGCCTAACTGGGTTCCAGAAAGCAGAGAGCTGCATGTAAGCCAACTAAGGCATAAATCCAAG
>NZ_BCMI01000017.1 GCF_002217985.1 Secundilactobacillus pentosiphilus
TCCCTGTTAAATATGCTTTAATAGCTATAATTTTAGTATCCCAGGAAATTTTAGTCATAGAAATACCCCCAAAGTTGTTTCCAACTTTGGGGGTACACGTCAAAAGCGGTCGTCTCTTTTTGCCCTTTTTTCATATGACATTTTAACGTCCAATAACGAATCAAAAGAGTCATTTCGTAAGCGAAATTTTGTCAGCAAAACCAAATTTTACGCTGGTCAGCTTGAATTGCGTGATATCTTGAATCAATCTGATTTCTACAGATCCCCAAGTCTCGTCAAATCCCCTGAGTACGTTACTCGACTTAGAGTATTTGAGTTTTTTTATACCATTTTTAATGGCATTGCGAGTCCCTTCCCCAAAATGGACGTCAAAGTTAATAATCTAATCGTTAATATCCAATCACAGTTCAACTTCATCATTAAACCCGTTCAAAAAGTGAAATTAGAAATCTTTATCAAAATCTGGGTCCTTCGTGTTATGAATAAGTGCCCGCTGAAAGAAGCCATCATCCCGGAGGAGAACCTCTCACCGGAGATCAAGCAGCACTTAAAAAGTATTGCGGCATCCGTCAAAAATGCTTTTAACCTTGATCTGCCCGACAACGAACTGAATTACCTGTACACCTTTTTAGTCACCCAGCAGTACCTGCCCGGAATTCAAGAAATATTAGATGATCAGCACTTTTCAATGGCCTATGAATTAACCGATCAGTTGATCGAGTCACTTCAAGCGGCTAGTCGGCTGATTGAGGTTGAACGGCTCGACATCCCTAAATTAAGGCAGACGTTAAACGCCGTCCACTTGAAATTTACGACTTTTTACGTTGAACCCACCACTTTCATCCGGTTCAGTAAAATTAAGCTTTTCAAGGAATCATACCCGGTTTTTCACACCATTATTAACGACTTTATGACGACCTTAAACCAACGAAACGATTTGAATCTCAGCCGGCAAGAGTCGGCCAATCTTTACCTTGATTATATGTTTACTTTTATTAATTGCATTCCCCAAAAATTGCAAAAGTTCAAGATTTACATCTGCGTCGATTTCTCGCTTGGCCCGCTCTATACGGACTATATCATTAAAACATTGCAGGAATCGCACAACGCGAATTTTGTCCTGACCCGTAATTTATCCGCTCAAACCGATATTTACTTGTCAGACTTCTTAACTTCTTCCGTCAAACAGCAGCAAGTCATCTGGCATAACCCGCCGTCGCACGATGATTGGGAAACGCTTACGGACACTATCAATCAGATTAAATACCAGAAAGTGCGTGCCTTAAGGGTTGAAAAACAAAACGAAGAACTCGAGTAAATCAAACAGCACTTCACCATGTTGATGAGAAATCATCAACATTTTTTTATTGCCCAACAAAAAAATGGGGCCAATTCAAACGAATTGTTTCCCCCACCAAAGTTCCCTCACTATTGCTGTTTGCGGGTTACCAGCTAAAATCAAGCCAGCAACCGTCTCACTTAACCTTTAAATATCTTTCTTCAGCATCTTTTCTTGCCTGAATCGCACTTTCTTTACGGTCATACATCGTGTTTAAGACGTATCTGCCGTGGAAAAACAACCGTGCTACCCAGCGCTTTTGATTCCGGTCGTAGCTCACACCCGTGATCCCACTACGGTTATTCGCCCGCAGATCTTCGCTAGTTGGGTGCCACGTCTTCTCAAGAATGTGCCAGTTCCCAATGTTTTGCGTAAGCACCGGCTTATTGAGAATGTTTTTGCGAGCCTGTTCACGACGGTAACACCCGCAACTGACCGTTTGTCCCGTCCGCAGACCGTACCCGTCAACAACCCTCAAATTACCACAATCACACTTGCATAGCCATTTCGCGTTCCCATTTTTCGACTGACCCTCACGTTGAAGTACGGTCAGTCGGCCGAATCGTTGACCCGTCAGATCTTTTAGACGACTCATCATCGCCACCTCCAAAGAAATAAAATCAGCCAGTAAATTGCACCATTCTCCCGATGATTCAATTTTTTAAAACCTACTGGCTATACCATAATTATTAAATATTTATGAAGGCGGTACTAGAAGCTTATGAATAAATTTTCCTGAGTTTTTGAAGATTCCTTAAAAACTTAGGATTGAAAGTATCAGTCCTGTAAGCTGATGAAAAACCCCGTCACTGTTTTAAAGCGTTTCTCTCACGGCGACAAATTTGCCGCTTAACGCAATAAAAAAGCGTTGCATTTTTATCCAAAAGTGCAACGCTTTTTTGGTGTATCATCACTTCTTTGCTAAGGGATCCACAAAATTTTCGTTTGGTTTATCAACGTTTGGCCGCCACTTGTCACCGACTTTTTCCCATTCAAAGTTTGACTGAATTTTAACCTGTTGATTTTGCTTTTGCACGTTAACGACAAGAATCAGTTTGTGATCAAACTCGGTCCTGCTGATGTACTTCTCGTCCGTATCCGCTAAGACCTTTTGCCCTTGTTTAACAAAACCGCCTAAATCAATTAAATTAAGTTCCATAATCATACTCCCCCTATTTGATCAATGTTTTAATGGCCTCTAACATTTGCCGTTCGTTCATGACTAACCCGTCGATCAGTTCTCGATTACGATCCTGATCCTCGCTTAAACAAACGATCGCTTTTGAAACTTCGATCAACGCGTGTTCCAGCAAACAAAGAGACTGGTTTTGTAACGCATTTGTTTTATCTTGGCGTTCCTTATCCGAAGCTTGCCCAGTAGCCGCTGCACACTTATCAGACGCGGCTTCGATCCCGTCCAGCTTGAAAACGTTCGCCAGATCCAGATCCGTCGCTTTCAGCTCGTGAATATCGTCTGCCGATAAACACAGCAATGACGTCTGTTTCGTCGGTTCTTGCGGTACGAAAGCGCTGAGGTTTTTAACCTGCTCGCCGATCCCCGTTTCGTCAACTTGAAAGTAGAATTTACTGGGTGCTGCGGGTAAGGTCACCGGCGCCACCTGTTCTGGCTGAGCGCCGTTTTTCAACTTGATGCCTTCACCGATAATATCGTCAAGACCCTGATAGATTCGCAAGGAACCGATCCGGTCATAGATCAACCTCAGCCACGCAGGCGAGGTGCCCATGATCCGGGTTTTCGGCCCCGGCTGACTAATCAAAAGATAACCTTCGATAACAGGCGCCGAAACTTGATAAGACTCACCTACTGGCCTCACTATTTTTAACGGATTCCTTAATTCAACCCCAGCTGCAGTTTGAAAATAAACTTCCGCAAAGTTTTGACTGTTTTGAAACATCGGCTTTGTACCAGGCATTTCGCATCTCCTAAAATTCAAACCAAGAGTAGTAGGCAAGGAGGTTCTTTTCTTCTACAATATTCATTCTACTGAACTGATGCGCGAATATCTATTTATAGATATAAAAAGTATCCCGTCTTTTTTCTAAATTATACAAAAAGGCGAACCAAATTTCATGCCTCTTTTTTTCAACGCTTCAGACAGACCAAAAGTGTCTACTCTAAAACACTATCAGTCTATCAGAATTTGCTAATCTCTGGCACAATATTAACAAAAAGTACTTCATTTGTTAAATTAAAATTTAGTGATTCATATCGTCATTATAAGCGCTGCGCTACCCCATCGGGATCGGCATCAGCGCATTATCCGCCAAAATATTCTGGTTGATCCAGCACTTCATTTTCTGTATCAAAAACTGAATATTTTGGCTGACACTCAGCCACGGTAACCAGTAGTACTGATTGTCGGAAGGCTGTTCCGGTTGAATAATAATTCTAAATGTCGGTGTCGTGACTTCAGTCGTGACGGGTAAGCTGTTCAAATGCCAATCAATCGACATAAACTGCGTCATCAGCCGCTGCTGAAGAATCCCCACCACATAGTCGTCGAAGAATGCCGGGTAGCCCACGTCGACTTGCTGCCGCGGGATGAACCGGTTTAAGGCATCGGACAGCACGGACACGATTAGGTCTGCTTCGGGTGCCAACTCCGGAATGTCTTTTGACAGATGATGAATGATTTTGCTCAATTTAGCAATGGGTTTGTGCATGGGTTCTTGATCTAAGAACATCACGGGCTGATGCAAGAGGAGCGCAAACTGAACGCTCTCCATTAAAAACTCATCTAACTGCTCAAAGTACAGCGGTGAACGGTAGATCCGCAGCCGCGTAATCACGGTTTTAACGATCAGTTGAATCAAGTACGGCAATACGGCGCGTTCCTTGGGCTTCACCAGCTTGGTATGACTGGTGTCCACGAAGTACGGGCTATAAGTTACCATGTACTGCAGCCAATAAACTTCAACCAAATTATACTTAATTTCACTATTTTGCTCTGGCAGATTAACGTTGTTTAAAATTTCGTCTTTTTCCACCATCTTGAAATGATCGCTTTTTTTGCTGACATAGTTGTACTGAGCTAAACGAATAGCCGTTACTTTCAAGTAGTCGCTGAGTGCCACGGTCACCGTCTGCTGTTCTGGCAGCAATTTTTTCAAGGATTCGTAGTACGGGACTTCTTCGCTCGTAAGCTCAATCTTACTACCGCCCAATCTGAAAAGCTGCCACCCAAAGAGGCGAATGAGGCGTTCGTCGCCGGTGATCTCGTTTGTTTGACGGTTATAGTCCAAATGGCGCTGCTTAAGCCAGTTGACAATCGGTTTCAGCCGATTAGAAACCGTTTGTGCCCCCATGTTCAGGACAGTCTTGGGTTCTTTGCGCACTGCCGCGGTGAGGCACAAGTAGCCGACAGAGTGCCGAATCAAATACTGCGTGAGCTGCAGGTTGACCCAGTCGCACTTCTTGACCAGCTTGTCTTTCGAGAGTTTCTCCCCCGAAATAATCTGGTAGTTAGCAACGACCCGGCGATACACCTGCTGCGTCGACACATACGGCCATCCCAATAACTTGGAAAGCTCAGTAAACTCGATGCGCTGTCGAATTCGAATCGCTGACAAGAGTTTGAGTTGCCGCTGTTCTGGACTTGTCAATAGTAAGTCAACAAACATTGATGATTCGCCTCTTTCATACGTGGTTTTAAGACCAAATGGTGCTCATTATGTAGCAGCCGGGACGAATGGGGGTTCCCGGCTGGTCGACCGAGGGGGGATAGAAGTCCAGGGTCGATGTGTGCTTACGCTTGCAGGCACACGGATATTGATGATACTGGCGACTGGAAGTACAAGGTTTCTAGTCGCTTGGTCGAAGGGGATGTGAGGGGGTCAGTCCTCTCCCCTAGGATCACTGTGCACTAACTTCTCGAAAGTGCACAGGTGCTGCAAATATGTTCGATTGGAAATAGGCAGTTTCCAATCGAGACGATCAAGGGAAGAATATCAGAGGAGGTAGTCGCCCCTTGACCGCTGTGCGCTAACTACTCGAAAGCGCACGGGCACGAGTTAATCATCGTTTCATTATTCATGCCGTTTCTTCTTGCTAGTGCCAAACAGGCCAAACAGACCTAGCAGCATGACACCAACTTCACTTGCAAATGATGGCTTAGCAGTCTCACCAGTTTGCGGCAGCGTCTTCTTAGCAATCGTCTGCTTCTGCTGCGTTGCCTCACCCTTGTTAGTCGTGTTCACAGCTTCAGGAGCTGCCTGCTGGCTGTTAGCTGAAGCATTGCCGCTGACAGATGGTGCCTGCTGGTTGTTAGCAGCAACATTGGCATTTTCGGTTGTTCCTTGTGCTTCGTTTGCTGCAGCACCATTCGTGGCTTGACCAGCGTTTTGACTAGCGCTCATCGTTTCTGCGGTTCCCGTTGACTGGCTGCCTGGCTCTGAACTAGAACTGTTAGCATGATTGGTGCTGTTTGGCATCGTCTCAGTTTCGCCAGACTGGTTATCGGTTTTCACCGTTGGTAAAGTGCCGTTCTGGTTTGCTGAACTCCCCGTTGGTGTTGTGCCAGTATTGGTCGTTGCACCATTACCGGTTGGTTCACCAGAAGTCGTCCCGCCAGTGACATTACCGCCGTTCGTTGACGTCTCCGCAACGTAGGTGATAACCGTATCTTGTGACGGATCCTTTGGCAGTGCTGGCAGTTGATACCCGGCAGTTACATCCTTAACGTTTACCGGTGTCAGTGCGGTCTTGGCCCCGCCGTTAACGGCAAATGCCGTGTAGCCATTTACATAAGGCACAACTTGACCAGTTTGAACACTCACTTTAGTCAAATCAGTGCCATCAACTTTGTAAGCAATCTTGGTTTGTTCACCATTTGGCATCGTGATGATTGCACTTCCAACCGGTGCATAAACGTAGTTAACCGTGGTATTACCAGCAAATGTCCCAGCTGCGTTAGCCGGTTCAGCCGTCAAGTAATACCCTGTGATCGCCTTTGCTTCAGTCTTGTAAGCATCACCCAAGTTATGGTTCTTAGTACTCGTTGGCGCTGCTAACTGATTATTCTTGGCATCTACGTAATTGGTTGTCAGTGCAAAGTTATTTGCTTTGACGGTTAACTTACCAGTCGTGACCTTCACGTCATAGTTGCTGTTCGTCCCTAAGATGACGTTGATTGGGTATACCCCAATGTTAGCGTCAGCGCTCAAGTCCGTCAGGCTGTACTTCAGGTCAACACCATCTGCTGGCTGTCCAGTGACAGTTGCTTTCAAATCACCAGTGTAGCCCTGTTTGTCATAGTCTTTCGTAATCGTCGGTGCAGTAATCGATACCGGTGCTGGATCAACAATGACGTGCCCAGCCTGAACGTCTTTAGCCGTCAACGTGTAGTTTGGCTGTTGCTGCTCAATTGCTTGCAGACCCTGCGCGTTCAACGAAACGGCGTAGTCACCGGCATTGGCACCCACTGCAGACCAGTCAAAGTCACTGGTTGGCAAGTTATCAATCACCGTGCCGTTTGCTAAGGTGACGGTCAATGCTTCACTCGGCTTTGCCGTGGTGCCGTCGTAAGTCTTGTGAACCGTACTGATCACAGCCGTGGTTGCTGCTGGCTTAATGGTCAGCTGGCCGCCCTTGGTTACCGTGACCTGATAGTTACCGTTGCTTTCAGCAGTTGGCGTTACCGTTAGATCATAACTGCCAACGTTTTCACCAGCAGCACGGGTGATCTTGTAAGCGACCTTGACGCCCTTAGCAGGTTGACCCGTTACCGTTGCATCAAAGGCTGGATCATTAGTCCCAAAGACCTTCGTTGCATTCTTGGCTTGTAACGTGACTTTTGCTGGAGTGATCGTAGCCGTTCCTGCTGTCACCTTACTGATATTGATGTTCGGGTTCAGTTGCTGCAACTTAGCCTTACCAGCATCATTCAGTGAAACTTGGTAGCTGCCGACGTTTTCTTGAACGTTGCTCCAGTCAAAATCACTAGCGGTTAAGGTTGGCAGCTTAACCTCTTTAGCGCCCGTAACCGTGATAGCTGGTACATCGGTGAAGCCTGTCGTCCCATCGTAAGCCTTAGTCACGTTACCAACTGCAACATCGGCTGGTTGCGGCGTAATTGTAAATTGACCTGGCTTAACTTCAACGTTGTAATTCAAGTTAGTGGTTGGCGTTACCGTAATGGCATAAGTCCCTACGTTTTCGCCGGCTGCCCGGCTAACTTTGTAGTTCACGTCAGCACCCTTAGCAGGCTTAGAACCGACCGTTGCCGTCAATGCTGGATCCGCATCGCCAGCTACCTTGTGAGCATCATTAGCAGTTACGGTGACCGTTGCCTTCTTAATGGTTACTTGACCGGCAGTAACATCCGCTGCTGTCAAGGTCATATCAGGATTATCACTCAGTAACTTTTGAATCCCAGTTGCGTTAAGTGTCACGCTGTACGTGCCTGCATTTGCTTGAACTTGGCTCCAGTCAAAATCAGCATTGGTTAAATCGCTGGCCGTAAAGCCATGATCTAAGCTGACAACTGGCCCTTTATTAAAGGTTGTCGTGCCATCGTAAGTCTTAGACACGTTATCAACCGTTGCCTTTGCAGCAACTTTATTAATTGTAAATTGACCCGTTACAGCAGTAATCGTATAGTTCGGGTTATCCGCAGCGTTAGCCGTCACGTGAATCGTGTAGGTACCAACGGCTTCACCAGCATCCCGACTCACCGTGTACTTGACCTGATCGCCGTTAGCCGGATTGCCACTAACAGTTGCAGTCAAAGCTGGATCTGCATTACCAGCTAGCTTGCTGGCATTGTTAGCAGTCACCGTGACCGCTACTTTATTAATCACTGCCTTACCTGTTGTTACGCCGGTAGCGGCCAACGTTGTATTAGCGTTAGCATCCGTGATCTTCTTGATCCCAGCTGCATTCAAGGTTACTGAATAGCTGCCTGCATCCGGCTTGACGTTTGACCAGTCAAAGTCAGTGGCCGTAAAGGTTGGTACCGTGGTAGTCGTGAGACCGCTCAAAGTAACCGTTGGCACCGTCGTAAATGTCGCTGTACCATCGTAATTCTTTGAGACATCATCTACTTTAGCCGTTAAGGACGCTGGCGTAATCGTAGCTTTACCTGCTGTCACATCAGCGGCTGCTAAAGCCGTATTAGCGTTGGCATCCGTGACTTTCTTGATACCAGCTGCATTCAAGGTTACTGAATAGTTGCCGACTGCTGGCTGGACGTTGGACCAATCAAAGTCAGTGGCCGTAAAGGTTGGAACAACAGCATTCGTGAGACCATTCAAAGTAACTGTTGGCATCGTCGTAAAGGTCTTCGTGCCATCGTAAGCCTTTGAAATATTTGCAACCTTCGCAGTTAAGGCCACTGGATTAATCGTAGCTTTACCTGCTGTCACATCAGCGGCTGCTAAACTCGTATTAGCATTGGCATCCGTGATCTTCTTGATGCCGGCTGCATTCAGTGTTACTGAATAGTTACCAACTGCTGGTTGGACGTTGGACCAATCGAAATCAGTGGCCGTAAAGGTTGGCTTTGTGGCATTCGTGAGACCACTCAACGTTACTGTTGGCACACTAGTAAAGGTCTTTGTGCCGTCGTAAGTCTTTGAGACATCCCCAACCTTAGCTTTCAACGCTGTGATTGTCGGTGAAGCCGGATTAATTGTAGCTTTACCTGCTGTCACATCAGTTGCGGCCAAAGAGGTATTGGCATTAGCATCTGTGACTTTCTTGATCCCAGCTGCATTCAAGGTTACTGAATAACTACCTGCCGTTGGCTGAACGTTCGACCAATCAAAATCACTGGTCGTAAAGGTCGGTACGACTGCATTCGCCAGACCACCTAATGTAACGTTTGGTACGGTAGTAAAGGTTGCCGTGCCGTCATAATCTTTAGAAACATCACCAACTTTAGCCGTTAAGGCCGTCTTAGTCGTAGTTACTGGATTGATCGTGGCTTTACCTGCCGTTACATCTGCTCCAGCTAAAGTGGTATTAGCGTTAGCATCGGTGACCTTCTTGATTCCGGCTGCGTTCAAGGTCACTGAATAAGTACCAGGCGCTGCTTGAACGTTCGACCAATCAAAGTCACTGGTCGTGAAGGTTGGGACAACAGCATTTGTGAGCCCGCTCAAATTAACTGTTGGCAAAGTGGTAAAGGTTGCATTACCGTCGTAAATCTTTGAGACGTTGCCAACCGTAGCTTTCAGTGCCGTGATCGTTGGTGCTGCTGGATTGATTGTAGCTTTACCAGCTGTTACATCAGCTGCAGCTAAAGTCGTATTGGCATTAGCATCCGTGACCTTCTTAATCCCGGCTGCGTTCAAGGTCACTGAATAAGTACCAGGCGCTGCTTGAACGTTCGACCAATCAAAATCACTAGCCGTAAAGGTTGGAGTAACTGCATTCGTGAGGCCGCTCAACGATACTGTTGGAACACTAGTAAAGTTCTTTGTGCCATCGTAAGTCTTCGAGACATCCCCAACCTTAGCTTTCAATGCTATAGTCGTTGGTGCTGCTGGGTTAATGGTAGCTTTACCTGCCGTTACATCAGTGGCTGCTAAGGTCGTATTAGCATTAGCATCCGTGACCTTCTTGATCCCGGCTGCATTCAACGTAACCGCATAAGTGCCTGCAGTTGCTTGAACCTGTGACCAATCGAAGTCAGTTGTCACAAAGGTCGGCGTCTTAACTCCTGTTAATCCGCTCAACTGAACACTTGGTACAGTAGTAAACGTTGTATTACCATCGTAATTCTTAGAAACATCCCCAACCTTAGCTTTCAATGCCGTGATCGTTGGTGCTGCTGGGTTAATTGTAGCATTACCAGCTGTTACATCAGCTGCGGTTAAAGTGGTATTGGCGTTAGCATCCGTGATCTTCTTAATACCGGCTGCGTTCAAAGTAACTGAATAAGTCCCAGCTGCTGGTTGAACATTCGACCAATCAAAATCACTAACTGTAAAGGTTGGAACAACAGCATTAGTAAGCCCACTTAACGTCACTTTTGGCAGAGTTGTAAAGGTTGTTGTGCCATCGTAAGTCTTCGAAACGTTCCCGACCGCAGCCTTCAAAGCCGTTACTTTAGCCGTAATGGTTAACGTACCATTATTGATTTTAATGTCATAATTTGGATTATCAGTTGCCGAAGCGACGACTTTAATTGCATAGGTACCTGGTTCTTCACCAGGCTCTCGACTTGCGGTGTAAACTAATTTGTCGCCATTTGATGGTGTGTTAGTAAAGAGAATACTCAGTTCTGGATCTGGATTCCCTTGCTTTTTAGTCTGACTTGTAACGGTGATTGTAATCGGAGCTTTGTTAATCACCGCTTTGCCAGCAGTAATAGCACTCGTTGCTAAAGATGTATTAGCGTTAGCATCCGTAATCTTTTTAATCCCGGCTGCATTCAGTGTTACTGAATACGTACCGGCGTTTTTACTTACCTTGCTCCAATCAAAATCAGTCGCTGTCAATGTTGGGACAGTTGCGTTATCGCTTAAAGTAACCGATGGTAAATTACTAAATGTTGTTGTACCATCGTAAGTCTTAGTAACCGGTCCAACAGTAGCAGTCAGTGCTTTAGTCGTAGGAGCTGCCGGTTTAATTGTTGCCTTACCAGCTGTAACATCGGCAGCCGCCAACGTTGTATTTGCATTAGCATCAGTGACTTTCTTGATACCGGCTGCATTCAATGTAATTGCATAAGTACCTGCGGCCGCCTGAACCTTTGACCAATCAAAATCACTAGCCACAAAGGTTGGTGTCTTAACTCCTGTTAGTCCACTTAACTGAACAGTTGGTACAGTAGTAAAGGTTGTATTACCATCGTAAGTCTTTGAGACGTCACCGACTATGGCTTTCAAAGCGGTAATCTTTGGTGCTGCTGGTTTGATCGTGGCCTTACCTGCTGTAATGTCGGTAGCTGTTAACGTTGTATTAGCATTGGCATCCGTGACTTTCTTGATACCAGTTGCATTTAACGTAACTGCATAAGTTCCTGCAGCTGCTTGAACTTTCGACCAATCAAAATCAGTCGTTGCAAACGTTGGCGTCTTGACTCCCGTTAGTCCACTCAACTGAACAGTGGGTACAGTAGTAAATGTTGCACTACCATCGTAAGTCTTTGAGACGTCACCGACTATGGCTTTCAAAGCAGTAATCTTCGGTGCTGCTGATTTGATTGTTGCTTTGCCCGCTGTAATGTCGGCAGCTGTTAACGTTGTATTAGCGTTGGCATCCGTGACTTTCTTAATACCAGCTGCATTCAAGGTAACTGCATAAGTACCAGCAGCTGCTTGAACCTTTGACCAATCAAAATCACTCGTTGCAAACGTTGGCGTCTTGACTCCCGTTAGTCCACTTAGTTGAACAGTTGGTACAGTGGTAAACGTTGTATTACCATCAAATGTCTTTGAGACATCACCTACCGTGGCTTTTAAGGCTGTGGTCGTTGGTGTAGTTGGTTTAGAACCGCTAGTCCAGTGGTTAATAACTACTTGCATTGTCTTACCACCCGCAATACTTTCCAGTTTAGTAGGTCCCTCCGTACTTACATAGGTAAAGTTGGGAACTTTTATATCCTTACTTGTATTAGGAATTGTATTTCCAATGGTACCAAGGTAATAAGTACCATCGCCTTTTCCACTAGGATCTCCAACTGGTGACAAAAAGTCATGAGTAACCTCACCGGTTGTTGGATCTACCACTTTTCCTGCAGCATTAACTACATTGCCTGCTTTAGCAGCAGTAGTTCCATAGTCTGAGACAAGGATGGGATTCCCATTTTCATCAACGTTCAAAACAAGGGCGATTGATAGATCCTTAGAATCCTGTTGCTGATCGTCACCCTTCATTATTCCACCGCCATTAAAATTCATATAAGCGGAGTACGCTCCTCCAACAAGGACTGCTGCTTGAATAATTTGAGTTGCTGTACTATTGGGATTATTGTATACGTTCTGCAAATTTTTAATATAAGGAGCAAATAAATTATAGTTTGTGATGTTGCTTGCATCATAAAGTGGACTTGAAGTTACCGTGGTGGGATCCGTGGTCATATTCAAATCATTGCTCATATTTGTAAGGACACTCATAGCTGCTGATTTAGCAGTTGATATGATACCCTCTGGTGAATATCCCGCTAATCCATAATTCAAAGTAGTTGGATCAACTACATACCGGAAATTACTAATCAAACCACTTTGTTGCAACTGATTGACAACAGACTGGTAATCATTGGCATTCGACGCTGAAACAATTAAATCACCATATGCATCTAACTCAGCACTCGTACCTAGTGGCAATACTACCTGTTTCAATGCATTTTGAGCCGTTTCAACTAATTCAGAGTCAAAACCTGCTCGGTCAGCAGCCATCATCTGTTTAGCGACGTCTAATTCCTGACGCATATTCGTCAAAATCTTATTGGCTTGTGTCAGGCCTAATGATTCAGTCGTTATGTCCTTCGGCAGCGTATCTGATTGTGCTGTTAGTGCAACGTTAATCTGGTTCACTTCTTGTGCCATATGTTCTTGCAGGGCACCATAAGCTGCATCGTTAACATCACGATCTTGATTATTAGCCGCCGCTTGCTTGTTAGCTTCATCGGCAACTTTTTGCAGATCGTTTAAAACGCTCTGAGCTGACTGTTGAACGCTAGCTTTTTCTGCATCATATGGTGCATCGGCAACTTTCTTTGCTTCTTGCGTTGCATTCTGACTAACATTAGCCTTATTCAATTTTTCGTTTTTAGCATCAAGCTTCTGATTTGCTGCAAATTCTTCAGCATCGGTGACTTGCTTAGCCGACGTTGTGTTCTGACTTCCGTTAGCATCGCTTGCTTGTTGGCTGTCAGTCGAAGCTGCATTTTCATTGGCACCTGCTGCTTGGTTATCAGAAGATGCTGCTGCACCATTATTTGCTGGTGTGTTTGCTACTCCAGTAGACTGATCACTCGTTGCAACTGCACCGTCGTTCGATTTGCTTGCTGCAGGATTAAGGCCCGCTTCAGGCAATGGATTGGCAATTTGTGACACCCCGTTAACGCCTTCATTTTGAACACCCAATAAAGGATTAACCGGCGTTGCCACCGTAGTTGCTACTGGTGAATTTGTTGCTTGCGCAGTATTACTATCAGTTGCTGTTGTACCTGCATCTGTTAAAGCATTTAAATCACTGGTCGAATTGTCAGCCACCGTGTCAGCGTGCACTGTTGTGGTGAGTGGATTCACAATTTGCGGGACCCCATTGACCCCCATTTCGTGAATGCCAAACAGAATCGCAACACTGGAGACTCCCCGAATGACCCACTTTGTTTTTGCTTTGTACAGCTTATACCGGGTCACATTCGGTTCAGCTTTTTCAATTTGATCGTATCGGTAACGTTTCATTTTTTACTTCACCCTCTATTTCCCTAAATTGTCACGCCGCACCGGAGTTTCCGGTTTTCTGACGCCCCTACATGCTGCATGTCGCTCATATATGTGTGCTTTATTTTTAAAGCGGTGAAACCTATAAATGCTTATGTATGAAACAAGCAGACCGAAGTCTGCTTGTTCCCGAACTCGGTTAAATCGGAATTCGATTTGCTCATGTAGCCTTAACTGTGATGCCTTAGTCCTTACGTGATGAAGCATCGTTATCACGACGACGTTTCTTAAGCGCTCCGGCTAAGCCCAAAGTACCAATCATTCCGAGAAGACCCAGAACGCCATCAGCACTTTGATTTTCATTCGTTTGAGGCAGGGTGGTTGCTGACTTATTGCCAGCAGCATTGTTTGCTTGAGCATTTGATACACCCTTTGTTACTTCACCTTTGGTGCCAGCAGCATTGGTTCCAGTACCCTTGTTAACAGTTCCAGCAGCTTCACCATAACTGGTTGTACTACCATAACCGTTATCACCGTTACCACCATTGTTTCCTGAAGCAGGGCCATTTGGTTCAGTTCCAGGCTTCTTTGGATTTGCAGTGTCTCCTTGCGGAGTAGAAGGCGTGGTGCCATTTGGCGTTGTTGGCGTCTTCGGTGTGTTGCCACCTGGCGTCGTAGTGTCAGTTTCTGGCGTATTCGGCGTAGTTGGCGGGTTACCACCTGGCGTATTAGTTGTACCACCGCCTGGTGTCGTACCAGTTGGCGTATTCGGTACGTACTTGATCGGCGTGTTGGTACCTGGATCATTTGGTACTTCTGGTGGCAAGTATCCCTTAGTTACATTGTTTGGATCAAACGGCTTCAAAGGATCACCGTTTGGACCAACTGGTGTGTAACCTGGTACGTTTGGTACAATGCCCGTCTTTGGCGTGACAACTTTATGCGGATCTTGTGGATCGTTTGGATAGGTAATATCCGTGTTATTGCCACCATCTGGAGGCGTAATCTGATATTGACCAATCTTGTTGTAAACGTAGGTAACGGTGATATCATCGTGACCAACTTTACCATTGGCGTTAGCTGGTTCAGCAGTCAGGTAATAGCCGGTGACAACTTGTGCTTTAGTCGTATAAGCATCCCCGAACTTCAAATCACCAAACGTCTGAGGTTCAGCTACCGCAGTACCATTTTGATCAACGTAGTTAGCAACTACTTTATGAGCCGTATCATTAATGCTTAATTGTCCAGGAACTACGGTGACTTTGTAGTTTGGATTATCATTAGCTGTCACGGTGATTGGGTAGTTACCTAACTCAATGTCTTTACTGATGTCCGTCAACGTGTACTTCAAGTCGACACCTAACTTAGGTTGACCTGAAACCTTCGCAACATCGTCAGTACCAGCATATGGTAAACCATCGTAAGTCTTAGCCAAGGTTGGTGCGGTAATCGTCACTGGTGCTGGGGTGATAACGAACAAGCCGTTTTGAATATCACTCGCATCAAAGACGTAGTTCTTGTTAGCACTTTGAATCTTGGCAATACCTGCTGCACTCAACGTTACCTTGTAACTGTCAACGTTTTGACTGGTAATACCACTCAAATCGTAATCGTCAGCAGTCAACGTTGGGATAACGAAGTCTGGATACTTAGCTGGACCCAAGACCTTGTAGCTGGTTGCTGCAGGATCCGTTGAAACATCACCATCGTAAACCTTGGTATTCCCTTGAACCGTGATCGAAGCATCCTGCTTAGGATTATTCTTTGGATCATTCGGGTTAACCGGGTTATTAGGATCGTTAGGCGGCGTCATAGCCAAGTGAATTGGCGTGATGGTTAACTGACCATCGACCGGTGTAATCTTGTAGTTTCCGTTGGCTGATGCATCTGCAACAACTGGAATGCCATAAGTGCCGACGTTAACGTCACCGCTAATGTCTCCCAGACTGTAAACTGGAGCGACACCCTTCGTTGGTTGACCAGCAACTTTACCACTCAACTGACTTGCTGGATATGGTTGACCATCGTAGTACTTCTCAACCGTTGGTCCAGTAATGGTCAATGGCGCTGGTGTGATGACGAACAAACCGTTTTGAACATCACTTGCATCAAGCTTGTAATTTGGATTTGCAGCTTGAATCTTAGCTAATCCAGCAGCACTCAACTTAACCACGTAGTTGTCAACGTTTTGACTGGTAATTCCTGAAGTATCGAAATCATCAGCGGTCAATGTTGGTACTATAAAGTCTGTGTACTGCGTTGGACCAGCGACCTTGAAGGTCGTTGGATCAGTAGTTGCATCACCGTCGTAAACCTTAGTTGCACCTTCAACAACCACACTAGTTGCTAATGGTTGATTGTCGTTTGGCGTCTTAGGGTTCGAAGGATTCTTTGGCGTGTTGTCAGGCGGCGTCGTTAACCCTTGTGGCGTAATGCTCAATTGACCATCAATTGGCGTTACCAGGTAGTTTTCATTAGAAACACCCTCTAAGCTTGGCTTTGTCAGGTAAGTCCCAACATTCTTGATGTTGTCGATCTTAGCGTCTTTATAGTTAACATCGACACCCAAGGCTGGCTTGCC
This sequence comes from Secundilactobacillus pentosiphilus, assembly GCF_002217985.1. Lineage (GTDB taxonomy): Bacteria > Bacillota > Bacilli > Lactobacillales > Lactobacillaceae > Secundilactobacillus > Secundilactobacillus pentosiphilus. The sequence continues at coordinate 16,278 of NZ_BCMI01000017.1, forward strand.
AATAACTTCACCAGTGCTGGTTAACTGACTGTCAGTAAAGGCTGAACCATCATAGACCTTAGTACCACTCTGGCCTTTGACCATAACTGGTGCCTTGTCGATGATATACAAACCGTTTTGAATATCTTCTGGGTTAATCGTGAAGTTCTTGTTAGCCGCAACTAACTTGTCGATCCCGGATTGACTCAAGGTAACTTTGTAAGTACCAGCGTTCTGAGTAATGTTAGAAGTATCGAAATCACTAGCTTCAAAGGTTGGTACAACGAAGCTTGCGTACTTCTCACCTGTTGGTCCTAAGACCTTGAAGGTTGCTGGAGTAGTGCTTGGATCGTTGTCGTAAACCTTTCGGCCACCTTGAACAACAACTGATGCTGCTAAGGCTGGGTTCTTTGGCGGATCGTTTGGATTCGTTGGCTTGCCTGGGTCATTCGGCGGCGTTTGTTCCAGACCTAATGGCGTGATTGTCAACTTGCCAGGAACTGTTGTGATGGTGTAGTTAGTGTTCTTAGTATTGTCAGTGACAACATTAATGTCATAAGTGCCAATATTGGTATCACCGCTTACATCCGTCAGCGTGTACTGCAGCTTATCACCCTTTGCAGGTACGCCAGTTTCTTTAGCAGTCAAATCACCCGTGTATGGTTGACCATCAAATACTTTGGAACCACTTGGCGCGGTAATGGTTACCGGTGCCTTTGTGATAGTGAACAGGCCGTTTTGAATATCTTCTGGCTTGATCGTAAAGTCCTTGTTAGCGGCAACTAACTTGTCGATCCCGGATTGAGTCAACTCAACCTTGTACTGACCAACGTTTTGGGTCAAATCAGTAATGGTAAAGTCACTTGCATCAAAGGCTGGCATTACGAAGGTTGCGTACTTCGCACCAGTTGGCTTCAAAACGTTAAAGGTTGTTGGATCAGTGGTTGCATCACCGTCATAAACCTTAGTAGCACCTTGAACAACTACTGAAGCTTCTAGAGCTGGGTTCTTTGGCGGATCGTTTGGATTCGTTGGCTGACCTGGTTCGTTCGGTGGCGTCTGTTCCAGGCCTTGTGGCGTAATGCTCAATTGACCATCAATTGGCGTTACCAGGTAATCTGGGTTAGCACCGTCAGCGACTGTTGGAATCGTCTTATACGTGCCGACATTCTTCATACCGCTAATGTCAGTCAGCGTAAATTGAACATCTTTACCTAGGGCTGGCTTACCAATGACTTCACCCTTACCTGCTAATTGGGCATCCGTGAAGGCGGAACCATCGTATACCTTAGAACCGCTTTGACCCTTAACCATTACTGGTGCTGGATCAATTACATACAAGCCATTTTGAATATCTTCTGGCTTGATTGTGAAGTTCTTGTTAGCAGCAGTTAATTTATCAATTCCGGCTTGAGTCAACTCAACCTTGTACTGTCCAGCTTCTTGAGTCAGACTGTCAATCTTAAAGTCACTGGCATCAAACGTTGGCATTACGAAGGTTGCGTACTTATCACCTGTCGGTGCCAATACCATAAAGGTCTTCGGTGTGTTACTTGGATCGTTATCGTATACCTTACGTGCACCTTGAACGACAACTGAAGCATCTAGTGCTGGGTTGTTATTCGGTTCATTAGGGTTCGTTGGCTTGCCAGGTTCGTTCGGTGGCGTCTGTTCCAGACCTTGTGGCGTAATGCTCAATTGACCATCAATTGGCGTTACCAGGTAATCTGGGTTAGCACCGTCAGCTACCGTTGGAATTGTCTTATACGTGCCGACATTCTTCATACCGCTAATGTCAGTCAGCGTAAACTGAACATCTTTACCTAAGGCTGGCTTACCAATAACTTCACCTTTACCTGCTAATTGGGCATCCGTAAAGGCTGAACCATCATATACCTTAGAACCGCTTTGACCCTTAACCATCACTGGTGCTGGATCAATCACATACAAACCGTTTTGAATATCTTCTGGCTTGATTGTGAAGTTCTTGTTAGCGGTAACTAATTTATCAATTCCGGCTTGGGTCAACTCAACCTTGTACTGTCCGGCTTCTTGAGTGAGACTATCAATCTTGAAGTCACTGGCATCAAAGGTTGGCATTACAAACGTTGCGTACTTGTCACCGGTTGGTGCCAATACCGTAAACGTCTTCGGTGTGTTGCTTGGATCGTTATCGTAAACCTTGCGTGCACCTTGAACGACAACTGAAGCATCTAGTGCTGGGTTGTTATTCGGTTCATTAGGGTTAGTTGGCTTGCCTGGTTCGTTCGGTGGCGTCTGTTCCAGACCTAATGGCGTAATGCTCAATTGACCATCAATTGGTGTTACCAGGTAATCTGGGTTATCTGTAGCAGCTACCGTTGGAATCGTCTTGTAGGTACCGACATTCTTCATACCACTAATATCAGTTAACGTAAATTGAACATCTTTACCTAAGGCTGGCTTACCAATAACTTCACCCTTGCCTGCTAATTGGGCATCTGTGAAGGCTGATCCATCATAAATCTTGCTACCGCTTTGACCCTTAACCATGACTGGTGCTGGATCAATCACATACAAGCCGTTTTGAATATCTTCTGGTTTGATCGTGAAGTTCTTGTTGGCAGCAACCAACTTGTCGATTCCAGCTTGAGTCAACTCAACTTTGTACTGATTTACATCTTGGGTGAGATCATCAATCTTAAAGTCACTAGCATCAAAGGTTGGAACCACGAAGCTGGCATACTTAGCACCCGTTGGTTTTAAGACATTAAACGTCTTTGGTGTATTGCTTGGATCATTATCGTAAACCTTGCGTGCTCCTTGAACGACAACTGAAGCATCTAGTGCTGGGTTGTTATTTGGTTCATTAGGATTCGTTGGCTTTCCTGGTTCATTCGGTGGCGTCTGTTCCAAACCTAATGGTGTGATTGTCAGCTTTCCTGGAACGGTCGTGATGGTGTAGTTAGTGTTCTTAGTATTGTCAGTGACAACATTAATGTCATAAGTGCCAATATTGGTATCACCGCTTACATCCGTCAGCGTGTACTGCAACTTATCACCCTTTGCAGGTACGCCATCTTCTTTAGCAGTCAAATCACCCGTGTATGGTTGACCATCAAATACCTTGGAACCACTTGGCGCGGTAATGGTTACTGGTGCCTTCGTGATAGTGAACAAACCATTTTGAATGTCTTCTGGGTTGATCGTAAAGTTCTTGTTGGCAGCAACTAACTTGTCGATCCCAGCTTGAGTCAACTCAACCTTGTATTGATTTACATTTTGAGTGAGATCATCAATCTTAAAGTCATCGGCATCGAAAGTAGGCATTACGAAGGTTGCATACTTCGCACCAGTTGGCTTCAAAACATTAAAGGTTGTTGGATCAGTGGTTGCATCACCGTCATAAACCTTAGTAGCTCCTTGAACAACAACTGAAGCATCCATGGCTGGGTTCTTTGGCGGATCGTTCGGATTAATCGGCTTACCTGGGTCATTCGGCGGCGTCTGTTCCAGACCTAATGGCGTAATGGTTAACTGACCATTGTTAAGCGTAAAGCTGTAGTTCTTATTAGCTGGATTAGTCTCATCAGCTGTTACCGGTACAACATATGGTGTAGTTGAGACGTTAACATCTGCACTAATATCACCTAAACTAACAACCGGCTTAGTACCTTTAGCAGGTGTACCAGTTACACTAGCCTTTAAATCAGTTCCAGTGTATGGCTGACCATCATATACCTTAGTCAAGGTTGGACCATTAACTACTATTGGTGCCTTAGTAATGGTGAAGGTAGTGCCTGTTACGTCAGCCTTGGTAATCGTGTAGTTAGGGTTCTTCGCTTGAAGATCCGAAATTCCTTTATCACTCAAAGTGACATTGTATGAGCCAACATCTTGACTGGTAATACCGCTCAGATCAAAGTCATCTGCAGTCCAAGTAGGAGCAGTAACCCCATCTGGCAATGTGACATCATACGTTGTTGGGTCAGTAGTTGAATCGTTATCATAAACTTTAGTTTGAGCAACCATAATGATAGCTACTTTACCAGCTGGTGTGATAGTCAAATTGCCTGGTACTGTCTTAATGGTGTAGTTAGTGTTCTTTGTAGGATCTGCCGTTACAGTAGTTGGATAGTTATTACCAACAGCTATGTCACCAGCGACACTCCCAAGAGTATAGACTGGAGCATCACCTTTAGCAGGTTTGCCAGTTACAGCTACCTTTGCATCTAAAGCCGCTTGATCAAATGGGTGACCATCATAAACTTTAGTGTCACTTGGCGCCGTAATGGTTAATGGTGCTGGAGTAATAACAAACAAACCATTTTGAATATCTTCTGGCTTGATTGTGAAGTTCTTGTTGGCAGCAACTAACTTGTCAATCCCAGATTGAGCTAACGTAACCTTATATTTACCAACATTTTGGGTTAAATCAGTAATGGTAAAGTCAGTAGCTTCAAAGGTTGGAACAACAAAGCTAGCATACTTATCTCCAGTTGGCTTCAAAACATTATAGGTTGTTGGATCAGTGGTTTCATCACCGTCATAAACCTTAGTGGCACCTTGAACAACAACCGAAGCATCTAAGGCTGGGTTGTTATTAGGTTCGTCAGGATTAGTTGGCTTGCCTGGTTCATTTGGTGGCGTCTGTTCTAAACCTAATGGGTTAATGGTCAGCTTCCCATTAACAGTCTTAACTGTGTAATCTGAATTATCAGAAGCCTTCGCAGTCACAATCGAATCGTAACTACCAACATTGAAATCAGCACTAACATCGTTAAGTGAGAATACCGGTGCTTTCATGCTGCCACTGACACCATCCACAGCGGTCTGACTCTTAAGAGTTGCTGCATCAAATGGAGTGCCATCGAAAGTCTTAGTATCAGTAGGGCCAGTTATCGTAATTGGAGCTGGCGTAATCTCGAAACTGCCTGCTTTGACATCTTTAGTCAAATCAAAGGTGTAATTCTTAGCAGCTGCGGTTAACTTATCTTGACCAGTCTTACTCAAGACGACTTGGTAAGTACCAACATCTGGCTGGACGTTTTGAATAGTGAAGTCACCTGCTACCCAAGTAATTGGTGCTAAACCAGTTGCACCAGTTAACGTGACATCATAAACACCAGCGTTATCAGTATCAGTGGTGGTACCATCATAAACTTTACTGTGAGCGCCAATTTGAGCAGTCAATGTACCAACTGGTGTAATGGTTAACTTACCCTTTACAGCTGTAATCTTGTAATTAGGGTTCTTAGCTGGGTCAAATGATACATTAGTGACATAACCAGGATCGGTATTAACTGCAATATCTCCAGCAACGGAATCAAGAGTATAAACTAGTGCGTCACCTTTAGTTGGCTTGCCAGTTACCCCTACCTTTGCTTCAAGAGCTGCTTGAGTAAATGGGGTCCCATCATAAGGCTTAGTGTCACTTGGCGCAGTGATGGTAACTGGTGCTTGCGTGATTGTCAGTGAACCTGGAGTAACCATTGAACTTGTGAAGTCAAGGCCAGGGTTAGCAGTCTTCAAATCAGTAAGACCTTGTGCGCTCAACGTAATTGAGTAAGGTGTTGTGCTTACATTTTGACTAGTTGGTGCAGTGAAGTCAGCTAAAGTCCAAGTTGGTTGCTTTAAGCCAGTTGGTAACGTAACTGTGTAACTGAACGGATCTGTAGTTGCATCACCGTCATAAACCTTGGTTGCTGTACCAATTTGAATAGCCTTGTCGGCAACTTTGTAGGTGACAACAAACTTTTGGGTACCAACACCTGTCTTAGCATTACCCGTATCAGCCTTAGTATCATACGTTGGGTTGGCAGCTAGCGCATCAGCAAGGGTTGCATACGGCGTGCCGCCATTTACAGAAACTGTATAAGCGTAACCAGCAACTTTAAGTGTAGCATCCGTATTTGTGAAGGCAATCTTTGTTACTCCAGATGCGTCAGCCGACCCATTCCCAGTCGTAGTATTAGCAGTTGGGTCCCCAGTTGCAACCTCTGCAATTTGAGTTCCACCTGGTTTATTCGTTGTAGTTAAGTTTGCGATATTAACCTGATAATGGTTGGTTACAACAGAGGTCTTCGGATCTAGTCCAAACTTAGTAGCACCATCTGTTTTCACGAAAGTGTATCCTGGAATAGTTTGCGGTTGGTTTGGAATAACGTCTCCAACCGCTCCTGTAGGTCCACTAGGCTTACCAGTAGTTGCGTCAAATTGCCCTGTTTCAGCAGGGAATCCGTTGATTTCATGACCATCTTGGTCAACATTCTTGATAGTTGCAGTAGTAGCAAATGAATCGCCAATTGCGCCGTTAACACTCGTGAAACTATCAGCTCTAAATGCTGTTGGAATTGTGTCAACTTTGCCTTGGTCATCTTTACTTGTTGGATCCTTAACTGGAACAATAACATCAGCCATATCAGCTGATGCTAGCTGAGGTAGAACACTAACTAACGAAGCTACTTTTGACCAATCTGTGACCTTATCTGCAGTCATTAGTTCATTCGAATTAGTCGTACTCGTGCCATCTGTAGTATTGAAGTAATACTTGTCCCCATTATCCAACGTTACAGACTTGCCACCATCAGTGAGCTTCATTCCTTGATTTGCGTAATACGTTGTAGTTGTCGTACCAGTTGAGTCTTGGCCCTCTTTAACAGCTCCCGTTAACTCTAGCTTAAATGTCCCCGAAGTGTTAGTTGTAGTGTCATTAGCTGTATTAGTTTGCGCAAGTTTAGTATGCCAGCCACTTTGTCATAAGATTTAGACGTGTTATTGGCAAGGCGCATCCTAATTGACTCCTGATCATTAACAATCGGACTATTAACACCGTTAGTTTCATAATTCGTAGTGCCTTGATTTTGATTGCTGAGAATAGTGCCCGCCAAAATCAATGATTCTGGTGCAGTAATAATCAGTGTATTAGATTGGCCTGGGTTATTATCAACAGTACCTGGATCAACACCTGATGCATTAGGGTTATAATAACTAAAGCTACTTAATCCGCTAACCTTCGTGGTGGTGCCACTGGCATCCGTTAACGTTGTAAATAAACCGTTAGCGTCCTTTTGACTGTTTAGTGTAGCAGAGCCAATGTATTGGTCATCACCCTGAACCATTATTGCTGCAGTTGATTCACCGCCAACTCCGCCTTTAGTTGCAGAAGGTACGTTATAGGTCTTCCCGTTAATAGTAGCTGGAGTTGTAGTTGCTTTATGAAGTGGATCTTGATCAGCCATGTTTGCATCCATATCTGTAGTGTTACTAAATGGCAATACAGATGACATGGCATCTTCATCAACTTTAAAGTCAAATTCCATCTGCTCCGTTGTAGCATTCCATACAAATCCGGTTCCGCTATAGTCAATCTTGTATACCGTTTGTTTATCTGCATTGGTATATTGAGTTATCTTTGGCGTCTGAGTAACACTGCTCCAAAGTGTACCAACTTTTCTAAATGGAAGCCCATCACTTATTTTATAGGGCTGACCAGTTTGACGGTTAATTAACTTAGTTGTTTTAGGAACAGTAACATAAATTACTGGATCCACTTTAACCTTAGCTGCCCCAGCAAATGGTGCACCATCGTTCTTATCTCGATCGGTGACCGCATTGATACCAGAACTTCCAAGACCTCCGTCGTTTCCAGTTGTACCGTTATACTTACCACCATTCACAGTTTGATTGACGTAAAAACCATCAGCATTCAAATTAGGATAATCTTCGTTAACGGTATTACCATTTCCTAAAATTATTCCAAATACGTCTCCAGGATTTTTTTGGTTGTACGCGCCAGCACCATTCGGTAAAATATTCTCGCCCAACTTTATCGGGGCATCTTTAACAGCTGTAACCGTTAAATTTTTAGTAACTTTGTTTGGAACAGCGGTACCACTTGCAGTTTTGAGGTTCGTAAATGAAAGTGGCATATTAATGTTTTGCTTATCAGTTGCCTTGTCATTCACAAAGCCTAAGACACCAAACATTCCAGGCGTTAAATCATTATCAGTTTGCAATCCTGGAATAGACTCAGCAAGATTACTTACCAAATTAACATCTGCAGGTGTAACTATCTTATTAGGGGTAATTTCATATCCGGTAATCGTTGCACCACTTGGGACTGTAATCATTTGAGTGGTATTATAAGATCCACTTTGTGGGAGCGTAGATACAGTTGTGCCTTCCTTTAGATTTGTAAAGTTCTGTGAAGTTCCGTTACTAAATTTGACATTTACTGAGTAACCATTAATGCCAGAGTTCAGTGTACCCGCTGATTGACTTGTTAGTGGCAAATAAACCCCTGTAGAGGTGATTTGAGTCGGAATGCCAATTGTCAACGTACCATTTAATGATGTTGACCCATCGTTTGTCAAACCAAACCTGCCAAGAACATTAGCACTACTATCACCGATTAAACGTTGGTTTCCAGCGTTAAGACCATAGATAACATAATCTAACTTGGGATTATTAGTATTACCAACAAATTCCTTGAGTGGTGTTTTAGTCCCCGTATAAGAGATAGTTTTATTACCATCAGAGGTATTCGGTGAATATGTCGGCCCAACTGCAGAAGTCTTCAGAACAGGCGCCTGCCCACTACCATCGCCATATCCATCTAGTGTATAAGTCAGATTTCCAATCGTAAATGTTTGGCTACCTGTAGTACCTGCTCCATATGACCCAACAAACGGCAAAAATGCTAAATGACCATCGATTACCGCACCTTCGCCAGTTGCAAAAGTATCAGCGGTTATCGTAATTGGTTTCCCAGCACCACCTGCTTGAGTTACTTTAACGTTATTTGTACCATTTTCAGCCAAATGGGCAATAAGCTGATTAGTTAATGACTGATTTAAGGTAAAGGTACTAGGCACATCAACCGTCGTATTAATTTTATCGATTGTTTGCCGACCATTAACACCTAATCGCAAACCATAGACATAATTTTCGCCAGCCGCTTTTTCATCGGTTGCCGTTTGCCCAACGCCACTTCCTTCGTTTTCGATAACAGCACTTGTCACTCTTGTTGGGTTGGTCAATGTAATTTTTGTTGTTTTAGGAGTTAAGTTCGTCCCACCGTAGATTATTGGAATAATTGAACCATCAGGCGTAGCCCCATTTTTATTGGATACATACGTAGCTAGCCGACCATCGGCTGGTACGTACAAATAATGGGAACTCCCAATTCCTAGCATGTTAATTTGCTGATTAACAGTGCTCCCATCGGTATCCACAGTCCAAGTGTATTTAACAGAATTAGCGTCGCTAGCATCTGCCGTAAACTTTCCAGTTGCCGTAAGATACTGCTCATTTTTTGCTCCACTTGCTCCGTTATAAACGTTAAAATCTTTTGCATCTGATTTAGGAACAATTACCCAGAATTTATCATTCTTCATCCCTGTGTACGAAAAGGTAAGAGTTACGGTCGTCCAGTCATTGCCAATCTTATCCACATGAACTGTAGCAGTCCCATCCGAATTAATAGTTGTGTTAGAACTTGGGCTGATCGTCAAAGTTGCATTTTCAGAAGGATCCACAACCTGACGGAAACTACCAATCAATCCGTTATCACTTAAGTTGGCAACAACCGACTGAAATGTTTGATCATTGCTTGCAGTAACAATCAAATCACCATAAGCATCCAACTTAGTGTTAACACCACTTGGCAAACTGACTTTTTCATAAGCATTCTGCGCATTAGTAACAACGTTTGCTTGAACACCCTTCTTATCAGCGGCAAGCAAGACGCCAGCTTGTTCAACTTCATTCGTCATGTTGTCCACGACGGTGAGGGCTTTGTTCAAGTTGTCCAACGCAGTTTGCTTATCAGTTGCTGCAATCGCATCAGCGGATGTCACAGCATCGTTAACTGAAGCTTTTTCAGCACCTTGGTGAGAAGCTAATGCGGCTAATGCATCGTCACGCGGAATACTGTCATTGGCGTTGGCATCAGCTAAAGCATTCGCTTGATTTAAGTCGTCTTGTACCTGAGTTTGCGCTTGGGTAGCTTGCTTAATTAAGTTTTGCCCAGCTTCTTTCGTGTATTCAGTAATCTTTGGGCTCTTAGTGCTCGTGGCATCAACAGCTGCTTTAGTTGCGCTATCAACCGTGGCTTTTGGCGCAGCGGCTGGTGTTTGGGTAACTGACTTAGCAGCGGTATTAGCAGTAGCGGTTGCATCGCTTGCTGCTTTCGGTGCTGATGCTCGATCAGTTGCTGTTTGGTCACTGGCAGCCTTTGGTGTACTAGTTGATGCTACTGGTGCAGCAGGCGTTGCAGCCTTTGAACTGCTGTCTGGTGTCGCACTAGTCGCAGCTGAATCAGCACTTGCTGTGTTAGCTTGTGTTGCTACAGGCGTTGCAGCTTGATCATCTGACTGATCTGAGGCACTCTGCGCAGCATTTGAATCAACGGAAGCATCTGGTGTATCAGCAGTAGCGGTCGTGTTAACAGTGTCCGCTTTAACGGAAACACCGTTTAACGAGCTATATGCCAGGCTTGAGCTGAATAAAGAAATGCCAGCAACGAGCCACATTTTCCCTTTCTTATACATCTTGTAATGGCGCTTTTCATCTAGGCTATCCCTGAATAACCTTGAATTGTATCCATATCTCCTCAAAAAAATGCACCTCCTATTTTTTCTCGTGATCCCCAATTGGTGTAACTTTTACTAACCGTGGGTAAGTTCCCACATCAACCGTGTCAGACACCTCTAATACGGTTGATAGTTCGTGGAAACGAACCTGACTGTTCATTTTTGCCAGGTCTATTGACGTGGCGAGCTGCTCTCTTTGATGTTTCATTTGGCTACGACTTGGCACGTTTCGACCGTATCGTTCCAAAACATCACCCCCTTAATAGTGTGAGAAACTATGAAAACCAATGTTTTTGCGTATAAAACGGATCAACTTCCTGCTGCACTGCTTGACCAATTGGATCACTCAGTGTGCCAACTAAAATGTCGGCGCCATGCGGCAAGTAGCGGTGGGCAGCCTTCGCAATTCGTCGCGCCACCTTTGACTGAAAATCATTGGACTGGTCATTGTAATCAACCACAACGGTGTAATCGAACTGACTTTCACCCTTTACCTTCGACTCAACTAACCATGCGCGCTTAACTTTATGCACGTGCTTTAACTCTCGCGCAATGGCTGCTTGCAGTTTCTTAGGGGCGGGATCGATCATGCGAATTTTAAAGGGTGATTCATTATCCGTTTCCGGAAGCCCAACCGGAACGACTTGATGAATGTAATTCCAGTAATCGTGGCTAAGCGGAAAACTTTGATAGCCAGGATTGATCAGAACACCCGCAATCTCTAAGCGATCGGCTTCTTCCATCAATTCGTTGCTAGTAAACTCAAATGACCGAAACGCGTCTAGGTGCGGCGCCCCATCTAAAAACTGCTTCATTTTAACTTGGTCGGTAAACACCGGAATGTATTGCTGCCCGTCGGCTAAATAGGTGGTCACCGCCACTGACATCGTCAAGCTCGGCTTAGGCTGTTTAGCTGTTGCGCTTCGCTTGCCCGTTTGAACAGGTACCAGAAAGCGCATGGTCAACAACGCTGCAGCAAATTGACTTTCCAGCGTTGAGTCCATCGGGTGGCTCATGTACTGCTGAAGGTAGTGATTAAATCCAGTCACTCGAAATGGCATGATCGATCCACCGCCGCTTTCTGAGTCCTGATGTTCTGGATCAACGATATCCGCTGACTTCGATTCTTCCATCTGAATCACTCCTTTCCTTCAAAACGTTTCGTTCTTTGGAAGTTAGCTATTAAGTTTTGAAATGGCATCAAGAAGTGACTCAGCACTATCGACTAATTGAAGCACCTGGTGCTTTTCACCGGCATCAGCAGCGCTTTCAATTCCTTGAGCGACCTTGTTCATGTTTTGGCTAAGCACCTTAACGGGTGTTAACCCGACTAAATCTTCGATATTTGAGTTCGCATTTTCTTGCATGGTTTATTCCTCCTTAACCCCATCTAAAACCGTCAATGATTTGATTGCTTCTAACATCTTTTGTGATGAATCAACGAGTGCATCGACCTTCTTAGGATCATCCACTTCCTGCATACTGTCGCAGATAAGTGTTAAGGCCTTTGCCAACAAAGCAACTGGTGTGGCTTGCTCAGAAGCGGCTTGTGAATCTGACTGCTCTGACGCCTCAGCCTCATGATCGTCATCATTTGCGCGTTCAAGTCTTGATGAATCCTCTTCATCAGCTGACTCTGAACTGGCATCCAATGCTTTTTCAGGTTCCTCAGCCGATTCCTGTAAGTCATCCATATCTGGTAACTTCCCATCCGGATCAATCGTTAACTCAGTTTCCATCTTGTCAACCTTGTCTTTCTCAGCAGGTGTCAGACTGACCAAATTGGTTTTGGCGTTTGGCTTGCCGGGTTGATAATGTGCTGGATCAGCAATCTGTTCGCCAAGACCATCATCAGTCATCACGTAGTAGTGGTGCCCGTCAATGTCTTGCAGTTCAACTGGTGCGACCTGATCAGGCTTATCACCATTCTTAAGCGTGATGAGCTCGCCAGCAACATCTGTTAACCCGTGGTACACTTGCAAAGCCCCAATCCGATCGTAAACAAGTCGGATGACTGCTGGTGTATCCGTCATCTTTCTTGTCAGCTCATCCGGCTTCTTAACCAAGACGTAACCCTTTAAGATTGGTGTTGCAACCTGGTACGTGGCATCAATCGCTCGAAAGATTTTAAGCGGTTCCATAATTGCTTCGCCAGACTTGGTCTCGAAGTGAACCTCTGCGTAGTTCTGTGTCTTGTGCGCCGTCTCCTCAGCTTCCGACATTCTCTCTCCCCCTTCTAAACGATCTTGATATATCACTTTCATTACCTATAATTCTATTAAAAATAAATAGTTATATCCATGCGTATATATTTAGTTTTGTTCTCATTTTTTCCCAATAAAGCAAAAATAATGAACTGTTTTATTAACGTTGTTCATTATTTTTGAATATTCATCAATTTTAAATTTTTAAGGGAATCGTTCCTACATACCGTTAACTCAGCGATTTCGCAAAATCATCAAACCACATTTTCCCAGCCATACGTTAAGTGATTGATGACGTCAAAATTGCTGCTTAAACTCATCCGGTTTTAACTTCGATTCTTGATCTAAATCTCAAATAAACCCAAGTTCTCCCGGCTCAGTATATAAGGATTAATATTTTTTACATCTTTGAAGCATTAATTGCGTTTTTTCCGTAGCTTAAGGCTGATTCCAAACCAACCTAAGATCATGGCGAACAGCATACCTAAGAAGCCACCTTTATGGCTGACTTTTTCATCCGTTTGCGGCAGTTGGTTGCCGGCATGGTACCGTGCTGTCCGGGTAGTGGCGGCGCCATTTGAACTCGTGCTTGCGAGCTTCATTTGGGATTTAGCCGTTTCATAAACCACGTTAGCCGGATTACTCTTTTCTTCGGTATTCGAGTTAGCCTCATTGGCCTCGCTGCCAGCGTTAGCGTTGCTTGCGACTGCTGGCTGAGTATCGTTAGCTGCTGTTACTGATTCATTGGCTGACCCTGCAGAGGTGTCAGAGACTACCGCAGTGCCTGCATTGGCGCTAGTGTTGGCTGTTTCAGTACCAGTACCGGTGGTTGTTGCGTTACCAGTATCTGTAGGGTTACCCGTATTGGTTGCCGAACTGGTACCTGTTGCGGTTCCTGTACCTTCACCTGTAGAAGTACCAGTGCCAGTTGCGGTCCCGGTACCTTCACCTGTTGAAGTGCCTGTACCAGTTGTTGTTCCTGTGCCTTCGCCAGTGCCGGTTGCAGTACCAGTACCCTCACCAGTTGAATTGCCAGTTGTAGTACCTGTACCTTCACCAGTCCCAGTATCTGTTGTCGTACCAGTAGTGTTATTGGTATCGGTTGCCTTGGTGTAAATCAGCTTAAAGGTTTGGTTCTTAGCGGAATCCGAATCATATTTAACCGGAGCAGCGGTTTCATCAGTGACTAATTTATAGCCGTCAACGGTCTTATTCACACTGCTGAAGTCGATAGGTGTACCCGACTTCCCCGAAACTGAATAGCCAATGGCTCCTGAAGTATTGGAGACTGGTTGGCCATTTTCGTCAACTAGCGAAATAATGGCCGTTTGATCTGAGGCATCAGTACCAGTCGAATTTGCTTTGATGGTAAAGGTACCGTCCTTGGTCGTGACGTTGTAGTTCGGGTTACTCCCTAAAGTAATCTTAATTGGGTAATCACCAGCCGTTTCACCAGCAGCGCGACTAACCGTGTAATTGAGCGTTGCACCATCAGGATAAACTTTATCCGGTGTAGCCGTGAGCTTGGGATCCGGCTGACCCACTGATTTGGATTGAGAATCAGCCGTTAACGTCACGTCAGCTTTTTTAACTTCAGCAGTCCCTGCAGTAACGTCCTTAGCCAGGAATGTCGCACCTGGATTGGCAGCCAAAACAGCTGCGATTCCCTTGTCGTTCAGGGTAACTGAGTAGGTCCCAACATCTGGTTTAACGTTGCTCCAGTCAAAATCAGTCGCCGTTAAGTCAGCCTGATTCAAAGTAGCTGACCCCACGATCTTGAAGCTGACGCCTGGATGCCCATCGTTGAAACTGCTGGTGCCGTCATAGGTCTTGGAAACCGTGCCGACAACCGCAGTAATCACTGCTTTATCAGTATTCGTTGATGATGCTGTGATGGTGAATTCACCTGGCTTAGTTGTGACATTGTAATTAGGGTTATCGCCTAAGGTAACCTTGATTGGATAGACACCAACGGTTTCACCAGCCGCACGACTAACGGTGTAGTTTAACTTCGCACCATCAGGATAGACTTTATCTGGCGTCGCTGTAAGTGCTGGGTCCGGCTGACCAAGTGTCTTCGTTTGATTATCAGCAGTTAAGATCACGTCTGCTTTATCAATTTCAGCTGTTCCCGCTTTAATATCATCGCTAGTGAACGTTGCGTTCGGATTGGCAGCTAAGACAGCCGCAATCCCATCGCTATTTAAGGTAACCGAATAAGTGCCAACGGCAGTGCCGACTTTGCTCCAGTCGAAATCTGCAGCAGTCAACGTTGGCTGACCAAACTTGTCAGCACCAGAAATGCTAAAATTAACACCCGGATGACCACCATGGAAATCATTTGTCCCATCGTAAGTCTTCTTCGCATTTCCTACGACCGCACTAATTGTCACTGGTTCAATCGTGAATGTCCCGGCCTTAGTCGTCACATTGTAATTCGGGTTGTCCCCTAACTTGATGTTAATGGCGTAATCGCCAGCAGTCTCACCTGGTTCACGGCTAACCGTATAATTTAACTTAGCGCCGTTAGGGAAAAGTTTATCCGGACTCGCTGTTAATTCTGGGTCAGGCTGACCAACCGATTTGGTTTTATTATCGGCAGTTAAGACAACATCGGCTTTGTTGATCAAGGCCGTACCAGCGGTAATATCATCCTTTGTAAATGAAGCATTAGGATTAGCCGCTAATACTGCTTGAATGCCGTTATCATTTAACGTTACTGAGTAAGGCGTGGTGCTTGCATCTGCCTTAACGTTAGACCAATCGAAATCCGCTGCCGTAAGCGTTGGCTGACCAAAGTTTTCAGAACCTAAAATTGAGAATTTGACCCCTGGGTAACCACCATTAAAGTTGGTTGTACCATCATAGGTTTTCTCGACCGACTGAACGGCTGCCTTGATGACCGGAGCTGCGGTCGGACTGACAAAAGTCTTCGTAACTGCCCCTGTCACTGGATCCGTGGTAACCGTAGCTGGATCAGGTGCGGTCGCTTTGTTCGACGGTTGGGTTGTGGCTGCCGCGTTATTAGTGACTTCTTTGGTAGGTGCCTCACTGGCATCGCTTGATTTGGCAGCAGTATCGGCGGCTGTTACTTGCTGAGCTGAATCATTTGCCGCACTGGTCGCCTTGGTGCTGGTGTTTACACTACTGTCAGTCGACGACGCGGTAGTCGCCGTTGGTGTCTTCGTGGCTGCCGAATTGTCCTCCTTATTAGTAGTAGAAGCGTTTACATTATCAGTTGCAGAACTGCTATTTACCGTAGCGGCTTTAGCAACCGTTGGCGTGCCATCAAAGAAATTCACACCGCTTGCCATGTCCGCTTCATAAAGACCAAATAAAACGGCAACGGTTGAAAGTCCCCGAATAGTCCACCGTGCTTTTATCGTGATTAAATGACTTTTAATGATCGAATCCGACGTTAGCTGATCATAACGATATCTTTTCAAAGCATTCTCCCCCCATTAATTCAACGTTTATAAGAATGATCTACATCTAACTCTAATATTAAGAAAGTAATAAACACATATCTATATTTGTACATAAAAATAATTCTGTTATTTTTGGGATTTTTCGAAAAATTGAAACTATAAATAGATACCCTCTTTTTAGTTAAAGGGATTAAACCCCGGTTTATCCACTTATATGAAGCCATTTGCGTTTTATTTGTGTATATAAACATTTAAAATGCTTAAATTTTGAGTTCCTGTTTGCGGGATTATCGTTATTGATTAATTAGCGATAAGTAATTATTGGCTTTCTTGATGATGAATCGACATTTAAAATGCCATATTAAAAAAGACGAACACCCCAAAGCTATTCCCAGCTTTAGGGTGTTCGTCAAATGGTATGAACAAAGCATATTAATTTATGTTCTTAAAATCTTTATTGATCTTTTCCTACCTATTATTGCTTACCATAGATATAATTCTTATTCTTAACACAAATTATAAACTAGAATTTTTCCCAAGGAGCCGCTGCATTCGCAAACGTTTCCTCTGGTGTGGTTTCAGTCGAAATTCCAGCAATTGGCTTGAATACAAAATTCAGAAAATCCCATAACGGCGAAGGGATGTTCAAATCTTCAACGTCAGTTGGTGATAATTGATAACGAATTGTTTTTTCGTCATTTGCAATAACTTTTTGAACCCACTGTGGTTCGCGGATCAACTCACGTCCGATAGCGGCAAATTCAATGCCAGAGTTAATGACTTTTTCAGCATCTTCTGGCTTAGTGATATTGCCAACACCAATCAATGGAATTCGGTTATCAAGTACCTTTTGAATTTGTGGCAAAATTGGCTCATTCGATTCTTTATCGTTTAATGACGTCCGCCAAACATTCCCCATTGACACGTGTAAGTAATCTAATGGCGAATCAGCCAAACGATCCACAAATGTTAAGGTATCTTCTAGTCGAATACCTGGGGTTTCAATTTCTTCTGGACTAATCCGATAGCCAATAATAAAGTCATGTGCGGCATATTGATCTGCAACAACTTTAACCTGATCAATAACTGCCAATGGGAAACGCATTCGGTTAACTAAGTTTCCGCCCCACTTATCAGTTCGTTGGTTGGAGTTTGGTGAATAGAATTGTTGTATCAAGTATGTGTTGGCACCATGAATTTCAACACCATCGAATCCAGCTAGAATGGCACGCCGAGTTGCTTCACCGAACGCTTTAATTTCGTCAAGCACTTCGGCGCCTGTCATTTCACGAGGTATTTCAAGACCCGGACGTTCTGCTCTGATGGCAGATGCGCTAACTGGTTGTTCACCACGTAAGATCTTTGAAGTTGTCATACGGCCGGCATCAAAAATTTGTAGAATCGCTTTAGTACCATTAGTCTTCATAGCTTGAGCCATTCTTGCTAAACCAGGAATCATCCGATCGTTATCAACACCTAAACCGCCTTCAAATCCTTTTCCAAGTGGTGTGACATTAGCACATGCCGAAATCTGCATGCCAACTCCACCAGAGCGAAGACCATAATAATCAATTTGATCTTTAGTAACTGCCCCATTTTCATGTGCACTCATTTCAGTCATAGGTGCCATCACGATACGATTTTTAGCAACTGCACCATTACGAAAGCGATATGATTCTAAAAATTTATATGTCATTTTAATTACCCTCCTTATTATGCTTCAGCTTTGATATCAATTACCGCACGGCCTTGAATTTCACCGCGATGCATCTGATCAACAATTTTATTAATATCACTCATCCGGCGAAGCTGAGTAATAGGTGAAACTAGTCCTTCGGAGGCATAATGAAAGGCCTCAGCAAGATCATTACGAGTACCAGTTAAGGTCCCTTTAACCCGAATACCGTCAACAATCATTTTAGCAATATTCATTTCCATATTACCGGCAGCCATACCAACTGCAACGACAATTCCATGCGCCTTAATAACGTTTGCTGCTTGATCAAATACTGTTGCGGCAGGCGCCGTAACAATTGCTGCACTTACACCATTAGGAATATGTTCACGAATGAATTTTGGAGAATCATTATTACTTGCGTTGAATACCAAATCTGCTCCTGCGTCTTTAGCTAAAGCTAATTTTTCATCAACAATATCTACTGAGATAACTTTTAAATTAAATACATTTTTAGCATACTGAATCGCTAAATTACCAAGTCCGCCGGCACCGTATACTACAATCCAATCGCCAGGCTTAGTACCCGCTTCTTTAAGTGCCTTATACGATGTCACACCGGCACAGGTAATTGAAGTTGCTTTAACAGAATCAAGTCCAGCGGGAACTTTCACAGCCCAATCAGCTTTGACAATTGCCTGTTGTGCCATTGCACCATCAACGTCAAAGCCCGATTCGTGACGATTACGGCATAAGTTTTCCAATCCTTGCTCGCAGTACTCACAGTGCCCGCAACCAGCATAGAGCCAAGCAATTGATACTCGGTCTCCTGGCTTAACTGAAGTAACATCAGGTGCAACCTCACGTACAACGCCAACGCCCTCATGTCCAGTAATTCTTCCTGGATGCTCACCTTGAGCGCCGCTAGCAATCAGTAAATCTGTGTGGCAAACACCACAATATTCCATATCAACTAATGCTTCACCAGCTTTAATCGGTCTGATTGAAACATCCTTAACGCTAAAATAACCATTTGCTGGGTCATTAATCGTAACAGCCTTCATTGTTCTGACCTCCAATTTAGTTAAGCTTATTAACAAACATAGCATAGCACCATATTTTCTAAAATCAAGAACTTTTTTCACATTATTATTAAATCTATTTTATTTTCGCTTATGATTCCTAATATAACGGTAAAATCAGTAATTCAAAAAATTACAATTAAAATAATAAAATCTATTATATTTATATGTAAACGCTTAACAATTAGTTCCACTTGTTAACTAAAAATAGATATAAAAAAATAGGGCTCTCGCCTATTCTTCTTTACCATTTGTTATTTTGCCACCCTCAACTGGGAAATACCCATGTGTATCTTTAACCGCATTTTGAAATTCATCCAAAAAACTAAAAAATTCCTGAATTTTTCTGGAGCCAACTTGATCACGCCAGAACTTTACATTTCGCAATTCCTGTTCAGTAAAACTTTTATCAATTTCAGTACCCTTCGCAGTTAATTGCCAAATCTTATTTCGTTTATCTTCATCGCTACCAGCAACGATTAATCTCTTTTGAATCAATCCCTTGATCAGCCTAGTCATTGCCGGTTTACTAACCTGGTGCCTTGTAGCTAGATTAGTACTGTTTAAGGAAACTGGTGATGAAGCAATATCATGAATTATTAAATATTCGTCAAATGTAATGCCAAATTTCTTCTTTGGTGCTTCAGCATATGCTCTTAAAAACTTTCGTTGAAATAAATAAGATCGTTGAAATTCAGTCATCATAATTTCCAAACTGACAATATTATTTTGATCATCCGATTTCATTTTCTCACCACCCGTACAAATATTAATACTGTCATGATAACTCATTTAATAGTTAATATAAAAGCTTCTTGCAAAAACGCTCTTTGGCATTCAGCGATAATTTCCGTATCTTTTTAATTCTAAACAAAAAAAGTCGACCCTCTCAGACCAGCTCTGCATTATGTCTTCTAAATTTTACTCAAACAAACAACGAAATTCCCCAAACCGCCAGCAACCCAACGACCGACATCGCCATGGTCAACGTTGTCCAGGATAATAACGCCTCTTTTAGACTTAAGCCAAAGTACTGTTTGACCATCCAGAAACCAGCACCATTAACGTGGTCGCAAAAAACCGAACCGGCGCCAACCGCTAAAACCATCAGCGCGGGGTCAATTCCCGATGTGGCAATCATGGGCGCAGTTAAGCCGGCACCCGTTAGAGCAGCAACCGTTGTTGAGCCAAGGCAAATTCTAAGGACGGCCGTGATGAGCCACGCCGCAATGATCGGCGATAAATTCAGGTTAGTAAATAGGTGAGAAATATAGTTGGCAACGCCACCTTGTACCAAAACTTCTTTAAATGCCCCGCCACCACCGATAATCAAGAGCATCATCGCAATCTGCTTAATAGCAGTTTCAAAGCATTGCCCAATTTGCTTCATCTTCATTCCTCTGGACAAGCCTACCGAATAAACGGCAAAGATTAAGGCCAAAATCATCGCGATGTCTGGAATGCCAATGAATTGCAGGAACGCTGAAATCAGCCACTTACTTGGTAGAAAATACTTAGCTAGTGTCGCTACTGTAATCAATAAAACTGGCATAATTGCGGTTAAAACACTTACCTCAAAATTTGGTAACTCACTGTTTTTAAACGTCTTTAATTTACCTAATGCTGAAATCTTTACATTTTTATGATAAATTTGCGGTGCGAAGTGATACAGCAGGTGATTATACCCGGGACCCATAATCATAACGGTGGGAACAGCCGCAATGATTCCTAACAGTAAGACTTGGCCTAAGGGTGCACCCATAATCCCAGCAATGGCTGTTGGTGCGGGATGCGGCGGCAGAAAAGCATGGGCAACGTTTAAGGCGGCTGCCATGGGAATCGCTAAATAGAGTAAGGCCATATCCATTTCCTGTGCCACCACGTATATGATCGGCAATAACACGACCAACCCCACTTCGAAAAAGAGTGCCAGTCCAATGATAAAAGACGCGATGACGATTGCCCACTCGATGTAACGCTTGCCAAATTTTTTAGTGAGCGTGGTGGCGATTCGCTGACCGGCGCCAGAGTCAGAAATCAACTTGCCCAGCATTGAGCCTAGTCCAAAAATCACCGCTAGATGTCCAACCTGATCACCAATTCCCTTTTCCACGACATCAGCAATCTTGGTCCATGAAATTCCTAGCATCATGCCAACGGTGATGGACACGATAATCAGGGAAACAAAAGTATTCAGCTTAAGTTTCACAATCATGAAAACTAACAATAAAACACCAAGTATAATGATCAAAATTGGCAAGATCAGCACCTCCACATTTGTGAATATATTCACTAAAGTCTTTAGATAAAAACCAATGCTCAGTGCATTGGCTTTTATCATCTTATTTAGAAATAACCCGTTTCGAAGTTTTTCTCTGCTCTATGCAATGCCCATCAAATGCCAGACAGGAACGCAGACCAGCAAACCGATAATGTTGATTGCCATATAACCAATTGACGACTTCGCCAGGGATGCCCGCGATGCCATTCCATCCTGAACCGCAGCGGAACCAGTCAGGAAAGGCGCGTTCATGTAACTCAGCAGCCAAACGTTGACACTTGTGGTAACGATAATCACGATCAATGCGGGACTAAAGCCCATCTGGGTAACGAATGGCAATAGTGCTAACGTTACCAGGGTACCTGTTGAGATCAAAGAAACAACGACAAACTTGATTAAGTAAATAATGATTGGCAAGACAATCACAGCAACCCAAATGTTGCCGATGATCGGTCCGATAACTGGCTTTAAAACATCCCGTAACCAGTTAGTCAAGCCAACCGTTTGCATCACGTTGCCTAAAGCCATCACTGTCCCAATAAAGATAATGGTTGACCAACTCATTCTCGTCTTGAAGTCTTCGGCAGTCAGTACTTTGGCAGCCACTAAAATACTAACCCAAACTAACGCCGTTACTGCTGATGGAATATTGATCGTTGATTCCAGAATCCACATGATAATGGCGGCAATAATTGAAATCGCGGTAATCTTTTCATTCTTAGACATTGGCCCTAAAGCTTTTAACTGTTCGTTGATAAACTCTCTTGAAACTGGCGTATCATCCTTAGGCTTAAATAGAAAGCTGAGTAGGAAATAGCCCGCAACTAAAATGATAATGGTCCACGGAATCATCATCACAAACCAGTTTCCCCAAGAAAGCACTGATTGATATTTTGCCGGTAATAATCCTTTAAAAGCATAGTTTTGCGCAGTGGCACTTAAAAAACTACCCTCGGTAACAAAGAACCCCCACATGGCCGCTAAAAACAGGCCCGAACTAGCCGCGCTTTTAGGCTTATAGCCCAAAGCATCACTGATTCCTTTGGCAATGGGTGTACTCATCGCTGCTTTCGGGTGAGCACTGGGAATCATCGGTGCAATGATCGTCCCGGAAATAAACAGGGCTAACGATTGACCCTTAAAATTAGCGGGGAAATACGACATAATTTTGTAGGCAATTCGGGTAATCAGTCCCGTCTTGGTTGCGGCAGCACCCAAGGCAAGGCCCCCAATAATAATCCACATGGTCGTGGTTGAAAAAATAGCAAACGAAGTTTCAAACGGAACTGCTTGAAGTACTACCCATGTCGATAACATCAGCAGTCCAGTTGCAAAACTAGGAATGACGTTGAAAATCCAGAAAATGTTGGCGGTGACTAACGTTGCGAGCACGACCATCGCAGCGTGAGTCAAGCCGTGCGGAATCGGCAGGAAAAAGGCAATCACAATACCGAGAATTAAGCCAATAATACCAGCAATTAACTTACCGTTTTTCATGGTCATGGCCCCCTTTCAAATTATTTAGTTCCAAAGACTTCCGGATTAACCGGAAATTCAGGCATTTTACCGTTTGAAAAATCAATAATGGCTTGTGCAGCCCCCGTTCCTAAAGCCTGATTAGCTTCCGCCGTTGTCCCGGCAATATGCGACGTCATAATGACATGGTCAGCACTAAACAGCGGGTTATCAGGAGCTGGTGGTTCTGGCTTGAATGAGTCTAAGGCTGCGCCGGCGATGACGTGCTGATTTAGCGCATCCGCCAAAGCCTCTTCATCAACGATGCCGCCACGCGCAGAATTGATCAAAATCGCGTTGGATTTCATCATCGCAAGTTCTTTTTTACCGATCATCTTTTCGGTTTCAGGCGTCAATGGCATATGAATCGAAATAAAGTCCGCAATTGGATAAATTTCTTCTAATGAATCATACATTTTAACTGGATCATCCTTAACGTATGGATCATAGCCGATCACGTTCATTTCAAACGCATTAGCAAACTTGGCTAACTGCCGGCCAATCTTACCTACCCCTAAAATGGCGAGGGTCTTGCCTCTGAGTTCGTTACCGTTAATCCCCATTTTGCTTGAAAAGTTAGGCATTGAACCATATTGAGCAAGACTGTCCTTCTTTTCGCGAACTAAGCGATCATCATCAACAATTTTGCGGCTTAACATCAACATACAGGTCAACGCATACTCCGCAACGGAAAAGGCGTTGGCACCATTTACCTTAGCTACTAACACGTGATGCTTAGTGGCACTGTCAACATCAACGTTATTAATCCCTGTTCCGTTTCTCGAAATGATCTGTAGCTCCTTACCAGCATCGATGACTTCATCTGGTAATTCGGATGAACGCATGATCACCGCGTAGGCATCTTTAATCTCCTTTTTCATAGTTGCAACATCCGTCGCTGGGGAAGTAACAACGGAAAAATGGTTTTCCTGCAGCAGCTTAATACCCGCATCATCAATCTTTTCACTCATTAATACTTTTCTCATCACTGTGACCTCCAATAGATTTATCGTTTAATGATTTAACACTGAACTCGTTGCTTTGTTTACAGTTCGATTATAAGTGATTAAATTCACGTGATTAAAGTGACTATGATTTGCCGAGGTGAACAAAAAGTAGCTGCAACAAAATATTTGGCGGTAAAAGCCACCATTAAATATTTCAAGAGTGTCTGCAACCGCTTTCAAAACGGCATTTTCACGAAAAGCGCCTTTTTACTTCAAACTTGTCACAGTAACCAAAAGTCCCCCTGAGGAACTTAAGGTGACTATTCATTTGTGATTATTTTAACTATTCTCGAATTGTAAACATCATTCTTTCATCGTTTAGGAGGTTATTTTATGCAAATTACTAGTATTGACGTGATGCAGGTTCCCAGTGAAGATCCTAGCTTCAGCGGCAATGGCTCAGGTAGCCAAGAAGCGTGGAGTCCCTTAGTCATCAGAATTAATACCGACGAAGGCATCTCTGGTTTTGGTGAAGCTGGTTTAGCCTATGGCAAAGGATGGCGTGGCGGCTACGGGATGTTACAGGATTTCGGCCGTGTCATTATCGGTGAAGACCCGCTGAACATTGAGAAGATTTGGAACCAGCTGCTAACGACCACTTATTGGGGCATTGCTGGCGGTGTGGTGGTCAACGCAGCAATCAGCGCGATAGATATCGCGTTGTGGGACATTAAGGGGAAATATTATAAGACCCCCGTTTATCAGCTGCTGGGCGGTAAAACCAACGACCACCTGAGGTCATATGCCAGTCAGCTTCAATATAACTGGGGCGAAGATATTAAAAAGTTAAAGTTGTATACGCCAGCTGAGTACGCCGAAGTAACCAAGCGGATCATGGCTGAGGGGTATGATGCTATGAAATTCGATCCCATCTTACTTAGTGAAAAACCCGACGGCAGCGACGAATGGCACACCCGCGGAACCATTTCAAAACACGTCATTGACGTTGCTTACAACCGGGTAAAGGCCGTCCGCGAAGCTGGTGGTGATGACCTGGATATCATTATTGATATGCACGCAAATTCGGACACTACTTCCGCCATTAAAATTGGGCAGGCGCTCGAAGATTTGAACATTCTGTACTACGAAGAACCGGTCAATACCCTGAATTCGGATAACACTAAGGAAGTTGCTGAAAAAGTGAATATTCCGATTGCGGCCGGCGAACGGGTCTTCACGCGGTTTGGTTTCCGAAAGTTCTTTGAGGATCGCTCCATTAAAGTGGCCCAACCTGATCTATGCCTTTGCGGCGGCATCACCGAAGCCAAAAAAATCTGCGATATGGCATACACCTACGACATTAACGCGCAGGTTCACGTGTGCGGCAGCCCGATTGCCGTTGCGGCAGCCGTTCAAGTAGAAGCCGTTATTCCTAACTTTTTAATTCACGAAGTTTACCAACGGGCACGCAATGCTAAAGACCGGGCCACTTGCAAGTACGACGACTTTCAGGCCGTCAATGGCCATATCGACATTCCGGACCGCCCAGGGATCGGCCAAGAACTGACGGAACAAACCATTGCTAACAGTAAAATAGTGACTTTAGATTAAAGGAGCGATAAATCATGATCGATAAATTTTTATTAGGTGGCTACACCAGCGATAGTTACACTAAGAACAACCAATCTGATGGCATCTACGTTGCAGAACTAGATACCGACAAGAAGGAGATCACCAATATCTCATTACTTGCTCAGGTTGAAAACCCAGCCTTTTTCAACCCCTCCACAACGGGCAAAAAGATTGCCACTGTCTTAACCAGGGACGATCGTGAAGGTGGCGTTGCAATGATCGACGCCGTCTCCGGCAAAACGATTTCAGAAAGTTACCTGCCCCAAAAGCACGGCTCATACGAAGCCTACAACGCTGCTGACAATCTGTATTTCTGGAACGAACTCCCCTACACGGTTCCTTCCTACGTGTCGATTGATACCCAGCATAAAATTCTCTTTGCCGCCAACTACAATACCAACGCCATTCATACGTATAAGATGGATGATGATTTCAACATCACTGACACTCACACCTACCCCATCGAGGGCCATGGTCCACTCGTTGAGCAAGACCACGCCCATATTCATTTTGCTAGGCTTCTGCCAGATGGCCGCTTAATTGTCTGCGGTTTGGGTTGTGACAAACTGTTCGTTTATGATGTTAATCACGAAGATGCCACATTAACGCCGGTTTTTGAATTAAAAATGCATCCTGGATTTGGGCCACGCCAAATTGCAATGGCTCACAAGAGTAACTATTTATATGTTCTTGGCGAATTAGCTAGCCGGGTGGCCGTGATTGAATATGACCCTCAAACTGGTAAATTAGCTTGGGTGGACGATTATTCAAATATCCCTGAAGGTTATGCTGGTCATAATGGCTCGGCAGCCATTCGTCTTTCAGCTGACGAAAAGTACCTGTATGTATCCAACCGGGGACATAATTCCTTGGCCGTCCACCAGGTTTTAGACGATGGCAGACGCTTGGAAAAAATTCAGCAAATTAAAACTGAAGGTGTTTTCCCAAGAGATTTCAGTTTAAGTAAGAATGACGACTTTTTACTTTGTGCCAATCAAAATAGTAACGAACTCATTTTATTTAATCGTGATAAAGCCAGTGGCTTTCTGAGTGTTGCTCAAAGGCACATCAAACACGATGCGTGTGTACGTGTGTTAGAGGCAACGGACTTTCTAAGCTAACATCACAGCTGAAACGCAATAATGCCTGTCCTGACAAAGCTGTCGGAACAGGCATTATTGCGTTCATTTAACGATTTTCTTATTTAAAACTAGCAATGAATTGTCTCACCACTGGATTATCCTCTTTTTTATTATAGATGAGGACTGAGGAATAGTAGGTATTCAGCTCATTATCAATGTTCAAGAATTTGATCATTGGGTTGAGCGTGCTTTCAACCGATGCAAGCGGCCGGGGGAAAAAGCCGATCCCCCTATCAATAGCAATCAGCAAATCACGTTGTTCAATCGACGACACCCGCTGAATCTGCCTCTTAGAAAAAATACCGTCGTATTTCTTGTAAAACACATCTTGGAGATAAGTTGATTCCGAATTATTGTAATAAAGAACTGGCCGGTTTCTTAACAGTTCTAAATCGATGCTTTCCGTTTTACTTAACGGATTTAGTTTGCTAACACCCACGACCATTTCATCTTCAACCAGCTTTTTAACGCCAATGGCGGCATCATGATTTGTATCAGGTTCATACTCTGGCGTTACCGCCAAATGAAGGCGATTGGCCGCCACCATCGCTTGCAGCCGCTTCCCGCTTTCCTCCCTTAATTCGATTTGCACATCCGGATTTTCCGTTAAAAATTTTTCAAAGACTTGTTGGACAAAGGTTGCCTGATTTTGAGACGAAAAGCCCAAAATAATTTTGTTAGAATCACTGGCACTTTCCATTTGAATTTTGTTATAGGCATCCGTATAGCTGTTCACAATGTCTTCTGCCGTCACGATAAATTCGGTTCCCAGCTTGGTCAAACTAGTATTGTTTTTCTGACGGTTAAACAGCTTAACGCCGAGTTCATTTTCGATTTGGTCCATTTGTTTAGAAACTGCTCTAGGCGATAAAAACAGTTTTTCTGCAGCTGACCTAAAACTGCCATACTTGGCAATTGTTAAAAAAGTACGTAACTTATTGATATCCACATTTTTCACCCCTAATGACATAATATGGCGCCATTAATTTACTCTTATTGTATAACACATTACCGACTATAAGAACTATTGGTTCACGTAAGGTCCCTTTCGTAACTGTTTAAATCTCGCAATACTCGTTAAAATAAAGGTATACAAAAGTTAAATAAATCACAAAGGAGCGAATTAAAATGACAGTCCCTAAAATTACAAAAATGGAAGTTTACCCTGTAGCCGGTTATGACAGTATGTTAATGAATCTTAGCGGCGCCCACGGCCCGTATTTCACCAGAAACCTGGTCATTCTAACCACTGATAATGGTTTGACTGGTGTAGGCGAAATTCCTGGTGGTAAAGC
This sequence comes from Secundilactobacillus pentosiphilus, assembly GCF_002217985.1. Taxonomy (GTDB): domain Bacteria; phylum Bacillota; class Bacilli; order Lactobacillales; family Lactobacillaceae; genus Secundilactobacillus; species Secundilactobacillus pentosiphilus. The sequence goes on from NZ_BCMI01000017.1 coordinate 44,032, forward strand.
AATCACCGACACACTCAACGATTCTAAGGACTTGGTGTTAGGCAGTACCATTGGCGATTACAAAAACGTGTTAAAACGCGTCCACACTAAATACGGTTACCGCGATGCAGGCGGCCGTGGTAAGCAAACCTTTGATCTAAGAACAACGATTCACGTTGTCACAGCAATTGAAACCGCCTTCTTGGATATTTTGGGCAAGTACTTGCACGTGCCTGTAGCTGCGCTCTTAGGCGATGGTCAGCAACGTGAAAATGTCGGCATTTTAGGCTACTTATTCTTTGTGGGTGATAGTTCTAAAACAAAGTTGCCCTACCTTAAAGACGATGATAATTCCGATGACTGGGGAAAGCTACGGCGACAGCCCGCAATGGACGCTGATTCCATCGTTAAATTAGCCAAGGCCGCCTACGACCGTTACGGATTTAAAACCTTTAAGCTTAAAGGCGGTGTCCTAGACGGCGAAAAGGAAGTTCAAGTCATGAAGGCCTTGCACGAGGCGTTTCCAGAAGCCAAACTTGACTTGGATCCTAACGGCGCTTGGTCATTGAAAGAAGCCCTGCACTATGCTGATGAATTAAAGGGTGTCCTCCACTACATTGAAGATCCATGTGGCGCAGAAGACGGATTTTCTGGGCGAGAGATTCTTTCAGAATTCCTCAAAAAGACGCATATGCCGACTGCGACAAATATGGTCGACACTGATTGGCGTCAAATGTCTCACGCAATCGCCCTTAACGCCGTTTCAATTCCGCTGGCTGATCCGCACTTCTGGACCATGGAAGGTGCCGTTCGGGTTGCTCAGCTATGCTCAGAGTTTGGCTTGAATTGGGGCATTCACTCTAATAATCACTTTGATATTTCACTGGCCATGGCCGTCAACACCGCGGCTGCCGCTCCGGGAAACGTCTATGATATTGATACTCACTGGATCTGGCAAGACGGCCAAAATTTGACGAAGAACCCTTATAAGATTGAAAATGGGGAAATCAAGGTGCCAAAAACTAATGAAGGCCTGGGTGTCGAACTCGACATGGATGCCGTATTAGCCGCAAACAAACTCTATAACGATAAGGGTCTCGGTGCTCGAAATGATGCCGAAGCAATGCAATACTTGATTCCTAACTGGCAGTTTGATCCTAAAAAACCAGCGATGGTTCGTTAAGAAGGCCCCCCACACATTAAATTAAAAACGTTATATTAACCCAAACCCCCGAAGCTGATATTAACTTCGGGGGTATGTTAGTGGCATCAAAATATTCTGTTCGCGAAGCTTTATGACTAACTAATAATATTAAGATATTAAGTATCGGCATGATATAGCGTGAAAAATGACATTTATTTAATCCAATAAGAACGCCGCATCCGCCGTTGCCCAGTCCTTTACCCAGTCTGAGACATCTTTGCTGCTAACATCACCATCTACCATCCACTCAATTTCATACAGCTTGCTGGGATCATCGTCTAATTTATAACCCTTACCCCGCACGGTTTTGATCGTTTCACTCACGCCCATTACCGTACTTTCAATGATTTCAGCTTTTGCTGGCTGCGTTACCACATATTTAACACCGTCAACAGTAACGATCTGTTTGCTCATCCTTAACCACTCCTTTGGCTTCAATACAATTATAGCCATATTTATGCTTACGCCTTAAGTACTTTGAACTAATTAAAACAGTGTTTGATTTTCTTACCATAAAAAGCTAATCCTCTCAGATCAGCTCGACATCACATCTTTTAAACGTCAGCAAAAGTCCAGGAATTCTAAAGCCGTTTTTCAGTTCCATTTTAGTTAAATTTCTTAACCGCTAACTTCAAACAAATTTAGTTAGATGAATTTTGCTTTGTGAAATCATTTTCAAAAATTAGTATTTAACCGATATGTTTTCAGGTATAATTAAAGCTTCAACATAAACCGTAAGGGGAAGAGAACTTGAATATTTTAGGAAAAACAGTCATTTTAGGATTATCAGCTACGTGTTTAGGGACTGCTGGAAACTTTCGAACAGCCCATGCTTCAAATGTAAAAGTAACGCAGTACAAGGCCTTAAAAACTAACAAGTATACTGTCGTTAGTGGCTCTAAAGGTTATTTGTACAAAGACGCAACTTTGAAGCACAAGTTGCATAGCGTCAAAAATTATTCAAAAGCAAGGTTTATTGTGTCTAAAGAAGCTATCGTAAGGCATCATAATGGTAAAAAGGCTGTATATTATCATGTTAAAAACAGTAAGGTTTCAGGCTGGCTCTGGCACGGCTATTTAACTAGGATATCTGTTAAAAAGACTGCAACAGCGCAGAATACGGATCTACAACAGAAAGTTACTAGTTTGCAACAGCAGCTAAATGATTTGAAGAATCAAAACTCAAATTCATCAAAGACAGTACCAACTACTAACTTAGTGGATGTAACAGCTCAAATTTCCAGTTTACGGCAAGAATTAAATTATTTAAAGAATCAATTCGTTAGCCCCATGTCCCCCAAAACAATCAGTGTAAGCACTGATAACCACACTACTCCTGTCTCTAATACAGACGTTTCTATAACAACTAAAGCAAATAATAGCTCAGATAATGATAACCCATTTAATGGCACTCCTACAGAATATTACGTACAGGACACCGGAAAATTTTATTTGTATCCAAATGAAAAAGAAGGATATCCAACCATTCTTAGTGATGGCTCAAAACAAAATAAGTTTACGAAGACACTGCAAATATATGCCCATACTGATGCAACTAATACCTATGGTTGGTCTTGGGGAAAAGGTATGCTTCCGGTTAAGTATAATGGTCAAACAGGTTATATCTATCGGACCAGCATGACACTTGTACCTGTAAATGAACGCTTTTATCACCTAGAAAATTTACCTGATAACGCTGGCTATGGGAACATCGCACCAACAGAAGTTAAAATTTCAAATCCACTAGTAGATGGTGCCACTTGGACACAATATACTAAGGACGCAAAGTACTTTAATAAAGTTTACTGGACTTACCAAGCAGCAACAAACACTTGGAAAAAGGACGAATAATTAAAAATCTTAATTAATTTCTATAGATAAAGATTAACAACAAGCTCACTGCTTCGGCATGGGCTTTTTATTTACCTTTAACAAGTTAATAAATCAAGTTTGAAAAAGATTACGTATTGAAATAGCAACTAAAGCAAGAAAAGAGGACTGAGTTTTCACTCAGTCCTCTCCGCAAAACTTTCCCGTCAGCTTCTTGACCCACTCGTCGATGCCGTCTTCTGATAATGATGCTTCGTCGCGTGATGCAGCATCAAATCATATTTTTGATGCTTTGGCATGAGGCCTACTTGTCCGCCCCCATTAGTTAGAATGGCAACGTACTTCTTGCTGCCAATTTTAACCGTGGTCTTCTTCATCGGCGAATCACCGTTGGCATCCATCAGCGAATAGCTATACCAGCCATTCTTGTGTTTCTTAAAGGCAAACCACTTGCCATTTTTAAACTTCTTAGAAATCGCATATGTGCCATACTTCCTGTACTTACCGTGACTATATTGATAAAAGGTCATGTGCTTAGAGCTGATCTTATACTTTTCCTTGTTATAACCATCATTCTCGTACCAAGTCCCCCTAAAGGTATGCGGTACAGCGCTTAGATTAGTGGCAGCACTCGCTTTAGTTTGACCAACGCCAAAGAATAGCGCAGCTGAGGCCACAGTAGCAGTGGCATATAATAAACCCTTTTTCCCAAACAGATTCATGCTCACATCTCCTCCAAAATAATTAAATGTTCAAATATGATTATACCTGTTGAAACGGTTTTGAGCACAAAAAACATAGCTGATGACAAACGAATTATTCTATGGTTTTAACTGCTCATCCATATATGTCTGCAGTTTACTTAAATCCTCGGCAAAGCGTTTAGCATGATCGCCCAGTACTTGCTGTAACTCTTCGTTATTGGCTTGGTAGAAAACACTAATGTGATCAGCCAACTGACGCGACTTGGTGGTCAGCAAAATGAACTTATACCGGCTATCTTTTTTCGAGGGTGCCCTAACGATCAACCCCTTTTTTTCCATCAGTTTTAATAACGCTGTTGCCGAAGACTTTTGAATATTAAATTCCCGTTCAACGTTAGTCTGGTAAATTTCTCGTTGTCGTTCATTGCGATACAAAAAATCAATAATACTCATTTGCGCCTGCGTAATCCCAATTTTATGCGCTTCTCGTTCCGAGAAACGCTGAAAACTATTATTCAGTTTTTTAATCAAAGCCCCAAAGATAATCTGTTCCATTTTTAAACACTTCCAAACAAAACTAATTTTAATTACTCCATACTAACGAAAAAATTTACTAAAGTAAACCCAAGCAATAGTTGTATTCAAGATGAATTAGTGATAGGTTATCAATTAGTGCTATATAGAACTATTATCTTTTGGAGGTTATTCATGCAACGAAAATTATCCTTAAAACTATATTTATCAATTATTGCCACTGGACTGACCGCGTTTTGCGGTGTCTTGATTGAAACTGCGATGAACGTGACCTACCCGACGTTAATGGCCCAATTTAATGTCAACACAGCCACCATTCAATGGCTCACTACCGCGTATCTCTTAGTAGTGGCAATCTTTGTCCCATTATCCAGTTTCTTAAAACGTCGCTTTACCATTAAGCAACTGTTCGTATCCGCCGCCTTGCTGTTCATTGTGGGATTGTTAATCTGCACTTTCACCAATCATTTTGCAACCTTACTGCTTGGCCGTATCATCCAAGGGTTCGGTACGGGGATCGCTTTACCGCTCATGTTCAATATCATTCTTGAACAAGCGCCAATTGAAAAATTAGGTTTCTTTATGGGAATTGGTACCCTGGTAACCGCCGTTGCACCAGCCTTAGGGCCGACTTACGGTGGCCTTCTGGTAGAAACCAACTGGCACTTGATTTTTGGGCTATTGCTGGTGGTCATGGCCGTTGCTTTTACTCTGGGTATCTATGCCATTAAACAAGTCACACCAACAAAAAAAGATCACCTAGATTTTCCATCGTGGTTCTCAATTGCGCTGGTTTTTGTGGGCTTGATTTTAGGACTCAACAGTTTATCAACTTCGCTTTCACTCTCCTTGGTATACCTGGTCATTGCGGTAATCAGTTTAATCATCTTCATCTCACGCTCATTAAAAATTACTCACCCACTGATCAACATTTCGGTATTCAAAAACAAAGCCTTCACCTTGCACTTGATCAGTTTTTTACTCTTTCAGGTCATCAACGTTGGTGCCGCCTTTGTACTGCCCAGCTACCTTCAAATCGTCAATCATGTTTCACCCGTCAATGCTGGTCTGCTGCTTCTGCCAGGTGCTGCTGTCGGCGCCATCCTGGCACCATTTGGCGGACGGATGTACGATGCATTTGGGATTAGAAAGCCCGCATACATTGGCTTAAGCTGCCAATTTCTCGGTGTTGTCTTACTCTTCGCTTTGGCAGCTACCGCCAATATCTGGATGATCCTACTCGGATATGTGCTAGTCATGCTGGGACCCGGTTTTACCATGGGCAACACCATGACTAACGGCCTGGCGCAAATTTCGCAAAAGGAAAACGCTGATGGCAATGCCGTTTTTAACACCCTACAACAGTTTGCGGGCGCTTTTGGAACATCAATTGCTTCTTTGGTCATGGCGATTGCCCAAAATAAAGCTTATTACGCCAGTTCAACCGCAACTGGCGCACAAAATGTTTTTTTAATCATGATCATCTTTGTTGTCATCAATACGGTATCACTTTTATTAGGCCTGAAATTCGCGGAAAAGTCTGAATGAAAATAAACCAAAAAAGATAGCTCCCAGTAAATCCTAGTGATTACTGGGGGCTAACTTCTTTTCAGTCGTAAACCTTATTTTTTTAGAATTTCTTTAAGATGATTGTCTGCCAGAAATTTATCCCGAAAATCTTTGGGTGTCATTCCCTCTGAATCTTTAAAAATTTTATAAAAGCTGGTCACGTTTTCATAACCAATATCATACGCTATTTCAGCAATGCTATTAGGACTTAAACACAGCATTTGCTTGGCTAACTCAATTCTAACTTCATTAACTTTCTGCGAAAAAGTCGCCTTAAAGATTTTTTTGCACAGTCGGGAGAAATAGTTCGGTGAATACCCAAAATATGCTGCTGTTCTTTCCAGTGAAATATCACGAATATTGGCAACTATATACTGAAAAATTGCCCCTGCAATTGTTTCATTGGATGCATGTTTGAATTTCTTTGTCGGAAATTGGGAGGTGGTTAAAGCAACCGTTTGCTGATAATTGCGAATCAACTCCGAAAATAACAAACCAAAAATGGTCTGTTTTTCAAAATTGATCGTCACATCGTTTTGAAGTTGGTCTGAATTGAAAATTTCAAGTAGATCACAATAGTGCCTAGTGATGCTTTTTGATAGATGCCGGAAAGTAATATACAACGGCTTTTCGTTTTGCTTGGTCGCTAAAAGGTCATGTAAAATAGGTGAACTCCCCATTATTGCAAAATTATAGGAATAAGATTTTGAAATATCTTCCGAAAAGATACGAATGGTAACCGGTTCCTCAAAACCAGATAAAATCAGCTGACTTGCAGATTTAATTAAGACGATGTCTTCTTTCTCTAAAGAAATCCTATCACCATCCACTGTCAAAATACAATTTACCAAACATTCAACAATCGATATGTGAAGTGATTCGCCAATATTTTGAGTACTATCAATCAGCTTTTCAAAATTGATGATGCTTTCTTTCTGTGGCGATTTTAAAGTGATTTGTTTGAACATAGCAGCAGTTTCCCCTCTTAAAAAGATAGATTTTATGAAAAATAAGGGCTATTCATGTGATGTTTGTAATTAGTTAATTCCATTATACTTTATTCGTAAAACAATCTGACATGTAAAGGAGATTCAATGATTATGACAAATAACTTGATTAAAACTGACGTGGTTGTGGCCGGCTCTGGCGGAACCGGTTTGGCAGCAGCTTATGCAGCTGCCTCACAGGGGCTTAAAGTGACCGTCATAGAAAAACAAGCCCAGATCGGCGGTAACACTAAAATTTCGACTGGCTTTTTCGCAGTGGATTCAAAGGAACAACAAGCAGCCGGTATACACCTCTCCAAAGATGAAGCCGTACAGCGATTAATGAAATATCACCATTTCTTAGCAAATGGTCCTCTAATCAAACGAATCGTTAACAGTGCCGCAGATACACTTGACTGGTTGGAAAGCATCGGTATGGAAATTCACCTTAATCCAACGCTTGAGACAACCCAGTTTGCTCATCGTCATGATGACTATCAAGGTGGTTCTTACCATATGTATCAGAACAAGCCGGCATCTTACGAACGTATTTTAGCCAATTTAAAAAAAATCGGCGTTAATTTTATTTACAACGTCACGATGCAGGATTTAATTTTTGAAAATGGCGTTGTTAAGGGCATCAAAGCTGTTAATAGTCATGGTGAAGACCTTACCATCCAAGCGGACGCCACCATCGTGGCAACTGGCGGATTTGGCGGCAACAAGCAGCGAGTTGCGGACGTCATGAAGACCCCATACTTGAGAACGATTGGTACCCCCAACATGGGAGAAGGTCTTGACGCGATGGTCAAAGTTGGCGGTAAAAATATTGATGCTACCCCACTCATCCACGCTGCAACGTTACCTAAGGTTAATGTTACCAATAAAATTGCTAAAAAACACCTTGTCGGCTTTCAGCAAGATCCCCTCACACAGTTAATGCTATCACCCTTACTTTGGGTCACAATGTCTGGGAAACGTTTTACTAACGAAGACGTTGTGTATGACACCGTTGAATGGGCAAATTCCGGCTGGTCAGTTGGTGCCAAATATTACTTCATTGTCGATACCGCTACACTGGAGGATTACAGTACAAACGGTGGCCACGTTGAGGTATCCAAAGCCGGTCCGGGTGCGGACAATGTCTCCGCTGACTTTGTTGATTTAGCAAACAAAGCCGTTCAAGAAGGCCGCGCCTTTAAGGGAAATACGCTAGCTGAATTAGCTCAAAATACCAACTTCGATACCAATGATTTCAAACAAACCATTAGTCAATATAATCAAATTATTGAAGCCAAAAATGACCCTGAATTTGGCAAATCCGCTAAGTCATTAATTTATCCGGTTAAACAAGGTCCTTATTACGCCTTTACAACTCAAATTAACTATCTGGGAACCATTGGTGGCGTTCGGGTAAACGATCATTTGCAGGTCTTAGATGGTCACATGAAGCCAATCCCAGGTTTATATACAGGCGGCGCAAATGCTGGCGGCTATTATGAGGGCCATAGTTATCCCGCTTACGAAGGCTTAGCTTCTGGTTTTTCATGGACCTCTGGCAGAATTGCTGGAACGTCTGCGGCTGAATACGTTAAGAAAAATAATGATTAATGAAACTGCTGGAATACTAAAGCTTGCAGTTTTGTGTAAGCGTAACCAATTGGCTGTTTAGAGAAACGCGACCTAACCGAAAACTTACTGGCAATTCAAACAACTGATTTTCAGCCTCACTGTCAAAATCATTTTAAAGGGGGAACTTTTTATGGATACACCACTTAGTAAACCCAACAAATCATATATTTCTAAAACGCGACTAGGCATCTTATTTGTTAGCAGCATGGGAATGGCCGCATTAGCCATCACCCCATCCTATGCAGCCATTGCGCAGAACTTTTCGTTAAGCAATACTAGTGTTCAAATGTTAACGTCTTTGCCCAATCTATTTATGATGTTAGCTGGTCTCATTATTGGTCGCTTGACTACCACCAAAATCAAACTTAAAACATTGACCATTGGATCAATCGTACTGATTGTCATCGGTGGTTTTGCACCATTAGTTCTACACACGAGTTTTGCTTTCTTGCTGCTTTGTTCCTGCGTGGTCGGGCTGGGTCAGGGGGCCTGCACCAACTTAGCGCAGGTGCTGATCTCCACCATTTTACCCGAAAAAGAACGCCAAGGTACCATGGGTTTGACCACGACTTTCACCAATATTGGCGGGATCATCTTTATTATGGGTGGTGGTCAGTTAGCGGCTACTAGCACTTGGGTAAACAACTACTGGATCTACATCTTCGCAGTCTTGGCACTCATTGTCGTCTTACTCTTAGTCCCCATGCGGCCATTAGATTTAGGTGAAACTTCAGAATCTGCCGACAAGAGAAAAATTCACCTCAATAAATACGTTTTCTATTGTGCTTTTTGGGCTTTCTTCATTATGATGTTAAACAACGTCTTGAATAACAATATTTCAATTTTTATCACTGAACAAAAACTTGGTGCAACTTCTCAGGCAGCTTTGACATCAACCGTTTCCTTGATTGGTGGTATGCTTTGTGGCTTAGTCGTTGGCATCATCGGCAAACGATTAAAGTTTTCTACTATCGCCTTAGCTTTTATTCTATATGGTGTTTCCTACTTGATTGTAGGTTTCGGGCATTCCTTGATCCTTGCATTTCTAGGCAGCTTCTTCGTGGGTGCCGCCATGAGTATTGCCATGGGCCAATTTCCATACTTGATTTCCATCGCGGTAGGTAAAAGCAGCGTCTCCATGGCTTTAGGTATCTATGTTGCCATCTATTCCATCGGCGGTGTTGTTAGCCCATTCATTGTCAATCCACTAACCAGTGTTCTTAAAGGCATGGGGCTGAACGTTTTTTCAGTAAGCGGTGTTTTTGCCTTAATTTTAGGGCTATTGGCCTTAGTTACTCGGTTCCAAAAAAACTTGGTCACTCACTCAAAAAAGGCTTAACCATCATCAGTAAGGACACTCTAACATCAGTAAGTACACTCTAAGTTTCCGTATTTTTTGACTTAAGGTGATAGGAGGATTTTACATGGGACAAACTTTTATCGGTATTGTTGGTAATAACGCTCAACATTCATATAATCGACAACTGTTACAATATATGGCCGTTCACTACAAAAATAAAGTTAACATCCAACTTGAGGAAATAGCTGCCTTCCCCCTTTTTAGCGAAAATTTGCTTGGAGGACCGGCGCCTCAATGTGTCACAGATCTCACTACTGCAATTCAACAATCTGATGGCGTCATCATCGCAACTCCGGAATATGATCATGCGATTCCAGCCGTTTTAAAAAGTGCCATTGAATGGTTGTCTAGTGCTACTCATCCGTTTAATGAAAAGCCGGTCATGATTGTTGGCGCCAGTCTAGGTGTTCAAGGAACTGCCAGGGCCCAGGATAATTTACATCAAATTCTAAATTCACCTGGAGTCAATGCATTTGTACTACCCGGTTGTGAGTTCTTATTAAACAACGCTCAGCAGAAGTTTGATGACCAAAACAACCTCATTGACACTCAGACAGCAACATTTTTGGACGACTGTTTTAATCACTTTCTGCAATTTGCGACCGATACCAAGCGTAATTTACCAGTTGGATAATGGTTATAATTTTAATAATGAGATACTCTTGTAAGCCGAAGGTATATCCCTCCTTGTTAGGAAGGCAGACCATCGGCTTTTTTTCGTTTAACAAATTCCTGGTTAGGAACTTCCAATTGGTAATCGGCTATCACAGCGACATTTTCATGGCAAAGACATCAGCAAACGCTTCTTCACCCGTGAATCCATCACCATTTCGTGAGCAGATGCTGCTTTCTCTAAAGGCAGACGTTCAAATGCCGGCGCCTGCAGGACATCCGCGTGGGTCAGCAACCATTCGTCAGCCTGCGTTAAGCTCTCTAAACTCGCATGACTGATGACAAAGCCGCGAAGCTGCTGTTCATTCATGTAAAATTTGGGCAAATTAAACGTAGCTTCAAAATTTTTTGAGGCTGCAATTAGGATCGTGCGACCGCCCACTGCCAGCTGGTCAAGGTTTAGTTGAAGCGGCACTCGTCCTGAGGTATCGATGATGGCATCAACCGGTTGGGACAGCTGCTGCTCCCAGCCTTCAGCGTAATCGATCACTTCGGCACCTAAAGCAGACAAAGCTGAAAAATCACGCGGGTTAGCCGTTGTAATTACGTGGAGCCCAGCAATTTTTGCACACTGAATCAGCAAGCGGCCAACGTGGCCTGCACCGCCTTCGACCAGAAGTGTCTGATCAGCTTTCAGTTTCAAAAGTTGCGTCACGATGATGGCCGCGGTCGCACCAGGATGAACCAGTGCCAGCCAGCCGCTTGGGTCGCCTGCTGGCATTGAAAATAGCCGCGCTTCGGGAATGGCTGCAAACTGAGCCGTAATCCCTTGCCGGCCATCGTAACCCATACTGTTGGTCCACACGCGGTCACCCACGTGAAAGCCGTGAACTGCGGCACCCACTTTCACAACGGTGCCCCAAGCGTCCCGCCCAATAATTTGCTGCGGGTTGATTGGTGTCTGAAACGCACCGGAGCGGACATAAGCGTCTACGCGGTCCACCGCTGCTTCCCGGATTTTTACTAGAACGTCAGTCGGTTCGATTGACGGCACGTGCAGCTGTCCCACTTGAATTTGATCAGCACCACCTGTATTTGTAAAATAGGCGGCTTGCATTGTTTGAATCTCGTTCATAACCTTCATCCTTCCTTAAATTAGTGAAATTATAGCTCATTTTACTTCCAAACGAAATTCATCAATGTTTTTCCATTCATGAATACCGTCGCATTTTGCAGCGCATCTTAACTTTAACAGGTCATTCCCCTCTTATACATTAGATGTTATAATACCTTTAGATTTAGGTTTAGGAAACTTAATTCAGTAGTTTGGTACACACGAAGGGGGATTTGGGGTATGTATGAATTTAATTCAACTGCTTGAAATAAGTACAACATCGCAAAACAGGTGTCAATTAAGTAGTTCGCGGTGACTGATAACCACCATCTATTTTTTACTCATTAGGGAGGATCTCATGCGAAAAATAACCAAAACGATTTTAAAATCAGTGTTATCGGTATGTTTAGCCGGTTCAACCGGATTTGTCATCACCCAAACGGCAACACCTTCAACGGTTGCTCAGGCGGCAACCGTCTCTAAAGACACGTTCAACCATGACTTGGATGTGATGATTCAAGCTAGTAATACGGTTGGCGGATTTGTTGCTGATAATTTTGGTTCAGATCAAATTCAAAATTGTAAAGCTGATCCATTAGATGCTTATAGTAGTCATGAAGATGGATTTCCCGGAATTGTTAATGATATTGGTTCGGTATTAAACTATACTAATCCAGTGGAATTCAGTGATAATCGCAATGCTGCTCTTGCAAACACCAAAGAGAACGTTAGTGTTTTAATGAGTATCTATAATGACTTTAGTGGTCGTTTTTCAAGTTCAGATCGTGCGACATTATCAAATGATATTAGTAAGCTCAATAGTTCAAGTTATACAACTAAAAACGTGTTTGACAAAGCTAATGCAGCAGAAGATTTTTCTGATGATTTGTCAGATGCAATTGCAAATTATGGTAATACCTTGACGAAAGTTACCAGTTCTACGACTTCGCCAAAGAAGTCAGGGACTACCATTCCAGTTGTGCCCGCAAATGGTGCTAACTCGAATTCAAAGTCGTCAAAAACAACTAAGAAAGTGACTAAGAAAAAGACCAGTCACAAAAAGAGCAATAAGAAGAAAACGAGTCACAAGAAAACCAGCCATAAAAAGACTAATAAGAAAAAGACGAGCCATAAGAAAAAGGTAGTTAAGAAAAGCCATTTTGTTTGGTTGAAAGCTAAGAGAACCTCCAAAAACAATGTAAGAGTAACTGGCAAAATGAAATTATATAAAAAAGCTAATGCCATAAATATTTACTTTAATAAATATGACTATCAAAGTGCTGAATTTCACGCAAAACACAGTACTTATAGTTTTAAGGCTGACATGAATTATTATAAAAACAAAAAGTTTAGGGTTGAAGTCGTACTATTACAAGGACAAAAAAATGGCTTCGATAAAGTAATCATCCCTGCTAAAACTGTTTACTATCATTAATTATCCGTATTAGTTCCATTCTTAAATAAAAGGCGTTGCATGACATTTCCGTCATGCAACGCCTTTTTAATCTACAGTCTATTCAAAGTTAATATACCCGCGACAACAAAGATTATCACCATTACACAAAGTTGCGCATATACCTTACCGAATGCCGAATTGCTGCATCCACCTGCGTGTCATCTGCCTCAAAGGCCTTGTCTTCGATTTCAATGCTCGTGTTGCCCGCGTAGCCAACATCGCTCAGGGCTGACACAAACCGGCCCCAGTCAATATCGCCGTAACCGGGCAGCTTGGGGACCATGTACGACAGCGGTGTCGCCATCGTGCCAACATCAGCTAAGCGTTCAGGTAATAATTTAATATCCTTAAAGTGCACTAGGAATAACTTATCTTGAAACTCGTAAATGGGTTTCAGATAGTCCAGCATCTGCCAGACGAAGTGCGACGGGTCATAATTCAGGCCAAAATTATCGTAGTCTAGGATGTCAAACACCTGCCGCCAAACTGCCGGCGAAGTCATGATGTTTTGACCGCCCGGCCACTCATCATCGGTAAACAGCATCGGACAGTTTTCGATGCCGATTCGAATACCGCGATCTCTAGCGTACTCGATGATCGGCGGCCAAACTTCGGCCACTGATTTGAGATTCTCTGCCACGGTCCGGTACTGGTCACGCCCCAGAAAAGTGGTGACCAGCGGCACGTTCATCAATTGAGCGGCGTCGATCACCCGGTAAAGGTGGGCAATCGCCCTGTCAGCCACTTCAGTATTTGCCGACAGCGGGTTCGGGTAATAACCCAACGCTGAAATTTCCACCTGACGTTCAGCCGCGTACGTCCGCATTGCTTCCGCCCGCGTCGGTGTTAACCGTTCCGCGTCAACGTGAGCCACTCCCGCGTACCGGCGGGCACCGTCGCCCTTGGGCCAAGCTGCTAATTCAACACAGCCTAACCCGCGGGCAGCCGCGTAGTCGATCACTTCTTCATATGACATATCTGCCAAAATCGCACTTAACAAGCCTAACTTCATCATGACCACCTAACTTTCTTCCTTAGATACGGACCGCTGGATCAGCAACGCGCCAATGATGATGACCCCTTTGATGGCGCCCACCAGAAACGACGGGACACCCAGTAAGTTCATCAAATTATTAATGATCCCCAAGGTCAGGGTGCCAAACACCGTCCCCAAAATCGTTCCGCGGCCGCCAGCCATCGACGTGCCGCCGATCACAACGGCAGCAATGGCATCCATTTCGTAGCCGCTCCCTGAAGACGCTGAGTTCATGCTACCCAACCGTGAGGCTTCAATGATCGACGCCAAGGCTACCAGCACACCCGATAACGCGTACACCAGTAACAAGACCCGGTTCACGTTGATCGTGGACAAGAAACTGGCGCGTTTATTACTGCCGATGGCGTACACGTATCGGCCAAACGCCGTCCGTCGCGCGATCACGCTGATGAGCAGGCAAAGCGCCAGCCAGTAAATCATCGGCATGGGAATGACGCCGAATAACTTGGTGTTGGCGATCGCGGTAAAAGCACTGGCTGAGCGGCCGGTTGCCAAGACACCGCCACCGTCAAAACAGTATTCGGAAACTGAGCGGTAGATCTGCATGGTCCCTAGCGTCACGATGAAGGCCGGCACCCCAAACTTGGAAATCAAGCCTCCAGTAATCGCGCCGAATACCAGTCCCGCGAATACCGCAGCAACAATGGCCAAAAAGATATTCTGCGTAGCGTTTAAAATGGTCATCGCGATCAGACCCGTCGCGGCCATCTGGGAACCGACGGCCAGGTCAATCCCTGCCGTGATGATCACCAGCGTCATCCCTAGTGAAATGATGCCGATGATCGAGTTGTTCATTAAGATGTTCATGATGTTGCTGACGCTGATAAAGGTCGATCCTTTCAGGATCACGGCCACGATGAACAGGATCAGGAAGGCGAAAATGGCGCTATAGTCTGCAATCAGTCCTTTCAGGCTGCGTTGCTTGTGCTGTGCTGAAGTCTGCATGTCTGTCATAAGTTCACCTTCCTAATCTAATTGTCCGCCCGTTGCCACCAGCATGATGTCGCGCTCGTTAATGTCACCGTGTGGCAGTTCCGCACGAACCTCGCCGTGGGTCATGACGTAGACCCGGTCGCAGAGCTGTTGGAGCTCGGCAATCTCACTGGTGAGGATCACAAAACTGATTCCCGTTTTAGCCAGGTCCATAATTTGATGGTAAATCTCGGCCTTCGCCCCCACGTCAACCCCCTGAGTGGGATTATCCAAAATCACCACGCTGGGGTCAGTACAGAGCGCCTTGGCTAACAGGACCTTTTGCTGATTGCCGCCAGATAACGAACCGATGACGTCCTTAACGTCCGCCACTTTAATGTTGATCTGCTTAACGTACCGTTGCACGGTGGCTGTGAGCTGACCGCGATTGATCAAGCCGCCACGAGACAGCCGCCCAAGTATCGGCAACGCCAGGTTTTCTTCAATATTTAAATCCGGCACGATACCATTTTCCTTACGGTTCTTCGGTAAATACGCGATGCCGTACCGCTTGATATCCGCGGTCGTTTTGATGCGGACCGGCCGTTCATTGACCAGCACCTGACCCGCGTCGAAAGCGGTGGCCCCGACCACGGCACTGAAAAGTTCGCTTCGCCCGTCACCCAGTAAACCAGTCACGCCGATAATTTCACCGCGATGCACAACGAGATCAACGTTTTGAAATTCGCGTGCTTTCGTCAGTCCTTTTAACGTCAAAACCGGTTTTCCCAGTGGCCGTGGCTGATAGATCTCACTATAGGCCAGCTCCTTACCCACCATTTGATTACTTAGCTGAACTTCTGTCAGTTCCGGGGTTACCTGCCCCGAACTCACGACCACGCCATCCCGCATGATCGTATAAGTGTCACAGATTTCCAGGACTTCATTAAGTTTATGCGAGATAAAGATCAGGCTGACCCCCTGATCGCGCAACGACCGCATCATTTTAAACACATCATTAATTTCCACGTCCGTTAGCGAGGTCGTGGGTTCATCCATAATGATCACTTTGGCGTCACGCATCAGCGCCCGCACGATTTCAGTGATCTGCTTATACGATGCATTCAAGTCGCGCACCATGGCGGTCACGTCGAGTTCGATGCCAATCCGATCCACAAACGCCTGCGCCGTCGCAATCATTTCCCGTCGGCGTAATCCCCCATAGTGCTTGAGTTCGTGGCCTAAATACAGGTTCTCGTAGACGGCCAAATCATTAACCAACGAGAGTTCCTGGTGGATAAAGGCAATTTGCTGCTGGCTGGCCGGCGTCGCGGGTGCGCCATCGATCTCAATGTCCCCCTGATCCTTGGTATACACGCCGGTTAGAATGTTCATCAGGGTCGTTTTACCCGTCCCGTTTTCACCTAACAGCGCGTGGATCGACCCCGCTTCCAGGGTAAAATCGACCCGTTTCAGCACGGCATTGGCCCCGAAGGCTTTTTCAATTTGACGCATCTTAACGACATCAGTCATCCGTGTCACCGACCTTTAGTATGGCGATTTCGCATCCAAGAATTTAGAAACGTTGCTCTTCGTAACGATAGTTGGAGCAATGATAGTGTCTTTCTTGATGTCCTTACCGTTCATCTTCTGGTTTGCCAGCTTGATGGCATCGCCGATCATAGCTGGTGAGTACGTTGCCGTAAACTTGGTAATATCGCCGCCCGCTTTGATTTGTTTAAAGTAGGCTTGGTCGCCACCGGCACCAGAGATGATCTTAATGTCAGTCCGCTTGGCGTCTTTCACCGCTTGTAAGATGCCGATTGACGATTCATCATCGATCGAGAAGATGCCGTCAACTTTCTTGTTGGATTGCAGCATATCGGTGGCCGCCTTCAGACCCTTTTCCTGCGTGAAGTCATCCGCCGTCATGTTGACTAACTTAATGTCTGGGTAGCTCTTCTTCATGACTTTCTTAAAACCGGCCGTCCGTTCAGCACTCACCGAACCAGAACTTGGGACGTTCAAAACGGCAACGGTCCCCTTGCCCTTCAACGTGTCACCGATCTTTTTAGCTGATAATTGGCCAATTTGAGGGTTAGATCCCGCAACGTAGCCGGTGTACTTAGCATCCACTTTCCGGTCAAAGACCACCAGCGGAATCTTAGCTTTAACGATCTTCTTCGCGGCAGTGGACACTTCGTCAGTCTGCGGTTGAAGGACGATGGCTCCAACTTTTTGCGAGATCATATCGTCGATTTGAGACGCCTGCTCGTTGACGGAAGACGAAGTGACGATTTTATACTTTTTCAGTCCTAATTTCTTAACTTGCTGTTGCGCGTAGTAGTTCACGCCGGCTTCCCAACCGTGGTCGGAACTCGGAATAACCACGGCGAGGGTCTTGCTGCTGGTCGTTGATGAATCACTGGACTTTTTATTCGATGACGAACTGCTGCAGCCAGCCAGACCAAGTGTCAAAGCTGCAAGTGCGGTAACGCCAAGTAATTTAACTAGTAATCCTTTTTTCATATCCGTTCACTCCTAAAGTTGAATTGGTTGCTGCTGCGCATCGCTCACGACACAAGCGTCAATGAGCCGCATTAAGTAATCTGCTTCTGAGAAATCCACGTAGCCGGCACTGGGCTGGCCGTTCACGTCATCGTAAAAGGCTTGAATGCCTGCGGTAAAGGCGTCCTTCCACCCCACCGCGTGGCCGTTTGGCAGCTCCGCGTCAGCCGCGGCTTGGCCGTGTAAATACTGACTGGCAGCGTATAGCTCTTCGTTGCCCTGATCCCGGTGACCGACCCATAACCGGTCGGGCCGTTCCTGATACCATTCCAGCGCCTGTTTTTGACCTTCAACTAAAACGTGGAGGTCATTTTTCTTGCCGGCGGTTACCTGAGACACCCGGATCAGCCCGGACAGCCCGTCTTCAAAGGTCACAAAGATAATGGCGGCGTCTTCATTTTCAACCGGCACTTCCTGCCCGTCCCGGAACCGGGTTGCGTATTCTTTTAAGCGTTTAACTTCCACGCTGACGATGTGCTGGTTGAAGATGTACTGCAGCGTGTCGAAACAGTGAGAGCCAATGTCGGCGATTGCTCGCGTTGGGCCGCCAATCTCAGCGTCCACCCGCCAGTCATAGTCGCTTTGTTTCAATAACCAGTCCTGCAGGTACTCGGCGTTGACGAACCAGGGCTGGCCGATTGACCCGCTGGCGACCCGTTCGCGCATTTCTTCCACCATCAGATTGTGGCGGTAATTGAAGTTCACGCCCCCTTTAAGACCGGTTTTTGCCAGCTGCCGCACTAGGACGGCTGACTGCTCCGCGTTACTGGTAAACGGCTTTTCGCAGTACACGTTCACCCCCGCCGATAGCAGCTGTTGATTGATTGCAAAGTGGAAACTGCTAGGTGTGCAGTTGTGAACGACTTGTAAGTTCGGCTCCTGTGCCAGCAGGTCCTCAACTGCGGTGTAGTACCGGGGAATCTCCAATGCTTGACTGAGTTGCTTGGCAACCGCTTCATTAGGCTCACACACCGCGACTAGGCGCGCCCCCGGAACCCGTCGGATCGCCTCGATGTGCTGCTTACCAATGAAGCCAGTCCCAATGACCGCAACATCCATGACAGTGCCTCCTTCCAAAACAATGTAATCGCTTACGAACAAAGAATACGATTATTGTAAGTGATAGTCAACGCAATTTTTGCAAAATATAGTGTAATATTTACATTATGACGTGATATATAACGCAATTTTAAGAAAATCCATGCTATAATAAGTGACAAATTAGAAAGTAGGTGGCCTTGATGACTCGTAAACGAAAACCAGCCTCACTATCAGACATCGCCGCAGCATCCGGTTATTCAATTGCGACGGTCTCACGTGCAATCAACCATCACGGCAGCGTGAGTGCTTTGGCGCAGCGAACGATCGATGCGCTGGTGGCAGAGCTGGACTATCACACGACTAATACGCCTCAGCCAGCCAAGAGCACAACCATCGCCGTTTTAATTCCCAATTTATCTAACCCATTCAACTCGTCAGTGTTAGAGGGCATTCAAAACGCCGCCACCACTCACGGCCTCAACGTTGCCCTGCTGATGGTCAAGGAAACTGATACTGATATTGACTACTACCTGAATATGTTGAAGGACGCCAACTACTGCGGTGTCATCGCCTTAGGTGCTCTCCCGGATAACCAAACTGCCTACCAGCTCAACCACGAGATTCCAGTGGTGATGTGTTCGGAATACTTGGAAGATACCGACATGTCCTACGTTGGCATCGATGATAATGTCGCCGCGCAAAAGGCCACCGACTACCTGACAAAAATCGGGCGCCGTCACATTGCACTGATCAACGCCACTACCAATCACAAGTACGCCCGCGAACGAGAAACCGGCTATAAACAGGCGCTGCAACGAGCCCTTTTGTCCCTTGACGCCGACTTGATCCTGCACATCAACAGCATCCGCTACAACCTAGCGCTCTCCAAGGTCACGGACTTGCTCCGCTCCCGAAGCGAAATTGACGCCATCTTCGCAGCTTCCGATATTTTCGCGATAGCAGCGTTGGAAGCCGCCCGCCATTTAGGTCGTCAGGTCCCCGATGAACTTTCAGTGGTGGGGTTCGATAATACCTTCTTAGCCACGGTCGTCTCCCCTAAACTCACCACCATTAAGCAACCCGCCTATGAAATTGGTCACGAAGCGTGTGAGATCCTGCAGGAAAAAATTGCCCGTAAAAATGCACCAGAACGCCATGAAGTTTTAAAGGCCTCGTTGCTGGTGAGGGAAAGTACGTAGTCAAAAACGCCTATCCGCAATGGATAGGCGTTTTTTATGGAGTATCTTAGTAACTGGTTTCTTCTAATACATTAGTGGCACTAGATATTTATTAGCGAAGGCCTCCACAGCAGCGTCACTGGGATGATTCTCATCGTCAATTTCAGGATGATACTTGATCAGGCTATCGTCAACATTAAACAGTCGCTGCCGGCCTTTCACCGGAAATGGCTCAATGACCCGCACGTTATCAAGCTGCCAAGCGTATTGACGATCACCCAGCTTTTTAACGTCTTTGACCCGTACCACCACAATAGCATGACCGGGGATGGTTTCCGGTATCTTCTGCGCGGTGGCACAGATCAGCAGGTCACCAAGGTACTTCGTCGGCCAACTGCGATACTCGACGGTTTTGTCACCGGCAAGCACGTCCCAGGCGTAGTCGGCTCTCAGGGATAGAGCTTTCATAATTTCACTTCATTTCATTCTAAAATTTACATCGTCATCATGGCATAAAATCTATGGTATATCAACGTTTTCGAATGGTTAATTATTTTGGAAATGTGGTTGCATTCGCCTCCGGAAAATTGATACATTTAATATGAATGAATTTTTAATACAAAGGAATGATGTCAAAGATGACTCAAATCAAAGGTAACCCCATTTTAGAAAAAGAAGCTGAAAAAAATCAGGTGATGAATGCTGAACGTGAAAAGGCGTTAACTCAGGAACTGGAAAAGGTCCGCTCAGAGTTAGCCTATACCAAGGCAGAAGCATTCAACCGCGACCTGAAAGCCTGCCACGTTGATCTATACGCCAGAACGCAAACCCAAGATGGTCAGGCGGACCCGAAACTGCAGGCATACGTTGACCGATTCCTCGGCAAAGTTACTCAGGACTTAGATCACGATGAAATGCTGCTACTCAGAGACTGCATTGTCAGTGCATTTGAGGCCGGTGGGAAAGGCTTGAAGCAAGATTGGACCAGAACTGAATAGCGGTTGTTGGTTCGCTATATTTAACACACTGAAAAGAGGCTTTGGATGCACTTGGCCCTGTCAAGTTGACAAATGAAATAATATAAAGTTTTGTGTA
>NZ_BCMI01000018.1 GCF_002217985.1 Secundilactobacillus pentosiphilus
CCCTGTTAAATATGCTTTAATAGCTATAATTTTAGTATCCCAGGAAATTTTAGTCATAGAAATACCCCCAAAGTTGTTTCCAACTTTGGGGGTACACGTCATTGTGGCACACTCTTTTTATTTTTAATGCTATCCAAAATTAGTGTGAGTTCTTCGACGTTGTTTCCTTTACGATTCGTTTGATCCAATTTAACAGCGGCTGACGGTTGACCCCCACTAAGCCAATGGCTTCCACGAACAGCTCCAAGCCAACTAAACTAGCAATGGTTAAGCAGATGGTACCCCAGGTTGGTGAAATCGGATACATCAGTGAGATAAATGCGAAAATCAACGCAATACCGTAAATCACTAAAACCGTCTGACGGTGTGTTAGCCCGATTTGCATTAGCCGGTGATGCAAATGGTGTTTATCAGCATGTGAAATCGGTTGTCGATTCAGCATTCGCCGTAGAATTGCATAAACCGTATCCGTAATAGGGACACCCATAATAACCACGGGAATAATGACGGAAATAAACGTCACGTTTTTTAAACCATACAGTGAAAACACCGACATCATAAAACCGATGAACAGGGAACCAGTATCGCCAAGATAGATACGCGCGGGGAAAAAATTGTATGGCAAAAAGCCAACCATTGCGGCCACTAAGGCAAAGATACTAATCCCGACAAAGGTGTTGGCAACGTTCAAGAAGAACAAGCCAGTGATCCCCATTGTGGACAAAGCAATAATCCCAACACCGGTTGCCAAACCATCCAGACCGTCGATTAAATTCACCGCATTGGTAATTGCAAGGATCCAGATCCAAGTAATCGGCAAACTTAGCCACCCCAGTGAAACCAATCCCACAAAGGGAATCGTAATGTGGCTCATCTTGACACCTGCCGCAAAGTAAACGACCAACGCAGCAATTGAAATGCCTAAAACTTTCTGTCGAGGCTTTAATTCAAAAATATCATCAATGACACCAGTTGCAATGATGACGCATTCCCCCGCAAGCACTCCCCATAGCTGACGGGTAGGAATTTGGAACCTTAATAGGAAAACCGTTGCGAAAGTATAGGAAAGGAAAATGGCCAAACCGCCCATCGTCGGCATTGGCACCTTGTTCACTCTCCTTGCGTTTGGTTTATCAATTGCGCCTACCCGGAACGCCAACTTTCGGACGAACGGTGTCAGGATAGCGGATAAAATCATGGTTGCAACCAAACTAACAATGATTTCAAACTTCATAGTAGTTTCCTCTCTTCATGACACATGGTTCTATTATACAAATGGTTTTAAGTAAACACAATCTCATTTCGAGAACAACTCAATACAAGAACACCGATGTCCTTTGACTACAATCGATTTGAAAAAATTTGCGTGGCTCAATAAATGATTACCTTAAACTGAACCTCTAACCAAAGGCCCTCCGAAAAAAGAAGCATTTAAAAAACAGCGCAATAACTTCCAAATCAAGAATGGAAATTACCGTGCTGTTCGATTTAATTAACGTCTAAATAATAACTCGGATTTGCACTTAAATAATCAATGCAGATGAACCATCGACGCAAAGACGGGTACCACGAGGTCGACCACAATTGAAATGATGACCACCGCAATTGAAGCCATTGACCCCTGAATTGAACCAAGTGTCACAGCCTTTGCCGACCCAAGCGTATGGCCAGCAGTTCCTAAACCTAAGCCAACCCCCACCGGATCACTGTCCAGTCGGAATAATTTAATCAGCATATCAGCAACCGCATAAACGAGGACTGCGTTTAAAATGCATGCCATTGCTGTAACGGCTGGTACACCGCCAATCGAGCCTGAAATCGGCATTGCAATCGCGGTCGTCGCCGCAGTTGGCAGCAGTGACGCAATCATTGAATTATGCAATCCAAGTGCTTTTGATAAGGAATAGATCAGGATTAACGAAATAATCATACCAATAATTAATGATAACAAAATTTCCAACCAGAATTTTTTAACAACGTCATTCCTCCGGTAAAGTGGGATTGCAAAAGCAATGGTCGCCGGATTTAAAAACCAAAAAATAATATCGCCACCGGGTTTATACGCCGACTGATAAAAATGGGGCAGCGAGACGCCGAACCATTTGGCCATCAACCAAAGAATAAGAATGCCCAAAACCATTCCGAAAAATAATGGCTGAAACAGGAAAAAGCCACCTGAAATTTTAAATAGGTATTGACCAATTAAAAAGACAGCGATTGATAAGAAAATGCCGAAAAAGGCAATGTGATCAGCTTTGGGATCTAGTCCATTCCCAAAAAAGTCAATCCAATTCATAGTATGAAACCCCTTTCAAAACTGAGCAAGAAAACTGGTTTTAATGCACTTCTGTACTCTTATGGAACACTTTTCGACTAATAGCCATTAGCACAGCGGTCGAGTAGGCAGTCACAATGAGCATAATAATCGTTGCTAAGATAATGGTGATAATTAGCATCACACCATTCCAAGCACCATCATTTGTGAAAACGCTCAGTGAATTTGCCATCTGAATTCCTGATGGTACAAACAAAAAGGCAATGATACCAATCAAAAAATCAGCCAGTTTCTCAACCTGATAAAGTTTAATGATGTGTGTGGCCAATAAGACATACATTAGAACTAAGCCGATCACGGGTGTTGGAACTGGAAAAGATTTAGGAAATAACGGTGAAATCAACGAAGAGACAAAGAGTACGCCGGTAAAAATTGCAATTTGGTACAAAATTGGCGCAGGCTCATGTGTGTTCTCCGTGCTTTCAGAATTCTGCTGCTTATCTGACATAATGAAAACTCCTTTCACTACGTTAAGTAGATCAACACAACCATCTTTTAATACCTCTAACACTATAACCTTTAAGTAAGTATAGTAATCTTAACTCAAAAAGGCAACCTTAAACACCTTTAAACATCGGCCGTAAAAAATCGAAATATGCTTGAGAAAACCCGAGATGAATGATTTTTTAAACCCTCTGCGAATTTTCTTAGTATTAAAAAAAACATATGGATCTATTTAAATCATCTAAAAATTAAAAACCATCTCAGCTAAATCCAAGCTATGACATTCATTTACAAACAAAAAAAGACCAATTCATCAAAGAATTAGCCTTTTCTGTAGCATTTGAATGCTGAGGTACTTAAAATATCAAGCACCGAAACTGACTTTCCAAGAAAATTCGAACGGCAGAACTATTCTGCATCGAAGTGATACTTGCCCTTCAAGTAGTAGTAGAAAGGAATACCAATAGCAGTCAGAACAATCCCAATTGCGGCTAATGTGAATTGAGTAAACAAGGTGTTAACCAGGATAAACAACCCACCTAACAGCGCAATAATTGGAATTACAGGGTAACCAGGTACCTTGTATGGCCGTTTCAATTCTGGTTCTTTCTTTCTTAAAATCATAACTGCGGCAAATGCCATGCAGTAGAATAACCAGATAACGAAAATCAGCATGTTAGTGATGGCATCAAAAGCGTTAGTCATCATCATAATTGATGCAATAATCAATTGAACGATACCACTGAACCATGGAATCTTGGTGTTCTTAGTCAATGCACCGAACAAGTTGCTAAATGGCAGTTTGTGTTCTTCGGCCATGGCCAAAGGAATTCTCATACCAGTCATAGTATAACCGTTGATCGTCCCGTAAACAGAAATCAAAATACCAATCGTAACGATCTTACCACCAAAGCCACCAAAGAGAACTTTAGAAGCATCGGAAGCAACGTTCAAGTTACCGATAACAGCGTTGTGTGCACCAGCTAATGGTAACAGCATCAAGAACACAGCGTTAACGATCAAGTAAACAACCATAATCAAGCCAATACCAATTGAAATAGCTTTTGGTAAGTCTTTGCTAGGGTTCTTCATTTCACCGGCAATGTTACCAACGTGGATCCAGCCATCATAAGCAAACATCGTTGCCAACAGGCCTTGGCCTAAGCCAGTCCAAAGACCAACGTGGTGACCTGCTTGAATAGGGAACAGTGAGAAGTCAACCCCGTTAGAACCACCGTGAATTAAACCAACAACAACAATCAAAGCAAGTGGAATCAACTTAATAACCAGTGTAATTGATTGCAGCATACCAGCAGCTTTGGCACCCATAAAGTTAATCAGAGTAACCGTGATCGCACAAACGATCGCTATTGGAACAATCGTGCTGTTCCCTAACCCAAATAAGTTAGCAACCTGGGTCCCAAAAATAATGGCTAAAGCAGCAACATTAGCTGGGAAATAAATAATTGCTTGTGCCCATCCAGCTAAGAAGCCCCAAAAACTGCCATACGTGTGTTGAATATACTTGGTTAAACCACCAGTTTCAGGAATAGCGGCAGCCAATTCGGCACCAGTTAAACCAGCACAAATACTAATCAAACCACCAACTAACCAAGCCGTCATTGCTAAACTGGTTGAACCAGTAACCTGTGCCACTTGGGAAGCTTTAAAGAACACCCCGGCACCAATAACAGTACCCATAACGGTGGCAAGGCCAGCGAAGAAGCCAATTGACTTCTTCAACTCATTTTCTTGATTTTCCATTACATTGCCCTCCTCTTTTTACTTCGGACTCTAAGAAAATAAATCGATAATAAACAAGCGAACCATATTACAGCCAAAACAATAGATACTAGCATATTAGAATCAAACAGTAACATAACCAGCACAAACAGGAAAAACGCGATTGTTAAAAAATCAGTAAATGGGTAACCTGGCATTGGAAATATTAACTCATCAGTCTGCTTTACTTTCCGCCTATAAGCAATATGACATACCATCAGCATTACCCAAACGAAGATAAAATTGACCGTCGCCATGCCTGAAATAAGTTTGAACACGTTTTTAGGAATTAAATAATTTAACACCACTACCAATAATAAAACCAGCGATGAAAAGTTAAGTGCTGCATTAGGAACGGAACTTCTGCCAATCTTCTTAAACCGCTTAGGTGCATTACCACCCTTAGCTAGCGCGTACAAAGTCCGGCTCGTACTGAAAATAGCACTGTTGCAAGCTGACATCGCCGCAGTTAAAACCACGAAGTTAACAATGCCGGCAGCTGCTTTTACACCAACATCAGCGAAGACCATGACAAACGGACTCTGAGTTGCTGACAGCGAGTTCCAAGGATAGATACTCATAATAACGATCATTGACCCCACGTAGAATAAACCAATTCTAATGGGAAGTGAGTTAATTGCTTTAGGTAAGTTAATCTTTGGATCTTCAGCTTCACCAGCAGTGATACCAACCATTTCAATACCAGCAAATGCAAACAGCACCATCTGGAATGAAATCAAGAAACCTTTTAGTCCGGTTGGGAAAAAGCCCCCGTGAGAAACCAAGTTGGCAAAGCTAGCAGTGCCCGCGTTTGTCTGATAGCCAATTGCTATCATGTAACCGCCGATGATAATTAAAGCAATGATTGCAAATACTTTTACAAAAGCAAACCACGACTCCATTTCACCAAATAATTGCACACTAGCCATGTTTGAAATAAACAACACCACGATAATAATCAGCGGTGTCGCCCACTGCGGAAAATGGGGGAACCAAAATCTAACGTAAATACCGGAAGCTGTTAAGTCAGCCATCGCAATATTTATCCAGCATAACCAATAGGTCCAGCCAGTAACAAACTCAAATCCATCACCTAAATATCTTTTAACGAAATCAATGAACGAATGTAGCTTTATATCTGAAAGCAACAAATCCCCAATTGCACGCATTAAAAAGTAACAAAATATTCCAGTAACAGCATAAGCTAATATTATTGAAGGACCTGATTCATGAATTGCCGTGCCAGAGCCGAGAAATAACCCGGTTCCAATCGCACCGCCAATTGCAATCATTTGAATATGTCTGCTCTTTAAACCTCTAGAGAGCCCGGGACCATCCTTCATTAGCAAACTACCTCAATTCTAAAAAATTTTAACAAGAGCCCCGTCGCATAAAAGAATTCATGTTTGGGGGCTCAAACGTCTCAACTATCAAGTTTTTAAATCATGTCAATCTTTTAAGATCAGCCATCTCATTAAAGGTAATAGCTAGCATCTAGTCAAGACTAAATGAATATTAGCCAATACCACCCTTAGTATCAACAGGGCTGAAGAAGTGATCAATGATTGATGAAACCTTTTGCAAGTCAACGTTACCACCAGATACAAGGGCAACAGTCTTCTTGTTTTCGAGCCACTTCTTGTCGATCTTGCCAGATTCGATAGCTGCAGTTGGTAATGCACCAGCACCTTCAACACAGATCTTAGTACGTTGCATTAAGTCCTTCATAGCAGTGGCAATTTCGTCTTCGTTAACCAAGATGATTTCATCAACCAAGTTTTGAACGATAGGGAATGTCTTGTCACCTGGTGTAGAAACATCAGTACCATCAGCTAACGTAAAGTCATCGTGGTGGAATGTGATCTTACCAGCATCAACAGAAGCTTTCATACCATGAACGTTTTCTGATTGAACACCGATAACGTGAATTGATGGGTTAAATGATTTCAGTGCAGTAGCAATACCAGAAATCATGCCACCACCACCAACAGGAACAATAACCGTGTCGACGTTCCAGATCTTGTCAAGAATTTCAAGACCGATAGTACCTTGGCCGGCCATAACGTACTTGTCGTTAAATGGATCAACAACCGTTAAGCCTTCTTTTTCGGCACGTTCGAACATCCATTTGTGGGCATCATCGAAAGTAGCACCGTGAATATCAACTTCGGCACCGTAACCACGGGTTGCGTCACGCTTCATTTGTGGGGCTTCGTCAGGCATAACGATGGTTGACTTAATACCCATTAATTTAGAAGTTAAAGCAACACCTTGGGCATGGTTACCAGCTGAAGCAGCGATAACACCACGTGCCTTTTCTTCGTCACTCAAGTGGTTGATTTTGTTGTTAGCACCACGGAACTTGAATGAACCAGTTAATTGCATGTTTTCAAGCTTCAGGAAAACGTCACCATGTGCAACGTTTCTTGAAAGAAACATTGATTGGATCAATGGAGTGACACGAGCATACTTGCTAACAATTGCGCGAGCTTCTTCGATATCTTGGATGTCTAGAATATCTGCGGTTTTTTGAACAAGACTATTTGTAGCCATAATAGTGATACTCCTTTTTACAAATTTATTTGTAAGGTAATAGTTTAAATTAAATCAGTTCTCATGCATATGTTTTCACAAGTTTTCCCAAAACATAATAGATTCGGAAAACTTCCAAATCTATCATATTTATCTATTGTGAAAATTTGCTTAAACTGGACTTTACAGGCTTAACTTTTCGTATGGTAAGTCTAATGATTTACCTAAACCTTCATTAACGATCGTACCATTGTAAATGTTAATGCCTGATGCTAATGCTGGATCAGCCTTAGCTGCACCGTCAATGCCCTTATCAGCAATTTCAAGCAAGTACTTCAAGTTACCTGCTGCAAGTGCCATAGTGGCAGTACGTGGAACAGCACCTGGTTGGTTCGGAACAGCGTAGTGAACGATACCGTCTTTAACAAAGACAGGATCATCGATAGTTGTTGGTTGATCAATGGTTTCAACGGTACCACCTTGGTCAATGGCAACATCAACAATAACACTACCCTTTTTCATGGTCTTAACCATGGATTCCTTAACCAACTTCGGTGGCTTAGCTCCTGGAATTAAGATAGTTGAAATAAAGACATCTGCATCTTTAATTTCCTTAGCCAAGTTCTCGTCGTTTGACTTAACGACGCGAACGTTTTGACCAGCAAATTCCTTTTCGAGTTCCTTGATGCGTTCATCTTTTAATTCGATGATAACAACAGAGCAACCCAAGCCTAAAGCCATCTGTGCGGCATTAACGGCAGCGTTCCCACCACCAAAGATAACAACGTTTCCAGCCTTGATGCCAACATCAGGAATACCTGGTAGTAAGACACCTTGACCTTTATGTTGAGCTTCCAAATAGTAGGCACCCATAATCACAGAACGTCGACCTGCGATTGCACTCATAGGTGCTAACAATTCCAGCTTACCATCTTTAACAATGGTTTCACCACCAATAGCAGTGGTACCAGCCTTCATCATAGCTTCAACAGTTGGTTTTGATGAAGCAAGGTGTTGAAAGCCCCAAACAATCTTTCCTTTGGAGAAATACTTGTACTCTTCTGGATCTGGTTCCTTAACCTTGATGATTAAGTCTGCTTGCCAGCCCTCTTCGTGGCTAACTAGCTTTCCACCAGCTTGCTCGAATTCTTCGTTTGAGAAACCGGCACCAACACCGGCGTCTTTTTCAACGAGGACTTCGTTTCCTGCATCTACCATTTTCTGAACATTTTCGGGGGTAGCCGCTACACGGCCTTCTCCTTCTTTTTGCTCCTTGATAACTGCAATCTTCATTCCAACACTCCCTTTAGGATTTATATTTGACGTCAACAATATGATAGCGCTTCCCCTGTTTTCTGTCAATCAATTTGTGAATAAATGAATCATATTTTAGATTAAATTTTTCTCATATTTTTGCTATAGTGCGGTCCCTCAGCCTTTTAGAGCGACAAGGTCTCAGCAATATTTAAATAAAAAGGCACCCCAAATATCGGTTATTCATCTAAGACTTAAATACATAAGATATCACAAATTTTCACATATTAAAAACATTATGTTTTTTTACTTGCCTTAACCCGCTTTTTATCGATATCACCCTTTTTAACTGGTCTTTTTAATTTTCAATAACAACTCTTTTAACTGATATTTAGTCCGCATTAACTTAAATTCAGCAAAAATGATCGGCCACGACTCAATTTCCAACTATTATGTTGTGAAATACCGTTCATTATTCCTGTAAGCCACATGGCAATACTGTAAATTTAATCTGGCTGGTGAAAACTAAGTCTAACCTCTTCCTTATTGTGAATAACTTCCTTTGTTCGTGATTTGATCTTTTGAAGCCAAGCTAAATTTACCTTTTCTTTTGAAAAACAGTCCTATATGCGCGCTGATTCTTAGATAAACTGGTCATCAAAATCCGTCTTATTATCCTCTATGATCAGGTATTCACCAACTTTCAAGCTGCTATAAGTAGTACAACAGTTTAAATTTGATACGGATTTTTCGGTTAAATTATAATTTAATTAGCTTTACGCATTCCCGAACATTAATTAATTGTGCAAAATTCATTAACTTGTCTACCTAATTGCTTGTGAAATATTAAAGCGCTTGCCAAAGCGTAGAAACCCCCGTCTATAAAGGCCTAAGCAGAATCACTAAATTTAAAAAGCGTAATTAATTGTAATCGCTTACGTAACAATGATATGATACAACCATAAAAGTTGATGTTGTGTTTCAGTGTTACGTTCTAAGGAGGTAAATAAATGGCTAACTCACTCGATAAATTTCTATCGTCAAGTCTCTCAGATTTGAAGTCAAAGGGTTTACTAAACTCTATTGATACTTTGCAAAAACCGAATGGTCCGATTATTGAAGTTAACGGTAAAGATTTGATTAACTTAGCATCAAATAACTACCTTGGGTTTGCAGACAAAGCTGAATTGATTGCAGCTTGCGTAGATGCTACTGAGAAGTGGGGTGTTGGTGCAGGTGCGGTTCGTCCGATTAACGGAACATTAAGTATTCATGATCAGCTCGAAAAAAAGATTGCTGAATTTAAAGGAACAGAAGATGCTTTAGCCTATCAATCAGGCTTCAATGCTAACATGGGTTCCATTTCAGCTGTTATGGATAAGAACGATGCCATTTTGTCAGATGAGTTAAACCATGCTTCGATTATCGACGGCTGCCGCCTCTCCGGTGCTAAAATCATCCGGGTTAAGCACCGCGATATGGCAGACCTGGAACAGAAGGCTTCAGAAGCAGTTGCTAGTGGTTTATACAATAAGATTATGTATATCTCAGACGGTGTTTTCTCAATGGACGGTGATGTTCAAGATCTGCCATCCGTAGTCAAAATTGCTGAGAAATATGATTTAATTACCTATATTGATGACGCTCACGGCTCCGGTGTTATGGGCAAAGGTAAGGGAACGGTTAAATCATTTGGCCTTCAGGATAAGATTGACTTCCAAATGGGCACCCTTTCTAAGGCTGTTGGTGTAGTTGGTGGTTACGTTGCTGGTAAAAAGCAATTGATCGACTGGCTGAAAGCACGTAGCCGCCCATTCCTATTCTCCACTTCGTTAACACCAGGATCTGCAGCCGCCGTTATTGAAGCTTTGGATGAAATTATGAACCATCCAGAATACGTTGAACAACTCTGGGACAACGCGGCTTACTTCAAGAAGAAATTAAGCGGTTTAGGCTTCAACATCGGTAAGTCCGAAACCCCGATCAGCCCCGTGATTATTGGGGACGAAAACAAGACCCAGCAATTCTCACAATTATTGCTTGAAAAAGGTGTTTATGCTAAACCAATTGTTTATCCAACTGTTCCTCTGGGAACTGGCCGAATCCGTAACATGCCGATCCGGACACACACTAAGGAAATGTTAGATAAAGCCATCGATATTTACGCAGAAGTCGGTAAAGAATTGAACTATCTATAAAAAGGGAGATGAACACAATGAAAAAAGTATTAATTACAGGTGCGTTAGGTCAAATTGGTTCAGAATTAGTTGAAAGATTACGGAAAGATTTAGGCGAAGATAACGTCATTGCAACTGATATTCGGAAACCTGAAGGTAACCCAACCGTAGAAAGCGGCCCGTTTGAAGTGTTAGACGTTAACGATGGCGATGCCATGTTAGAACTGGCTAAAAAGAATAACGTTGATACGGTGATTCATTTAGCAGCGCTGCTGTCAGCCGTTGCTGAACAAAAACCGCAAATGGCCTGGAACTTAAACATGACTGGGTTATATAACGCTTTGGAAACGGCTCGTATCGTTGATGCTGAATTCTTTGCACCAAGTTCAATCGGTGCCTTTGGTCCTAATACGCCTAAGGACAACACCCCTCAGGATACAATCATGCGCCCTACTACCATGTACGGGGTAACTAAAGTAGCCGGTGAATTATTAGAGGACTACTACTACACTAAGTTTGGTGTAGATACCCGAAGTGTTCGTTTCCCTGGTTTAATTTCTTACAAGACTTTACCAGGTGGCGGTACTACTGACTACGCTGTTGATATTTACTATGAAGCTTTGAGGAAGAGACACTACACCAGCTTCATCAAAGAAGGCAGCTACATGGATATGATGTACATGCCAGATGCTATTGATGCCGTTGTTAAGCTTTTGAACGCTGATCCAGATAAGCTGGTCCACCGGAACTCATTCAACATTACGGCAATGTCCTTTGAACCTGAAGACATCAAGAAATCAATTCAAAAGATTATTCCTGACTTTGACATGGATTACGACGTTGACCCAGCTCGTCAAAAGATTGCTGATTCATGGCCAAACTCGATTGATGCTACTGCAGCTAAAGAAGAATGGGGCTTCTCACCTTCTTACGACCTCGATAAGATGACGGCCGACATGCTTGATAAGCTTAAAGATCGAATTTAGCTTTAAAAAACGAAGATACCGTGACATCATTCGGTAGATTCCAGAATTTAACACCCAAAACGTCCTCCCGATGGTCTTGATCGGGAGGACGTTTTTTTGCTGTTGCATGGTCGGAGAATGGCCGGAACCTAAATTATGGAGCGGTTTAAGGCTACATTAAAGGCGCGTCTTACGTTGTATTTTAGTCAAGAAACCGACTGGAATCCTTATCAGTATAGACTTAAGTCACAGCCCCTCAAGCACCCTGTTTTTCCACTGAAGGCGGATTGATATAAAGCTACTCGCACACTAAAGCTCAAATTCCGACTAACCTAATAATGCCTGCTCCGACAAAGTCGCCGGAACAGGCATTATTAGGTTAAGTTCTGCGATCTAACGCATTTTATCGATCAATCCCAGAACGAACCTTAAATCGTTTAGTTGATTACTTCTTTAAGTGATAACTGTATGTCGAAACAATAATGTTTTGACGTGTATTCAGTGCGGTCCGCAGTCTTAGAGCAGTTTGGTTATGCAAAACATTTTGCCACGGCCGACGTGGTACGAATTGCGGTACCAAGACGGTAGTCGTAAAGTTGCGTTCATTTGCCCGCTTAGCAATTACATCGCAGAACCGTAATGTTGGCGTGATGATCGACCGGTAAGACGAGTGAATATCAACAAACCGAACATCAGGAAATTCGACTTTAAACTTCTGCGCCGTTTTATGTTCCTTACGCGGATTCTCATCAAACGAGACGTGCATGGCAATCACGTAGTCACCTACTGAACGGGCATAATCAATGGCGTGAGCCGTTACTTGGGTCACATCACTAACTAACACGATGACGGTTGCCCCATCGTACTGGTGGTTAACTGCGTCACTATCCTCACTGACACGCAGTTGGTGCGCAACGTTAATGTAGTGACGATGAATTCGGTAGAACATGTAGATCACAGCAGGCATGACAATCAGATAAGGCCAAACGTTAGGAAAATGCAGGAAGAAGAGACAAACAACCAGTGCAAACGAAATGAAAGCTCCCAGGAAGTTAATGCAGGCTTTAAGTTGCCATTTACCCTCACGAACTCTAAACCAGTGCCGTATCATTCCGGATTGAGATAACGTAAATGGCACGAAAACCCCAACGGCGTAAAGTGGAATTAACAGGCTTGTTTTCCCATGGAAGATGACAATCAGGAAAATCGCCCCAATGGCAAGTGAAATAATACCGTTTGAGTAACCTAACCGATCCCCACGGTCTAAATAAGCATGTGGCAAGAACTTATCCTTAGCCAGGTTGTAAGCCAGAATTGGGAAAGCCGAGAACCCAGTGTTAGCGGCAACTGCCAAAATAGCAGCCGTAGCTAATTGCAACAGATAATAAATCAAACCATGACCAAAAACAGCTTGACCAATTTGTGACAAAACGGTGTTATCAGCCATCGGCTTAATGCCTAGGTAGTAACTTAAGAAAGTAATACCACCGAAGAAGAACGCCAAAATTGCCGCCATAATGGCAAGTGTTGCACTGGCATTATGACTCTTAGGCTTCCGGAAATTAGGCACCGCGTTACTAATCGCTTCAACCCCTGTCAGAGACGAAGAACCACTGGAGAACGCACGGAGGAACAGTACCAGGGTCATTCCCTGGACTGGAGCACCAACGGCCGCTGAGGCATGGTATGCAACGTGCCCGGTAACGATTTCAAAGATTCCCCAGCCAATCATGATAAAGATCATGAGGATAAAGAAGTAAACCGGTAACGTCAGCAACGAGGCTGACTCTCGCAACCCTCGCAAGTTCATTCCCATAATCATCAAAACTAAAATGATTGAAATACCGACTTGGTGAGCACTAAGGGCGGGTATTGCAGAAATAATAGCATCAGTACCAGAAGTAACAGAAACCGCCACGGTCAGCATATAATCGACCAGCAGAGAGCCACCAGCAACTAACCCAGCCGGCTGCCCCCAGTTGGTTGTTGCAACAACGTATGCGCCTCCCCCTGATGGGTAGGCGTGAATGATTTGTTGGTATGACAACGTGATTGCGAACAGTAAAACCAAAACTAAAGCAGCAACCCAAAGTTGGTACATCAACGCTGCTGCTGAGAGTGTGATTAAAACTGTTGTAATTTGTTCAGTCCCATATGCGACTGAAGATAACGCATCAGAAGAGAGTAAGGCCAGCGCTTTAAACTTAGTTAACGCCTGTCCGCCCTCGTCCGTTGTCTTCAACGGCTTACCAATGAGTAACCGTTTCAAATAACGCCACATGATTTTTACTCCTTTATCGACGAATAACAGCTATCAACCACATGACCACAGTAGCTGATAGCTCCCTTCGAAAATTTATATCTAAAAATAGGTGAATGCCGCAAATGGGTATGCAAAATCAATTGGTATTGTACAACAAACCATCACGGGAAAGCAAGCTGTTAAAAAACAATCAGCAAAGCTTGATAAATAAACCCCAATAAACGATTTATTCTGATTAAAATCAAGCGTAATCTTCATCATCACGCCAACAAAAAAGCACCTGAAACGACCAGTCGTTTCAGGTGCTTTATTAGCATTTAAACGATAACGGTTTAAACGGGATATTACATCATACCGCCCATACCTGGTTGTGCAGGTGCAGCTGGAGCAGCATTATCATTCTTTGGTTCGTCAGCAACAACGGCTTCAGTAGTCAATAGTAATGCAGAAACTGAAGCAGCGTTTTGAAGTGCTGAACGGGTAACCTTAGTTGGGTCAACAATACCAGCGTCAACCATGTTTTCGTATTTATCAGTCGCAGCGTTGTATCCTTCGCCAGGCTTCAATGTCTTCATGTGTTCAACGATAACAGAACCTTCAACACCGGCATTTTCAGCAATTTGACGAACGGGTTCTTCCAGAGCACGACGAACGATAGCAACACCGGTTGCTTCATCGCCTTCAGCTTCTTCTTCAACCTTTTTAACTGATGGGATAACGTTGATCAATGCAGTACCACCACCGGAAACGAAACCTTCTTCAACGGCAGCACGAGTAGCGTTCAAAGCATCTTCAATACGGTACTTGCGTTCCTTCAATTCTGTTTCAGTTGCAGCACCGACACGGATAACAGCAACACCGCCGGCCAACTTAGCCAAACGTTCCTTTAACTTGTCGCGATCAAAGTCAGAAGTCGTTGCTTCAATTTGAGTCTTGATTTCTGAAACCCGTTCCTGAATCTTGTCCTTAGCGCCGGCACCTTCAACAATGGTTGTATCGTCCTTAGTAACGTTAACCTTGTTTGCTTGGCCAAGTTGATCAAGTGTCGCATCCTTCAGGTTCAAGCCCAAATCATCGGTAATAACGGTACCACCGGTTAAGATAGCAATATCTTGAAGTTGTGCCTTACGACGGTCGCCAAATCCAGGAGCCTTAACAGCAACAACGTTAAAGGTACCACGCATCTTGTTCAAAACAAGCGTTGGTAATGCTTCACCGGTAATGTCGTCAGCAATAATTAAGAGTGAACGGCTTTGTTCAACAACTGATTGTAACAATGGTAAGATATCTTGAATGTTGGAGATCTTCTTATCAGTGATCAAGATGTATGGATTGTCCAAATTAGCTTCCATCTTGTCGTTATCAGTGACCATGTATTGTGACATATAGCCACGATCGAACTGCATGCCTTCAACAACGTCCATGCTGGTATCAACACCACGGGATTCTTCAATGGTAATAACACCATCGTTGCCGACTTTATCCATAGCATCAGCAATCAAATCACCGACTTGTTGGTCTGCAGAAGAAATGGAAGCAATCTGGGCAATATCGCTCTTAGTTGCAACTTTGTGACTCATATCATGCAGCGCCTTAACGGCTGCAGTTGTTGCCTTTTCAATTCCGCGACGGATACCAACTGGGTTAGCACCGGCAGTCACGTTTTTCATACCTTCGTTAACAATGGCTTGAGTCAATACCGTAGCAGTGGTAGTCCCATCACCAGCGATGTCATTAGTCTTTGAAGCCACTTCAGCAACTAACTTAGCGCCAAGGTTTTCAAAGTGGTCTGACAATTCAATCGACTTAGCAATCGTCACACCGTCATTAGTGATGGTTGGGTTGCCGTATGATTGTTCCAAAACCACGTTACGGCCCTTAGGACCAATGGTTGTTTTAACAGTATCAGCTAATTTATCGACACCGGCAAGCATTGATGCCCGAGCGTCTTCTGAAAACTTAAGTTGTTTTGCCATAATTTAACTTCACCTCATAAAATAATTTAGTTTAAAGATTTAGTTCTAGTTAGATTCCGAAACTAGTCGACGATTGCGACAAGATCCTTTTCGTGAACAACTAGATAAGAGTCACCGTTATACTTAACTTCAGTGCCTGCGTATTTATCAAATAAGACAGTGTCGCCTTCTTTAACACTTGGCGCAACCTTGTCACCATTGTCAAGCACACGGCCACTACCTACAGCAATGACTTTACCAGTTTGTGGTTTTTCCTGAGCATTGCTTGCTAGTACGATGCCACCAACAGTTTGTTCTTCTTCTTCTTGTGCTTGTAAAATTACACGGTCTCCTAACGGTTTTAACACTTGAATCCCTCCAATAAATATAAGTTTTTAGCACTATTAGCACTCACCTAACATAAGTGCTAACCACAGTTAATACTATAAAATTATTCCCACCCAAATGCAAGTCATTTACCTAAAAAATCGGTAATTTACTAAATTTTGTGAAGATGTCAGCCAGTTTATGGGAAAACAAAAAGCAACCTCCCGTTCAGTTCGTTAACTGATCGTAAGACTGCTTCTTTTCATTCCTATTTAGTTGTTATCATTTAAATGGTCAACCTGCTATCATTTGTGAACGACTAGTTTTCTTCATTATCATTATAATGATCCAAGAAGTAGATCAAGGTTTGCAGTTCATTCGTCAAATCAACGTTTTGAACCCGAACGTTAGTTGGTACCGACACCCGTAATGGCGTAAAGTTAAGAATACCGACAACGCCGCCGGCAACCGCATCATCCGTTACGTTTTGGGCAACGGATTCAGGCACCGTCAAAATGACAATCTTGATTTGCTGATCTTCCAGCTGCTTTCTTAATTCTGACATTGGATAAATTGGGACACCGCTCTGAACGGTATTAGCCAAGTCCGGACGGATATCAAATGCAGCACTGATCCGGACGTTACTGTTCTGATGAAAATTAAAGTTTAAAAGCGCATTCCCTAAATTACCAACACCAATTAACGCAACGTTAGTCAGCTTATCCTGGTTTAAAATCTTTTTGAAGAATTTTAATAGGGTATCAACGTCATACCCGTACCCACGTTTTCCAAGAGCACCAAAGTATGAGAAATCACGCCGTATCGTTGCTGAATCAACCTTAACAGCCTCAGAAAGTTCCGTTGATGATACGCGGTTTTTCTCGGCATCATGCAATATATTTAAGTAACGATAATAGATAGGCAACCGTTTTGCAGTGGCTTTAGGAATCTTAATTTCTGCCAATTTTCTTTCCTCCCCGTGAACTTTACTTGATTAAAATAATCGGTATAACGTATTTTTTAATCATTAAAATTATCGCGATTTTATAAAAATAACTAAGCTTGTGAAAACATCATTCTAGTTAATTGTAGCATACTGGCTCGTTTTGTGAAATAATTTTCAATAAAAAATCATGAACATTTCATCTGCCCTATCAGATTCTTACTATTTAATGGTAAAATAGTTGCACATAGAAAGGTAGCTGATACGACATGTTATTACAAGTTCAGCAAGTAACACGCCGGTTCGGCGCGGATACTCTTTTTGACAATGTCAGTCTGGATGTTCCCGAACATGGACGGGTAGCACTTGTTGGCCGGAATGGTGCGGGCAAGTCGACCTTGATTCGCATGATTACGGGAATTGATGCACCAGATGAAGGTAAAATCATCTATAAAAAAGGGATGACCATTGGGTATTTAGCCCAAGATACCGGTCTTGATTCGAATAAATCAATTTGGGAAGAAATGGCCAGTGTTTTTCAGGACCTGCAGGACCAAGAAACTGAATTACATCATTTGGAAGAACAAATGAGTGATCCAGAAGTGATCAATGATCAAGAACAGTTTGAACAACTTTCAAAAACCTATGATCAGCGGCAAACTGCTTTTAAAAATAATAATGGCTATGGCTACCGGGCTGAGATTCGCGGTGTTCTTCACGGCTTTGAATTTGGCGAAGCAGACTATGACCGCTCAGTTAACGAACTATCCGGCGGCCAAAAGACCCAGTTAGCACTGGCTAAATTGCTGCTTGAAAAACGCGATTTACTGGTTTTAGATGAACCTACTAACCACTTGGATGTTGAAACGCTAACTTGGCTTGAAGGTTATATTCAATCCTATAAAGGTGCCTTATTGATTGTTTCCCATGACCGCTACTTCCTCGATCGACTGGTCACGGAAGTTTACGAAATGTCCATGGGAACCGTTACTCACTTTCACGGTAACTATTCTGCTTACGTCACTCAAAAGGCAGCGCAATTACAGCGCCAATGGAAAGAATACGATAAACAGCAACATAAAATCTCGCAGCTAGAAGACTTTGTTAACCGTAACATTGTCCGAGCATCGACGACCAAACGGGCGCAGGCCAGACGCAAACAGCTTCAAAAAATGGATCGAATGACGCGTCCAGAATCCGATGATAAAGTGGCCCATTTTGCCTTCACACCCCATCGTCAAAGCGGTAATATCGTTTTAACAGTAAAGGATCTGGCCGTGGGCTATGAACCGGATAAGGTGTTAGCACAGCCCATCAACATTGACGTTAAAAAACACCAGGCAATCGCCATTGTTGGTCCTAACGGCGTTGGCAAATCAACTCTTTTAAAAACGATTTTGGGGAAAATTCCCGCACTCGCTGGCAGTGTCTCTTATGGCACTGGCGTTGATACTGGTTACTATGATCAAGAGCAAAAGTCATTACACAGCAATAAAACCGTTTTAGCTGAGCTCTGGGATGATCACCCCACAACGCCAGAAAAGGATATCCGAACCATTCTTGGCAGTTTCTTGTTTACTGGAGAAGACGTGGACAAAATGGTTCACAGTCTCAGCGGCGGTGAAAAAGCCCGGCTGCTGTTAACCAAGTTGGCATTTAAACACGATAACTTCCTGATTTTGGATGAACCAACTAACCATTTGGATATTGATAGCCGGCAAGTGCTTGAAAATACCCTGAATGATTTTGATGGCACGATTCTCTTCGTTTCTCATGACCGTTACTTTATCAATCAAATTGCGACTTCAGTCATTGAGCTGTCCGCTAAGGGCTCCGAACTTTTCCTTGGGGATTACGATTACTACATCGAAAAGAAGCAGGAACAAGCTGCCGTTGCGGAAAAGAAACGGGCAGAAGCCGAAGAAAAGGATCCGAGCCTTGCTGTCAAACCGGTTAGTCAAAACAAGCAAAACTATCAGCAATCCAAAGAACGTCAGAAACAAGAACGAAAATTGAACCGTCAAGTAGAAATGCTAGAACAGCAGCTTAACGATTTAACCGACCAAAAGAGCCAGGTGGAAACCACCATGACCCAACCAGACGTTTTTTCGGATCAAGCAAAGATGGCGGCATTACAAAAACAGCTCGAAGAAATCACTAAGCAGATAGAAGCCACTGAAAACGACTGGGAAGAATCCTCCCTAGCCCTGGAAGACTTATCGGATTAGTTCGAGATACCAAAAGACAGATTTTCCGAGATTGGGAAAATCTGCCTTTTTTATTATCTTTAAACGTGATTAAGACGCGATCCAGTCAAACTCTAGACTAGGATCAGCATTCAAACTCATATCGCCAAACTGCTTGAGTTGATAACCGACGTAACCAGCTGCCCCGATCATAGCGGCGTTATCACCACAGAGCTTAAGCGGTGCTTTGACAAAATCAACGTTTTCAAAAGCCTTCAGCTCTAAGTCCAGGCGCTCGCGTAAGCCTTTATTAGCTGCCACACCCCCGGCTAGGATCAATTGCTTTACCGGATAAGCATCCAGTGCACGCACCGTCTTATCGGCTAGTACGTCCACCACCGCCTGCTGGAAACTTGCCGCCAAATCTTCACGATTCAGCGTTTCACCAATTTGGTCG
This sequence comes from Secundilactobacillus pentosiphilus, assembly GCF_002217985.1. Taxonomy (GTDB): domain Bacteria; phylum Bacillota; class Bacilli; order Lactobacillales; family Lactobacillaceae; genus Secundilactobacillus; species Secundilactobacillus pentosiphilus. The sequence continues at coordinate 19,621 of NZ_BCMI01000018.1, forward strand.
GCATGATGAACCGTGTTGATAAAAGCGCTCTTCAGACCGCTAAAGCTAAAATCAAACGACTCTGAATCATCCATCGCTCGCGGAAAGTTAAAGGTATCCTTCCCTAAATGCGCCAGTCGGTCCACCTCTGGGCCAGCTGGATAGTTAATCCCTAACACCCGGCCAATCTTATCATAAGCTTCACCAGCTGCATCATCACGGGTCTCACCAATGATTTCAAACTTGCCCGGTCCCGCTAAATAAACTAACTCCGTATGCCCACCGGAAACTAAAAGTGCCAGTGCTGGAAATTCAATGGGCTTTACGTACTGGGCAGCGTAAATATGCCCAGCCATGTGATTGACCGGGATAAGTGGCAGATTATGGGCATAGGCCACTGTTTTAGCAGCGGTCACACCAATTAACAACGCACCAACTAGCCCTGGCCCGTACGTGACGGCCACGGCTGCTAAATCTTCATAGGTCACCGAAGCTTGCGACATGGCCAAATCAATACAGTCGGTGATCTGTTCAATATGGTGCCGACTGGCCACTTCGGGCACGACGCCGCCAAACCGCTGATGGCTCTTAATTTGAGTGGCAACAATATTGGAAAGAATTTTATCCCCATTTTCAATTACCGCCACACTCGTTTCATCACAACTTGACTCAAAAGCCAAGATTAAATTTCGTTCCACGTTCAGTTCTCTCCCTTCGTGCCCTTATACACTCAGTTTCATTAAAATGGCATCTTCTTCTGGATGATGATAGTAAGCTTTACGCACATTGACAGCAGAAAAGCCCACCCGCTGATAGAGCTGCCGCGCGCCTAAATTGGACTTGCGAACCTCTAAAAACACCTGTGTATGGCCTTCAAATGACTCAATTAGCGCCCTGATCATTTTAAATGCCCAGCCCTTTCGTTGGTGAACCGGATCCACTGCGACCCCGGTAATATCAACCTGATCTAAGACTCGTATCGCACCAACGTAACCAACCAATTGATCGTCATTATAAAAAATGGCGTAAAGTCGGTGATCCGCGACCATATCCGCTTGAAAATCTTGTCGCTGCCAACCAGTGTCACCTGGATAGGCGCGTTTGGCGACTCGCGCACATGCATCAACCAATGGGATCAACTCGGTTTTAGTCACAATTTGAATTTTATGCTTTGGCATTTTCCAGATCTCCAATGGTAATCACCATGTCAACGGCATCTTCGTGATCGCCAAAGTAATACCCCTTCTTGATGCCCGCCTTTTTAAAGCCGAGATCTTGGTATAGCTTTTGTGCTCTAACGTTACTCAAACGAACCTCCAAAGAAACTTGATTCAGCTCTAACTGACGTGCCTTTTTGATCATCACCGCAATTAAAAAATGCCCGAGGCCACGGTTCTGATAGTCTGGTACCACCGCAATATTAGTAATATGAGCATCACTTTTGGTTTCACTGAACGTGCAACCAATAAAAGCAAGCAACCGGTCATGCCGCCGCAGAACTAAGTATAATCGGTCCGTTTCACGCCGGAGTTCGCTAGCAAACGCAGACGAATCCCAGGGTGTTTGCCCACCATATACTGCCCGCTCAATGCCAAGCATTTCTGGGATATCGGTAAATTGTGCTTTTGCTAGAAAATAAGCTACCTTTTGAATCTGAACTTCATGATTTTTAATGTCTAAAACGTCCTGATACTTGGCATCTTGAATTTGAAACAGCTGCCGGTACCAGTTTTTAAACTTTTTCAACATAATCGCTACTATCCTCTTCTGGGTGTTGTTTTTGCCAATCAGCTTCCGCCTTAGTTAACCGCAGATACCGTGGCACAAAACTATTAACATCGCTTACAGGCGCCTGACGTTCGCCAAGCCGGCCTAACTGAACCGCACTTGGAAGGCTTAACTCTTCTGGATATTGAACAAAGTTTGCTTCCAGTGCCGTTTTTATTCGCTCAGTAAACGCATCGAGATCACCTAATACAACAACGGGCTCAGCCAACGCTTTAATTTGGGGGAGTAATTTTTCAAACGGAATATGCTGATCCTTAATGACCGAAACCGGCACGCCATTTTGAACACGATAAACCCCAGCAAAAACGTTGTCGTTGCGGCCATCAAACAATACCGCAACCAACTGTGTTTCACTAATGATATTAGCCGCGATGGTGGCTAGGCTAGAAACGCCTACCAGTTCAATCGACAAGGTATCCGCTAACGTTTTCGCCGTCGTTACACCAATCCTCAATCCCGTATATGACCCCGGACCATCCGCCACAACCACTCGATCCAGGTCAGTTGGCTTTAGCTTGGCCGTTTGCATCGCTTCTTGAATGATTGGCAGTAACTGAGTGCCATGTTTTTTAGTGGTTGTCACTGTCGTCGTTGTTAAAACTTGGTCATCCGACAGCACCGCTACACTGAGTGTTTGGTTAGACGTGTCTAGTGCCAGTACTTTCATTTCGTTTCAATACCCCTTTTTCTGATCCTTCAGCCATCATCATACACCTAAGCCCTACTGTCCGCCACCTAGGCTCAAACAGAGTGCTTAATTGGTTCCCAGTGAAATTCCGCTTCAGTTGCAACGTCGCCATTTTCCATCGTGATCCGGTGCTTAGTGACTATCGCATCAGGTATATCCGTCATCAAGGTCGCTTCACTGGTCACGATATGGTGGTACTGAACCTCGTTTTCAAAGCGAATGTTGATGCTAGTCAAATTGTGCCGAGTAAGAAAACTCATCGGCAAAGCGTCTAACAGCCAGTCAAAATAGCGTGCATTATTCACGTGCCCATTACCATCAATGTCAAAGTAACGGACTCGATACTGCTTCGTCATTAACTGATCGTCCTCAGTCAGGCGTTTGGGACGGGACAGACGGGGAATCATTTTGACTTCTTCGGAGTTGAACGGTGCAATAATATTATCTGGAATTGTGACGATTTTACGGCTTTCGTGATTCATCGTGACCCAGACACTTTCAACGTGCACACACTCATGTCCCGCACTGTCATGCACCCAAAACTCCCGGAAAGCAAAATAGCGGTTATAACAAGTTGCCTGAGTTGACACCTCAATGGTCTCACCCTGCTTTGGTAACCGGGTAATATCCATTTTATATTGGGTCACGACCCAGCCAATACCCTGTTTAGCCACTGTATCTGCACCAACACCCAGGGAGACCGTTTGATCTTCCGATGCCAAAATAATCATGTTAACCAGCATCGCCGGTGTCACTGTATTGGTGACATCTGTTTCGTAAAAGGTGATTTGGTGCTTTTCTGAAAAAATATTTGCGCCCATTCGTTTTTCCTCTAATTCTTATTAAGATGATGGTAAATTTGATAAACTTCCTGTTTCTTCAGCTGGCGCAAATGTGCCACTTGTTTAATCGCGTCATTGGGTCTCAGGCCGGTCTCAATAAGATGATCAACGTGTTCTTCAATGCTGAGGCCACTATAATCAGGTTCTTCACTTTCTCGTTCATCCTTTGGATTGCCGCTGACAATGACAACAAATTCCCCGCGAACACGATCGGATTGATTGGCCCACTGCAAAAGTTCCGTTAACGAACCGCGCAAGAACTGTTCGTGCTTTTTTGTCAGTTCACGGCAAAGAGACGCTTGGCGATCGCCGCCATAAACGTCCACTAAATGCTGAAGCGTTTTGGCTAACCGGTGCGGTGCCTCGTAAAAGATCTGACTTTCCGAGCGGTCCTTCAGTGCCTCTAATTCAGCAACTTGCAACTTAGGCTTTCGGTCTAAGAAACCGTAAAAATAAAACGGCTGCGGCTCAAGTCCGGAAGCAATCAACGCCGTTAACGCTGCATTAGCACCGGGTAATGGTACCACCGGAATGTTGACTTCAATACAAGCCACCACTAGTTCATGACCGGGATCACTGATCGACGGCATCCCGGCATCACTAACTTGAGCCAGATTTTCGCCAGCCTGCAGTTTGGCAATCAGTTGCGGAATCCGCTCCTGCGTATTATGTTCGTGAAAACTAATCTGCGGTGTTTCAATCTCAAAATGATTCAGCAATTTCTGTGTGTTTCGGGTATCTTCCGCAGCTATCAGGTCAACTTGCTTTAACACGTCGACACTGCGAAAGGTCATATCACCCAAATTACCAATTGGGGTTGGCACTAGATAAAGTGTGCCCGTTTGATTCTGCTTTGAAAAACTTAATTGCGATTGCAAGCTGATCCTCCTAATTAACGTTCGCCATAGATAACGTCTAAACAAAAAGCACAGGGTTCATCATTTTCCCGGCGTTTGCCGTATTCAAAGTTGCAGACGTGAAATCCTTCTTCATACAATTTCTCTAAATTTTGCCGCGACTTTGACAATTGCGGTTCAGTGTTATTGCCGTTTATGTTTTCATCATGGTCCGAACGTAAAACCTCGCGTAAATGCTGATTTTCAATTTTTAATTCCGCATTTTCTTCTAAGGTTTTCGTTACTTCATCTTGAACGTGCTCAAATTTCGAAATCATTTCTACCATTTCGGCCTGTAAGTCTTTCAACTCTTCGTAAACATCCCGTTTTGCCAAAACTGCACCTTCTTTGATTATTCAATATGTAATGAATGTGCCGCTAAACGAACATTCCTTTGGACTAGCCTTTGGGCTTCAGCTCATCCAAAATTTGTAAGGTCAAAGTCTCTAAAATACTTTGAATATTCATATTGCCAGCTAGGGCCTTTTTAGTTCCCAAGACCGCTGTTAGAATAGCTAGCAATTGCTGCCTAGTCAACGACTGTGCCAATTTCGCCATTGCCGTTTGAAGTTCTGGAAAAACAGCTGGTGCTTCAACCGACAAATATTTCACCTGCAGCATATCCTGCCAAAGCAGCACAATAACATCCAGGATCACCGCTTGATGATCCCGGTCGGAAGCCAGTGGCATCAACCCCGTCTGAACGGTTACAAACGCCATATCATCGCGTTTAGCAAGCTGGTTAAACCAGCGGCCCAGTTCGTGCTGACAGTGAGCTAACCAGTCATCTGCAATCAGTTGTTCAGCGTCTTCTAAGCTGTTCGTTAACCCGTTTAGTAACGGGATCTGGTTTTCGGAAATTTGGTGCTGGCGTAAGTCGTCAGCAAAGGCTTTAGCCGTTAAGGACGGAAATTCGACAATTTGCGTTCGGGATAAGATAGTGGCCAGCATCATACTTTTATTGGTGGTTAACAAAAAAATGACCCGGTTGGCCACGGGTTCTTCGATAAATTTGAGTAACCCATTGGCTGCATTGGTCGTCAATGTTTCAGCGCCCTCAATAATAAAGACTTTAGTAGCCCCTTCCACCGGACTCTTAGCAAATTCATCCTTAATATAGCGCACCTGGTCCACCTTAATACGCTGACCATCAGGCTCAACCGTTACAACATCGGGATTGTCACCAGCCATGATTCGGCTGCACTCAGGACAATGACCACAGGGCATACCATCTGCATTGGGCGTTTGACAAAAAAACCGCATGGCAACAACTTGAGCTACTGCCCGTTTGCCGCAGCCAGGCAACCCAGAAAACAAGTAAGCATGGCTGAGCCGATTGGTCGTCATAAGGTGAATAAAATGCTGCATGAGTTGCGGCTGCTTGCTTTCGGCTTGTTCAATTATGTTTTGTTTTGCCAAGGGCTACCTCCACTACACTAAAATTGATGAAATTGTTCAACTGGTAAAACGAATACGGTCGCACCGCCAACTTGTACTTCTACCGGATAGCCTGAAGAATTTTCCATATGGGCGTCAATGTTGACGGGCGGCGTCATAAACTGCTGTCGAGTCCTGGAAGTTTCTTGGATCAAATTAAGGACTTCTTGGACACGCTTATCGTCAACACCAATCATGTAAGTGGTGTTACCCGACTTCAAGAAACCACCGGTCGTTGATAATCGTGTTGCACCAATATCAGCCTTATTGAATTCACTGCGCAGCCGGTTAGCGTCCTTATCTTGCACAATTGCGATCACTAGCTTCATACTCAATCCCTCTTCCTGTCAATTCATTGTTGTTTTATTTTATCAGTAATCAGCGTCATTGCCTGATCAATCACAGCCGTCACGGGTTGAGTGGCATCAATCGTAACAATTCGTTCGGGAAACCTGTCGGCCAGCCTTAAATACGCTGCACGTACGCGTTTATGAAAGCTCAGTGCCTCGGCATCCAGTCGATCGACATTCTGCCGGTGTGCTTTGATCCGTGCCAGCCCCACTTCAGAGGGCACATCCACATAAATTGTTAGGTCAGGGGTTAATCCTTCAGTTGCGAACTGGTTCATCTGATAAACTGCATCCTCACCGATCTTACGACCAGCACCCTGATAAGCCACTGAACTATCAACAAACCGGTCGCATAAAACAATTTTGTTAGCCGCCAAAGCGGGACGAATGGTTTCTTGAATGAGCTGACGGCGTGAGGCAGCATACAGTAAAGCCTCAGTGCGTACGTCCATTTGGGTATTTTGAGGATCCAAGATAATCTTTCGAATGGCTTCCGAAATTTGATTACCGCCTGGTTCTCTGGTAACCAGAATGTCCGTCCGCTTTGCGGTCTTAAACCGTTCCGTAATTGCGCTTAGGACCGTTGTTTTACCAGCACCATCCGGTCCTTCAAATGAAATAAATAATCCTGCCAAGTTGGTTACCTCGATTACAATTAATGATGGCGGCCACAGGAAAATCACACGTCAGTGCAGCCACCCTTTAAAATGATACGACACTTACGATTGTACTTGATTAGAGCTGTGGAATCAAGCGCTTAGCGGGGGTCCAAACGATTTCGAGAAGCCCAAAAAGGCCATGGTATTCACCCGGTAAAAGCGGTAAATGCATGGCCTTTTATTAGTGATCAAAAACGGATGCTTGAATATGGTCTCCGCGGACATGCCGCAAGCGAGCTTCCCGGTACAAAAAGAGGTATTTTTGTCTAGCCAATGCTGTTTGTGCAGTAATTTCTTCATCAACATCCGCAACGGCAATCTCGGTCTGCTTGGCCTGATCCCATTCTTCTTTAGCATGTTCAATCGTTGTTAACAGTTGTTCATCAAACTGCTGTTTAATGTGTTGCTTTCGCGCACCAAACAAGTTGTCACTTCCTTATTACATTTCGGTTCGACCTTCAACAGCCTTATACAGCGTCATTTCATCAGCGTATTCAATGTCTGATCCCACTGAAAGTCCGTGAGCCAAACGGGTTACTTTGATTCCAGCTGGCTTAATCAGCCGGGAAAGATACATTGCGGTTGCTTCGCCCTCTGGTGTCGCGTTAGTGGCCACAATAACTTCTTTAACATCCTTGTTCGTCTGCAAACGTTTCAGCAAACTGGATATGTTTAAATCTTCTGGTCCTTTACCTTCAATTGGCGACAAAACACCGTTTAAAACGTGGTATAACCCGTGGTATTCCTTCATTTTTTCCATGGTCATAATGTCTTTGGCCTGCTCAACGACCAGAATCTGACTCTGGTCACGTGTCTTATCACGACAAATATCACAGGGATCGTTCTCAGTTATATTACCGCAGATCGAACAAAAATGCAGATCACGCTTAGCAGAAATTAACGATTTAGCAAAACGGGTCACATCATCGCTATCCATATCGATGGTATAAAAGGCCAAGCGCGTAGCCGTTTTTTGTCCAATTCCTGGCAGCTTCATATAACTATCAATCAGTTGTGCAATTGGTTCTGGATATTGCATTGCTGCCATTCACTCCTTTTGCTTAATTACAGACCAGGCATGTTATTCGTGTACTTGCCCAAAGTCTGTTTGCCTTCTTCATCAATCTGCTTTAGTGCAGAATTAACCGCTGCCAAGATGAGGTCGCTCAGCATATCTGGATCATCTGGATCGATTGCTTTAGGATCAATTGACAGGTCGGTCATTTCTCTCTTACCCGTAAAGGTGGCTTTTACCATTTCGTCAGGTGAAACACCGACATACGTCTTTGCTTCCATCACTTTTTGTTCTTCAGCCAGCTGCTTTTCCATCTTTTTCATTTGTTTCATCATGTTGCCCATGTTACCCATTCCACGCATCATAGCTCGTTACCATCCTCTATAGTTATTATTAATCTGACTTAACATCGATCACATCATCGCCAAAAAGTTCTTTGGCTTTGTCGACCACTGGTTTTGCCTGTGTAGCCGGTGCATCATCACTCGGTTGACCGTTATCTTGAGTGGCATCGTCGCTCTCCTGATTATCCTGACCGGTCACTTGATGCTGCTGCAGATAAGTCTTGCGAATTTGCGGCCATTGGTCAGTTGGCACAAATACCAGCTTAGGTACCTTATGGGTTAAACGGTCTAAACCGTTCTCCAATGCATCATTCAACTCTTGGTCTGCATTGGCACGCTGCTGGAGAAACGCGTAGTCAAACGCAATGATTGCCCCATCAGGACTAGCGGCAACTGGTTTGGAGACACCCATGATCGACCGTTGCGGAATCGATAAAATATTCATTAAATCCGGCCAGACTTCCTGTAAAGCCGATAGATCCTGACGGGTGGCTGCCCCTAAAATCGGGTAAACCTGACTTAAGTTGACCTGAGCCCGTTTGGTCTTGGCTACCGTCTTCATGACTGCTGGACGTTTGGCTGGCGCAGCTTCCGCAGCCGACGTCTTTTGTAAACCTGCCACCGTCTTTTGCAGACTGCTGACCTCGGCTTCTAATCGATCGATCACTGAATTATCTACTTGGCTAGCCGCCGCAGTCGTCTCCGGTTGTGCTTGGTGCCCAGCCAGACGAACGGTGAGCACCTCCAAATAAACGTCTTCATGAGTGGTAAACCGCATTTGCTGCTGAATATCGTTTAAATCATCAATAATGTCGTATAATTGCTGCGGCTTTATTTCCGTTGCCAGCTGCTTAAAATCAGAATCAACCTGATCCATTTCAACTTGAGTCACTAGTTCTGGTGATTGCTGGTAGAGCAATAGATCGCGGGTCAGGTTCACTAGATCCTCCGTAAAACGTTCCGGATCCTTACCCTCGTCTAAAATCTGCTGAACCGTCATCAGCGCTTTTTGGGTCTCCTGATGAGTGACTTGGGTTAAATAAGTCACTAATAACTGCTTGCGAACTGCACCGGTAACCAGCAACGCATTATCCAAAGTGACCTTATCATCACCAAAGGAAATGACCTGATCCAAGATACTGAGTGCATCCCGCATACCGCCTTCAGAAGCTTTGGCAATCACTTTAAGGGCTTCATCATCGTAAGAAAGATCCTTTTCTTTTAGAATATAAGCCATCCGTGACAGACTGTCTTTAGCTTGAATCTGTTTAAAATCAAACCGCTGAGTCCGTGAAATAATGGTGGCCGGAATCTTGTGAGGTTCAGTGGTAGCTAAGATAAAAATCACGTTAGCAGGCGGTTCTTCCAAGGTTTTTAACAGGGCATTGAAAGCCCCCGTTGAAAGCATATGAACTTCATCAATGATGTAAACTTTATAATCCGCCTCAGTTGGTGCGTACTTGACCTTGTCTCGAATGTCACGAATCTCTTCTACCCCGTTGTTGGAAGCAGCATCGATTTCAATAACATCGTTCATCGTGCCCTTGGTAATTGCTGTACAGGTCTCACACTTATTGCAGGGCTCGCCGTCTTCTTGGTGCTGACAGTTCACCGCTTTAGCAAAAATTTTTGCCATCGAGGTCTTACCCGTTCCCCGCGGCCCGGCAAACAGGTAGGCATGACTAATTTGTTTCGTTTTTACGGCGTTTTTCAAAGTCTGGGTAATCAGCTTCTGCCCGATAACTTCATCGAAACGCTGTGGCCGCCATACCCGGTATAAGGCTTGGTAACTCATGACTATTTCCCTCGATTCTCTTTGGGTTATCTCGTAAAACTTACTGTTAAACATTATATAGTGTTTACCCGTCAAATACTATACATTCGGATCGTTTGGCCCGTTAAAAATTGTATAAGAAGAGGACGGTAACAAAACTAAACGTTTTGTTCCGCCCTCGTTAAAGTCATATCAACTTGGAGCACAAAGTCACTCAAACTTAGTGCTGCTTCCTTCCGGACCTGACACGATTCGTAAGGTCACCCTTGCCCCAAGGCCTTGCGGCACTTTCTACTGTAACATATTTAAAATCTGAATGCTAGCTAAAATGTCACTATGGTCAGTTTCATTGATTTATTGCTGCTTTCTTTGCTTGTTTCGTTTTCTGGCTGCTTTAAAGAAACGTTTCAACATCATCGCTGCTTGATCCGCTAAAACGCCCTCTTCAACCTCGACTTGGTGATTCAAGCGCGCATCGTTTAACAAACCGTATAGCGACGCCACCGCCCCGGCTTTAGGGTCACGGGCACCGAAAACGACCCGGTCAATTCGTGAATTTACAATTGCGCCGCTGCACATGATGCACGGTTCCAACGTGACGTACAGCGTGCAATCGACTAGCCGCCAACTGCGCAGTGTTCGATTAGCATCACTGATCGCCATGACTTCGGCGTGGTCGCACGCCTGCTGACTGTGTTCCCGTAGATTATGACCACGGCCGACAATCTTGCCATTGTGAACAATCACTGCGCCAATGGGCACTTCACCGATTAAATCTGATTTATGGGCCTCTAACAAGGCTTCTTCCATGTAACGTTCATCATTTTCTATAATGGCGGCCTTCCTTCCTTAACCATTCTGCTGAGCGGCTAAAATATTTTCACTGACAAAAAGTAATTAGGATTGCCGTCCCTACCCCATATTTGGTGTTTCATTCCTAAATTAACCACAAAATATGGGGGTCTGACGGTTGAAATTTCTGCTGACTGGTGTAAACTCTATTTATCGAGATTACATAGGAGTGTGATTCACATGGCAAAAGTAACGATCTATTCACGGAACAATTGCATGCAATGCAAGATGACCAAACGGTTCTTAACCGAACATCACGTTGACTTTATTGAACACAACATTAACGAAAGCCCGCAGTACGTCGATTATCTTAAGGACCGCGGCTTTCAGTCCCTGCCCGTCATTGAAACGGCTGACACACAGTTCAGTGGCTTTAGACCAGATAAATTACAACAGCTGGCCATTTAACGTACGCAGGTATTAAGGTGGCGTATTCTGGATACCAGAAAACGTTACCTTTTTTATTTTACTTAATTTAACACTAATAGAAAAGAGTGAGTTTTAAAAATGAGTTTAAAAGACCTTCAAGACGTAACTTATTACGATCTCAACAACGAAATTAATATCCCGGTAAACGGTCAGATCCCGCTGAATAAAGACCAGGAAGCACTCCAAGCATTTTTAAAACAAAATGTTGAGCCCAACACAAAGCAGTTTGCTTCGTTACAGGACCGTTTCAATTATCTGCTGGACAATGACTACATTGAGTCTGGTTTCTATCATAAGTACAAATTTACTTTTATTCAATCATTATACGATTATTTAAAAGCTGAAAATTTCCACTTTAAGTCCTTCATGGCAGCTTACAAATTCTACGCTCAGTACGCACTGCGAACTAATGATAACGACTATTACCTAGAAAATTACATTGACCGGGTAGCAATGAACGCCCTGTACTTTGCGGATGGTGACGAACACCTCGCAATGGATCTGGCCGATGAAATGATTCACCAGCGGTATCAGCCGGCCACGCCAAGTTTCCTAAATGCCGGTCGTAAGCAACGTGGGGAATTAGTTTCCTGCTTTTTAATTCAAACAACAGATGATATGAACACCATTGGCCGAACCATCAACTCTGCGCTGCAGCTTTCCCGAATTGGCGGCGGAGTCGGTATTAACTTATCCAACCTGCGTGGTGCTGGTGATCCCATCAAAAATATTGAAGGTGCGGCCAGCGGTGTGGTCCCCGTCATGAAGTTATTGGAAGACAGCTTTTCTTACTCTAACCAGCTGGGCCAGCGTCAAGGTGCCGGCGTGGTTTACCTCAGTGTCTTTCACCCAGACATTATTGCGTTCCTATCAGCAAAGAAAGAAAATGCCGATGAGAAGATTCGTCTAAAGACCCTTTCACTAGGCATTACTGTACCGGATAAATTCTACGAACTGTGCCGTGATAATCAGGATATGTACCTCTTTAGTCCATACGATGTAGAACGTGAATACGGCGTACCGTTCAGCTACGTTGATATTACTAAAGAATATGACAAGATGGTCGCTAACGATTCAATCCGTAAAAAGAAGCTGCCAGCACGTGAACTAGAAACTGAAATCGGTAAGCTTCAACAAGAATCCGGTTACCCCTATATTATCAACATCGATACTGCCAACCGGGACAGCCCCATCGACGGCCGCATCGTTATGAGCAACCTCTGTTCAGAGATTCTGCAGGTCCAAACACCATCTACGGTTGATAACACCCAGACTTACGTTCAGCTTGGTCGTGATATCTCATGCAACTTGGGATCAACCAACATTGTTAATTTAATGGCTAGTCCCGACTTCGGTCACTCCGTTGAAACCATGGTTCGTGCGTTAACTTTCATCACGGATCATTCCGATATTGACGTTGTGCCATCCATTCAAAACGGTAACAAGCTTGGTCATACCATTGGCTTAGGCGGCATGGGGCTGCATAGTTTCTTCGCTAAAAACCAGATGATGTATGGTGATCCAGAAACAGTTGAGTTTACTAACATCTACTTCATGTTACTCAACTATTGGACCCTAGTCGCTTCCAACCAAATTGCCAAGGAACGTCACACGACCTTCTACAACTTCGAAAAGAGTGCCTACGCAGATGGCAGTTACTTTGATAAGTACACTAATCAAAGCGGTGAATTCATGCCCCAATCTGATAAAGTCAAGTCCCTCTTCAAAGACATCTTCATTCCAACCGCAGCTGATTGGGAAAAGCTGAAGCAGTCCGTTATGAAGGACGGTCTGTACCACCAAAACCGCTTAGCCGTTGCCCCTAATGGCTCAATTTCTTACATCAATGACACCACTGCTAGTTTGCACCCCATCATCAACCGGATCGAAGAACGTCAGGAAAAGAAGATCGGTAATATTTATTACCCAGCACCTTACCTGTCAAACGAAACGTTACCTTATTATAAATCAGCTTACGATACCGATATGCGTAAAGTCATCGATGTCTACGCTGCCGCACAGCAGCACGTGGATCAAGGGATGAGTATGACGCTCTTTATGCGCTCAACTATTCCAGAGGGCCTGTACGAGTGGAAGAAAGGCCGCACCAACAAGATGACGACCCGAGATTTGAGTATTTTACGCAACTACGCCCATAAAAAGGGGCTCAAATCAATTTACTACGTGCGGACGTTTACCGATGATCAAGGTGAAATTGGTGCTAATCAGTGTGAGAGCTGCGTGATCTAAACAGTGCTTGCAGGAATCATTTTATTCGTTGCAATCAGACGCTAAAGGAGTTTAAATAATGACAGAATCATATCATGCAATAAACTGGAACGCGGTGGACGATCAAATTGATAAGGCCACTTGGGAAAAATTAACGGAACAATTTTGGTTAGACACTCGAATTCCGCTTTCAAACGATCTCGATGACTGGCGTGGACTCGATGACACTCATAAATGGGTTGTTGGTCACGTCTTTGGTGGATTAACCTTGTTGGATACTTTGCAGTCGCAAGACGGCATGGCATCCTTAAGAAAAGATACTCAAACCCAACACGAAATGGCCGTTTTGAACAACATTCAGTTTATGGAGTCAGTCCATGCGAAAAGTTATTCGTCGATTTTTACAACCTTAAATACGCCAGATGAGATCGATGAGATTTTTAACTGGAGCGATACTGAAGAATTTTTGCAAAACAAGGCGCTGCGGATTCGGGACCTTTACCATGATGACGGCCATCCGTTGAAGAAAAAGATTGCCAACGTCTTCTTGGAAACCTTCCTCTTTTACTCTGGCTTCTTTACCCCACTATATTACTTAGGGCACAACAAGCTGGCTAACGTCGCTGAAATTATTAAGCTGATTCTCCGGGACGAATCCGTCCACGGTACCTATATCGGCTACAAGTTCCAAATCGGCTATAACCAGTTAGGTGAAAATGAACAACAGGAATTAAAGGACTGGATGTTTAACTTCCTGTATGAACTCTACGAGAACGAAGAGAAGTATACCCACTTGGTCTATGATCAGGTTGGCTGGACTGATCAAGTTTTGACATTTATTCGTTATAACGCCAATAAAGCCTTAATGAACTTGGGTCAAGACCCGCTCTTCCCTGATACAGCGGATGATGTTAACCCCATCGTGATGAACGGGATCTCAACCACCACTGCTAACCACGACTTCTTCTCCCAAGTTGGTAACGGCTACCTCTTAGGAAACGTTGAAGCGATGCAGGATGGCGATTACGATATTTAAGTCACCACTTGAACGCAAAAAGGATGATGCCTTTATACAGAGCACCATCCTTTTTTGACGTTAGTTTTTGAAAAGTGCTCTTCAGCTACCAGCAGTACTCACCGTCAACACCCTAAAATAGCATCCTTAGCCAACTTAACGTTACATTCAAGCCAGATGGTCATGGCTGAAATAGAAGCTGATACCAACCGAATTTTGCAGTTTCAAGCTCTGACGACAAAAAAAGCACTGTGCATACGCACAGTGCTTTTTAGAACAGGTAGCCTTAAATTACTTAAGGGTAACCACGCCACCAACTTCTTCAAGCTTAGCTTTAAGATCGTTGGCTTCGTCTTCTGAAACGCCTTCCTTGATAACTGAAGGTACGTTATCAACAAGACCCTTAGCATCCTTTAAACCAAGACCAGTGATCTCACGGACAGCCTTGATAGCCTTAACCTTTTGGTCACCTGATTCAGTTAATTCAACATCGTATGAGTCCTTAGCAGCACCTGCATCGGCACCACCAGCAGCTGCAGCAACTGGAGCAGCAGCAGAAACATCGAATTCGTCTTCGATTGCCTTAACAAGGTCGTTTAAATCTGAGATTGACGCTTCTTTTAATGAAGCGATGATAGCATCTTTATCAAAAGCCATTTTTGTTTCCTCCATTTTATATTGAAATAGTTATTTGAGATACAGGGTTAGGCAGCTTCGCCTTCACCCTTGTCAGCGACAGCCTTAACCGCACGCGCAATTTTACGCATAGGATCAGACAAGGCACTAGCAAGCATTGACAACAAGTCTTCACGACTTGGCATCGTTGCGTAAGTGTTGATTTCATCAAGTGAAGCAACCTTACCTTCAACCATACCACCCTTAAGGGTCAAAGCATCATGGCTATCAGCAAACTTCTTCAAAATCTTAGCAGGTGCAATTGCGTCTTCGTCTGAAAAGGCAACGGCAGTTGGGCCAACAAAGGTATCTTTTAAATCTTCGTAACCGGCCTTTTCTGCAGCACGGGTCAAAACCTTGTTCTTGATAACACTCATTGAAACACCGGCTTCACGCAATTGCTTACGTAAGTCAGTCACTTCAGCAACCGTTAAACCACGGTAGTCAACCACGATAGCTGATTGAGCGTTGTTAAAACGTTCAGTGGCTTCGTCAACTGCCTTAGCTTTGATTGCAATGTTTTCTTTACTCATTAGTTTCACCTCCTGAATTCTTTTAGGAATAAAAAATCCCTATGTCCGCCAGGCATAGAGAGAAATGTAAAACTAAATTCACATCTTCCTCGGCAGGTAGATTGAGGCTTTCGCCACCTGAGTCTTGGGCAGAACAAATATCAACTTGTTAAGCATACCGAATGCTTTAACAAAAGTCAATACGGGATTTTCTATTTAATTAAAGGGATGCCACATCAACGTTGACACTAGGGCCAAAGGTTGATGAGATCGATACGTGTTGAACGTAAGTCCCCTTAACAGCTGCGGGACGGGCTGAAACAACCACGTTCGCAATCGTCTTCAAGTTTTCAACTAACTTGTCAGCGTCGAATGATACCTTACCAACAGGAACAGCAACGTTACCGTCACGGTCAGTCCGGTAAGTCACCTTACCAGCTTTAGAATCGTTAACAGCTTTCGTTACATCCATGGTAACAGTACCAGTCTTAGGGTTAGGCATTAAGCCCTTAGGTCCAAGAACACGACCTAAACGACCAACTTGGGCCATCATATCTGGTGTTGCAATGGCAACATCAAAGTCCAACCAGCCATCTTGGATCTTAGAAACTAAGTCGTCTTCACCAACAAAGTCAGCGCCAGCGGCTTCAGCTTCCTTAGCCTTGTCACCCTTAGCAAATACAATCACAGTCTGTTCCTTACCAGTACCGTTTGGCAGAACAACTGCCCCACGGAGCTGTTGGTCAGCTTGCTTTGTATCTACGTTAAGCTTAAATGCAATTTCAACCGTTGCATCAAACTTAGCAAAATCAATCTTCTTAACTAAATCAACAGCTTCATCAAGTGCGTAGTTTTTGTCTGGTTCTACTTGCTTGACAGCGTCTTGATACTTTTTACCTCTTTTATGAGCCATCTTGTGAATTCCTCCTTGCAAATGTGGTTATAACGGCTTGGCCTCCCACTTGATACATTTGCTTTAACAAAGTATCCGTAGTGTTGTAGCTGGGATTAACCTTCTACAGTGAAGCCCATGCTACGAGCAGTACCTTCAACCATGCGCATAGCTGCTTCAACGTCAGCAGCGTTTAGGTCTTGCATTTTGGTCTCAGCGATTTGCTTAACTTGATCCTTGGTTACCTTAGCAACCTTTTTCGTGTTAGGTTCGCCTGAACCGTGTTCAACACCGGCGGCCTTCTTTAACAGAACGGCTGCTGGCGGAGTTTTAGTAATGAAGTCGAATGAACGATCTTCATAAACCGTAATAACAACTGGAATAATCATCCCAGCTTGATCGGCAGTACGAGCATTAAAATCCTTCGTAAAGCCCATGATGTTAATTCCGGCTTGGCCCAATGCTGGACCAACTGGCGGAGCTGGTGTTGCTTTGCCCGCAGGAATTTGCAATTTAACAACGTTAGCTACTTTTTTAGCCACGAGACATACCTCCTTGAGTCCGTGTTGTGGTAAATGGAGAGCAGATTTCTCCTCCCACACGTGTATGCAGAACATACTCATATAAACTACCACAATTACAGCGACTTGCCAAGTAATTCTTTAGATTATTTAGGCAACTGGATCTACTTGGTCAAAATTAAGTTCAGCGCTGGTTTCACGCCCGAACATATTAATATTAACCTTAAGCTTACCCTTTTCGTGATCGATCTCGGTAATCTTGCCTTCCATTCCTGAAAAGGCGCCATCGACGATTTTAACCGTATCATCAACATCCACGTCAAGATCTTCGTGGCGGCTGCTCATACCTAATCGCTTCAAGATCAATTCAACTTCATCAGGTAGCAATGGTGTTGGCTTTGAGCCCTGACCATGAGAACCGATAAAGCCGGTAACACCAGGTGTGTTACGAACGATGTACCAAGCATCATCCGTCATCACCATTTCAACCAAGACGTAACCTGGGAAGGTTTTGTCCATCTTGATTTTTTCCTTACCGTTCTTAACTTCACGTTCCTCTTCTTCGGGAACGACTACCCGGAAAATGTAGTCTTGCATCCCCATTGATTGGGCACGTGATTCCAAGTTCATCTTTACTTTGTTTTCATAGCCAGAATAGGTATGAAGGACATACCACTGCTTTTCAGCTGATTCAACCATTTTGTTCCATCCTTTCCTAAAGGGACTGATACAGTCATCAAATCAAAATAAAAAAACTTCGACAGCGCGAAGTTTTCGTCAAAACTATTATAGCATAGATTACCGTCTAGTGGCATTAAGCCAAGAACTTTAATCCTATTTGAACCAGATAGTCGATAACCCCTAAAAAGATCGCCATGGACAAAGCAACAAAGATCACGCTGCCTGTATCCTTTCGCGTCTGTTTGGCATCGGGCCAAGAAACTTGTTTCATTTCGTCTTTAACAGCAACTAAAAATCTAAAAAAGCGCATGAGATCCTCCTTACACCGGGTATTCGCGCGTTACCGGGTCTCCCGATGTAACGTATGCTTACCACAATACTTACAGTACTTTTTTACTTCAAGCCGAACTTTACGATTAGGACTAGCCGGGACCGTGTAGTTCCGGGATCCACAGACAGAACATGCTAACGCAACTTTCTTTTGAGCCACGTCTAACACCTCCTTATAGCAAGTTTCATAGTATCATCTACGCCAAGACTATGTCAAGGAACCAGTCACTTACTTGCGCCGCCTAATCTTTCGCTTGATGCGTTCATTAGCATTGTGGAACTGAATATGATCAATCCCAAATCGTTCACAGATAACTTCTTCTGTTTCCCCTGATACCAGCGCAATTAAAACTGATCTTTCCATTTTCGATAGGTCTTTTTTAACGGTTTCTAATAACCGCTGCTGAAAGATGACCAGGCTTTCTGACGAAAACAACCGTTCATCGGCTAACGTATCGGCAAAAAAAGTCGGGTTAGCGTCGATGGATGAAACGGGCCCGGGTGCTTTCCGTTTTTTAGCATTCAGCCGTCGAGCATAATCGCGCCGGCAGTTGAGTAACGCCGTTTTTAAGTAGGAACCAAACGCGTGGGTCCGGGTCACATCAAAACGATTAACAACTTCCCAAAGAATAATTCTTGATTCCTGAAGCCACTCAGATAACTCTAACTCCTGGATATAAAAGCGCTGCTGAATGCTTAAAATCAGTGGCCGATAACGGTCTAACAGTTCGATCAGCGCACTTTCACTACCTTCGCGGGCCTGCTCCACTAAAGTCCAATCAGCTTCATTGCTTATTAGCATTTGATTTCCTCCTTGAATTAATTGATGGCAACAATATACCAGCCGGCAATATTGGTGTATACCAAACAAGGAGAGCGAATTATCCGTCAAAAAAACAACCAATTTCTGATTTTGGCCCAGTAAAGCGGTTCATTTAGCGCTTTATTGAACTAGTCCAAAATTCAAATTGATTGTTTTTTTAAACCAAATTTTTTCTTATTTCTTCGAATTACCGTCATCCCCCAAATGATCACGCAGCTGCTCTAACTTTGATAACTGCCCGTCACTCCATGGGGAACGCCGAACCTGCCCCTTATCAGCAAACTTAACGGCTTGCGTATGCACCTCTTTACGGGTTCGGTTAATGTCGGTTAACAGTTCACCTGCCGGGATTCTCAACGCCCCGGCAGAGAAAACCGTCCACTGTTCGGCTTGGTCGCTTGTAGCTACTTTTACCTGCGTAAACCGTGTCTGTTTTTGCTTTGTTAATGCCTCAATGTATTCATCAGCCGTTTGATCCTGTCCCGTCCAAACGACTTCCAAACCATATTGATCAAACTTCTGGGAGATACCGGGGACGTACATGGCATCAAAGACCACGATCATTTCGATCCGTTGATACTTGTGATACTCCGATAAAATCGCCAATAAATTGTCGCGGGCTTCTTCCAAACGCCCTGCCAACTTCAACCGGTTTAAATCCGGCCAGTTACCGATCATATTGTAGGCATCAACGATTAAAATATCTTTTTTCATTGATTTCACCCAATTCGTTTAATTCAGTGGGTGACGAGAAGAAAAGGCTTGGTACATCAGCAAACTGGCTGCCACACTGGCATTTAAGCTCTGCACATGCCCCACCATGGGGATCGTCAGCATCTCGTCCACCGTCTTTTTCAGCAGCGGTGAAATGCCCTTGCCTTCATTACCAATAATAATACCAACGGGTCCTTTAGCATCAAAGCGCCGGTAATCAGTGCCGTTCATATCCGTGCCAAACACCCAAAGGCCGCGATCCTTCAGCTCCTTCACCGTGTTTACTAAGTTAGTTACACGGGCAACCGGCACGTGCTCAATGGCTCCCGTCGAGGTTTTGGCAACCACACCAGTCAAGCCAACTGAACGCCGTTTCGGAATAATAATACCGTGTGCGCCGACTGCATCAGCTGTTCGCATGATCGATCCTAAATTATGCGGATCATTGATGTTATCCAAAATGAGGAAAAATGGCTGCTCATCCTTCTCCTGAGCACGGGCAAATAAATCATCAATACTGGCATACTTATAAGCTGAAACGGCCAATACCACCCCCTGATGATTTTCATGGGGTGCCAATCGTTCTAACTTCGACTTTGGCACCATCTGGATCACCAAAGACCGTTTTTTAGCTAATTTGATAATTTCGCCGATCAGCTCGTTCTTCAAGCCATCTTGAATAAAAACTTTATTGATTTCCTGATCACTTTTCAAAGCCGTAATTGCTGGATGGCGGCCGAAAATAAATTCAGAAGGTTCTTCCGATACTTGTTCGTTATCTTTCATTTGGTAATCTCCCTGCTTCGACTTGTTCAATACACCATTGCGCCATTTCAGCTAAACGCTCCGTTTGATTACTCAAAGTTAAATAACCAAAAACCGCCTCAAACCCGGTGGAAATTCGGTACGTCATTACACTGGTATTTTTAGCGTGGGTGTAACTTTTAGCATTCCGGCCGCGCTTGAAATAATATTCTTCTTCTTCAGTCCAAAAACCGTCTTGTTCCATCAGCGAGATCAGCCCCGCCTGCGCCTTGGCAGAAACATACATGGTTGCCTTGTGCTGTAACTTATTGGGCCTCGTTAGTCCCTGCTCGATTAAATGACGTCTAATAAAGACTTCATACGCAGCGTCGCCCATGTAAGCCAAAACCACGCCGTTCAATTGCTTATAATCCTGTTGTGTCTGCTCGCTCATACGTTTCCTTTCCCGTCATCCCGGTGCCAGCGGGTTCCTTGAGGGGTATCTTCCAAAACGATCCCCTGCGCTTTTAACTGTTCACGAATTTCATCACTGCGTTCAAAATTACGGTCCTTCCGGGCTGCTAAGCGTTCGTTGATCAGTGATTCAATGCCGTCATCGTTAAGCGTTTCTTGTTTAAATTCGATGCCAAAAATATTCACTAATTCACTTAAAGTCTTCAAGATAAAGGCCACGCTATCTTTAAAGACCACCGGTCGTTCGGCATAAACATTTCCTAATTTAGCCAGCTCATAGACCTGAGCAATCCCGTTTTGAACGTTAAAATCATCATCCATTTGGTCAACAAAATCCGCTTCGATTTGGCGGATCTCTTGTTCGATCTTAGGGTCGTTGCCAGGTTCTGCATCCTTCATGCGGTAGGTTAAATTGTTAAAGGCCGTCTGCAGCCGTTTCAAATTATTCGCCGCATCATCGAGATTACCTTGAGTATACTGGATTGGCCGGCGATACTGGGTCGTTGCCATGAAAAAGCGCAGAACTTGCGGGTTCACCGTCTTCAAAATATCATGAACCGTGACAAAGTTGCCTAACGATTTACTCATCTTTTCGTTATCGTCACCAACCGTTACAAATCCGTTATGCAGCCAGTAGTTAGCGAACTTCTGCCCGGTTTTAGCTTCACTTTGAGCAATTTCGTTTTCGTGATGCGGAAAAGTTAAATCCTGCCCGCCAGCATGAATGTCAATGGTATCGCCAAGGTACTTGGTTGCCATTACGGAACACTCAATGTGCCAGCCTGGCCGACCCTTACCCCACGGAGACTCCCATGAAATTTCAGCCGGTTTAGCCGCCTTCCACAGCGCAAAGTCCACTGGATCTTCCTTACGGTTAACTTCTTCGGGATCAACGTGCTGACTAGCACCAACTTCAAGATCATCAATATTCTGATGAGATAGTTGACCATAGTGGGCGAATTTACGTGCCCGGTAGTACACGTCACCTTCAGATTCATAAGCGTAGCCCTTAGCGATTAAATCCTGAATGAATTCAATAATATCTTTCATATTTTCGGTTGGCCGTGGGTGTTTGGTGGCCGGTTCGATGTTCAGTGCTTGAGTGTCTTTCATGAAAGCAGCAATAAAGCGGTCTGCAATTGCTGGAACCGTTGTGTGGCCATCCCTAGCCGCTTTGATCATTTTATCGTCAACATCCGTAAAGTTGGAGACGTATTTAACGTGATAACCCTTATATTCGAAGTAACGGCGAATGGTGTCAAACGCAATGGCACTGCGCGCGTTGCCAATATGAATGTAATTATATACAGTCGGTCCGCAGACGTACATTTTTACAATTCCTGAAGTAATGGGGGTGAACACTTCTTTTTGTCGTGTAAGTGTGTTGAATACCTTTAGCATGTGCGAACTCCTCTCTAATTAATCGTAAGTATATTTTATCATAATTAATCTGTGTACCGACATTTTTAGCGATATCGTTACAATTAATTAGGATTCACTGCTAACCATGATTCTTGTAAATCCCCAAAAATCAGAAAGAGGCTGGTCACAGATCTACTTATCTGCGATCAAGCCCCTTACAGTTTAAACTAGTTTTTATCTAATTGTGCCAAGGTCTGAGCCACGTGCTTCAAAGTCTTGTCACGGCCGACTAATTCAATCGATTCTGGTAATTCTGGTCCGTGCATTTCGTGGGTAACGGCGATTCGGATCGGCATCCAAAGTTTCCGTCCCTTAATGCCAGTATCCTTTTGAATGGCCTTAATGGTTGCCAGAATCTGAACTTTATCAAAAATAGGTAACTTTTTGATCCGTTCAGAGAATTCTTTTAAGACAACTGGTGCTGTATCATTAGAAATTTCGTCCAATGCTTCACCGCTAACTTCTTCAGGTTCTTTAAAGAATACGCTGGCCATGTCGTTGATTTGAGCCATGTAGCTCATTTGCTGCTTATAAAGGTTGATCAGCTGACGGGCCCATTCCAGCGTCTTAGCATCTGGATTTTCAGGAATGTTACCAGCTTTGATCAACTGCTGCAAAGCAAGGTCAACCACAACGTCTTCATCGGAAGATTTCACGTACTGGTTGTTGATCCATTCCAACTTCTTCTTGTCAAAAGTAGCTGGTGACTTGCTCAACCGTTTTTCATCGTACATCTTGACGAGTTCTTTCAGTGAGTAAATTTCGTCTTCACCCACTGGCGACCAGCCAAGTAAGATGATGAAGTTTAATAAAGCATCCGGCAAGTAGCCTAACTTACGGTACTGTTCGATAAACTGCAAAACGGTTTCATCACGCTTAGAAAGCTTCTTACCAGTATCCTTGCTGATGATCAAACTCATGTGACCGAACTTCGGTGGATTCCAGCCAAAGGCTTCGTAAATCATCAGTTGCTTAGGTGTATTGGCAACGTGATCATCACCACGGAAAACGTGTGAGATCTTCATCAAATGGTCATCCAAAACAACGGCAAAGTTGTAGGTTGGAATACCATCTGCTTTGACAATGACAAAGTCGCCGCCAATGGTATCTGAATCAAAGGAAACTTTGCCCTTAACCATGTCATCCCAAGCATAAGTTTGGTGTTCTGGGACGTGAAAACGGATAACCGGCTTGAGCCCCTTTGCTTCAGCCTCAGCCATCTTAGCCTTGATCTCATCGTCTGACATCCCGGCATATTCATATTCATAGTGGGGCATCTCGTGTCGTGCACGCTGTGCTTCACGGTCTGCTTCCAGTTCATCTTCAGTTCGGTAAGACTTGTAGGCTTTACCTTCATCTAGCAGCTGCTGGATATAAGGCTTGTAGATGTCAAAACGTTCTGATTGACGATAAGGGCCGTATTCACCTGGCTTGTCAGGACCTTCATCCCAGTCCAAGCCTAACCAGCGTAAATTATCTAACTGGCTTTTTTCACCGTCAGCCACATTCCGCTTTGTATCGGTATCTTCGATTCGAATAATAAACTTACCCTTGTAGTGACGCGCAAACAAGTAATTAAATAGTGCTGTCCGTGCGTTACCAATATGCAGATGTCCAGTAGGACTAGGTGCATACCGAACGCGAATTGAATCATTTGCCAATATCTATTCCGCCTCTTTCAAAATATTTCGATTTAAAAAACTGAACCTTGTCCGTCAATAAAGGGATACACCGCTTGATGCATCCCCTTATCAACGAATACTTCACACACTGTTTCAGTGTACCAAAAAATCGATATCTTTTCTAAGTTTACAATGGAACTGCTGAAAAGAAAAGTTAGTTTGACTTCTTCTTATTATTTTTTTGTTTTCCCGCGCCATTTTGATGCGCGTTATCGTTTTTTTCGTTCTCCTCATCAATTTCATGAGTTGAATGTGCCGGTTTGGCAAAAATCATCCGGCCTGCGTCAGTTTGAATAGCCGAAGTAACGATCACATCAAGGTGTTCGTTTAAGTAAAAGCGGCCGTCTTCAACCACCACCATCGTACCGTCATCCAGGTAGGCAACTCCTTGTTGACGCTCCGTTCCGTTCTTAACCACCATGACATCCAAATGTTCTCCTGGAATCACCCGCGGCTTCAAAGCGTTTGCCAACGCGTTGATGTTAAGCACCTGCACCTTCTGAAATTCAATCACTTTATTCAAGTTGTAATCGTTAGTGACGATCACACCGTCAACTTCTTTGGCTAACCGAATCAGCTTGCTGTCAACCTCAGAAATATCGTCATAGTCGCCTTCGTACATTTCAACCGGAATAATGTTTTCCTCGCGCAGTTTATTTAGAATATCCAATCCACGGCGACCGCGAACACGTTTGATACTATCACTGGAATCGGCAATATACTGCAACTCGTAAAGCACAAAATTCGGGACTAATAAAGTACCTTCAATAAAACCTGTCTTAACCAGATCATAGATGCGGCCATCGATCAAAATATTCGTGTCCAAAATCTTGTAGTGATGGTAGTTTTCGTCGATTGGCCGATCAATGATGCTGTCTCCGCCATCCTCATTCTTCTTGGTACGAAAGGTAAACAGCTTTCGCCATTCGTCGCGCTTGGTTGTTCCCAGCCGAAATCCTAACCAGCCAAATAAAATCATCAGAATAATTGGGACGACGCCACTGAAAATCGGTGAGTTCAACCGGTACAGCGGTGTTGAAATTAAAATGGCAAAAACCAAGCCTACAATCGTGGAAATACTACCAAACAGCAAATAAGCCGGACTTTTTGAAGTCAGTGATTTTTCAAACCGGTTAATTAAGCGCTCAATGTAACCTGAAAAAACGAGGGATAATAGCCAAAACAATAACGCGCCAATAACCGCATTTGTAAACTCATTGTTCAACCACGTTCGTGTTGAATAGCCAAATCCTGCCCAAACTAGCGGTAGATAAACCACCCCAAGTCCAATACCGATAAACGCAAAAATTCCTTGAATAATTGCTCTCTTCTTGTTCAATTAATTCACCTCCAACTCCATTATGCCAAAATTTGATGCAGTGCCTCACCAAGTGTTGCGACCCCAATCACTTCAATATCTGTCGGCGGTGTCCAGTCCTTCAGGTTGTTCTTGGGGATGTAGATCCGTTTGAACCCCAGCTTAGAGGCTTCCTTGACCCGGTCTTCAACCCGGTTCACCCGGCGGACTTCACCAGTCAGGCCAATTTCACCAACGTAGCATTCATTGGGGTTAGTTCCCTTATCACGGTACGAACTGGCAATACTAATGGCCAATGCCAGATCGATTGCCGGTTCATCCAGTTTAACTCCCCCAGCTGCTTTTAAATAAGCATCCTGATTTTGAAGCATGAGGTTAGCCCGCTTTTCCAACACCGCCATAATCAATGATACGCGGTTTCGGTCAAGTCCGGAAGCAGTTCGTTGTGCATTTCCGAAAACGGAGGGGGTTAAAAGCGCCTGGATCTCAACCAAAATTGGCCTCGTTCCCTCCATTGAAACCACAATCGCCGAACCGGTAGCGTCTTTTAAACGCTCCTCTAGAAAAATTTCTGACGGATTCTTAACTTCTTTCAAACCCGTTTCCTGCATTTCAAAGATACCTAGTTCATTAGTCGATCCAAACCGGTTCTTCACCGCCCTGAGAATACGGTAAGTATGGTGCAGATCACCTTCAAAATAAAGTACGGTATCAACCATATGTTCCAAAACTTTAGGGCCGGCAATCGCGCCACCCTTTGTCACGTGGCCCACCACGAAAATGGTGACTCCCTGTGATTTAGCAATCCGCATCAACTCTGCGGTAACTTGCCGAATTTGCGACACTGACCCAATGGCGGAAGTAATCTCCGGCTCAGACATGGTCTGGACGGAGTCAATGACAACGTAATCCGGTTTCATCTCAGTGATGTTAGACCGAATCCGACTCATATCGGTTTCAGGATACAAGTAAAGGTTGTCACTGGCAACCCCTAATCGATTAGCACGCATTTTGATTTGGTTAGCACTTTCCTCACCGGAAACGTAAAGGACTTTACCGCCGGTTTGACTGAGCTGGCCGGAAACCTGCAGCAGTAGGGTCGATTTACCGATCCCAGGATCGCCGCCAATTAAGATTAAGGATCCAGGCACAACGCCGCCGCCAAGAACCCGGTTAAGTTCACCCATTTGCGTTTTAACCCGGGGCTCTTTTTGCATTGAAACTGAGGCCAGCTTTTCTGGTTTAGTGACCACGCCGCCACTTAAACTAGTTGCCGTTTTCGCAGTTGCGGTTGCTGGTGCGATCACCTCTTCAACAAAGGTATTCCACTTCCCGCAATTTGGGCAGCGTCCCAAAAAGCGCGGCGCTTGGTAACCGCATTCTTGACAGACAAACTGTGTTTTTTCTTTTGCCAATCGCTTCAATCCTTTCCGGTCATACTTTGACTATTACTAACCAATCTTATTTTAGCATAGTCTCGGCCTTTTGCAGGCATCGACCACTGAGCTTTAATCCTTTTTAATCACTTGCCTGAAGAACCGAAACCACCCTGTCGTTTTTGTTGCGGCTCTTGCTCATTATCAGCCGTTAAATAATGCATGAAAATTCCCTGACCAATCCGATCACCCTTCGCAACCTTGGCATCCGTCAAGCCAAAATTCAGCACCTGCATAAAAATTTCGCCTTCGTTGCTCTCATTATTATAATAATCAGCATCGATCACGCCGATCCCATTTGGAATGACGAGACTGCGCTTTAGCGGATTACTGGACCGATTAGCCAGGACCAGCACTTCACCGTCACCCATATACGCCTTGATCCCGGTTGGAATCAAAAACGGTTTGAGAATCTTGCGCGCCTTTTGCAGCGTTGCATCATCAACGTTTTCTTGATGACGAATCGCCCACAGCACTTTTAGAAAATCCATTTTCCAGATACTTGGGACTTTAAAATCAACGGCACTTTCAAAATCATACCCTGCAGCCCTTTTAGTGGTGCGGTACGGTAAATGCAGTCCCTCGTCAGCATATGAAGAAACAATTTCAAATCCTCGTGTCATATCATTTTCCCCTTTCACACATGTGTTTTATCTTACACTATATAATTACCGGAAAACACCCCAAAAGTTACTTGCTGTCAGCTCATTTTGCCGCCAAAATGTTGTACAATAATGACTATTGAACGAGAAGGAGTGTGAACCATTTGAGTAATGAAAAACAAGCTGCTATCAGCAGCGATCAAATTACCCGTTATCAGACTTTATTTAACGAACGCAAGGATGCAAAAGTGGTCGAACGTGCAGTGACTCACCAGGGAATCTTAGCCACCAGTGCTGACTTCGCCTCTGACACCGACATGACACCCGTCTTTTCCCTTGAACTGGATACCGGTAAAGTGGCTAATCAAAAACAAAGCGGCCGTTGCTGGATGTTTGCCGCATTAAACACGATGCGCCATCACCTAGCTGATTTGTTCAAATTGAGCGACTTTGAACTTTCCCAAAACTACACTTATTTCTGGGATAAATTTGAAAAAGCCAACTACTTCTACCAAAACGTGCTCAACACGGCTGATCAGCCGTTAAACAGCCGTAAAGTAGCCTTCTTAATGACCACCCCGCAACAGGATGGCGGTCAATGGGACATGCTTTGCGCCATCATTGAAAAGTACGGCATCGTGCCCAAGTCAGTCATGCCCGAAACTTATAGCAGTTCAAAGTCCAGTGAGCTAAACAGCACCCTGAACAAAAAGTTACGTAAGGATGCCGTTACGCTCCGAGCTTTAGCAGCAAAGAATGCCAGTGATGATGAAATTGCCGCTGCCCGCGACAAAATGCTCGGTGAAGTTTACCGTCTGCTATGCTACACGTTAGGCGAACCGGCGCAAAAATTTGATTTCGAATATCGCGATGATGACCAGAACTACCATATCGACCGCGATTTAACACCAAAGTCATTCTATGATAAATACGTTGGTTGGAACCTAGACGATTACGTTTCCGTGATCAACGCCCCAACAGATGACAAGCCCTACAATCAAACTTACACCATCGAAATGCTGGGCAACGTGCTTGGCGGCCGAGCAGTTAAACACTTGAACGTCACCATGGACGACTTCAAGAAGCTAGCCATCGCCCAATTAAAGGACGGTCAAAGTGTCTGGTTTGGCTGTGATGTTGGTCAAAGCTCTGACCGTCAAAAGGGCATTATGGACACCAACGCCTATAACAAAGACCAACTGCTGGATTTGGACTTATCCATGACAAAAGCGGAACGGCTAGACTACGCCGAAAGTTTAATGACCCATGCGATGGTCATTACCGGCGTTGACCTGGTGGACGGCAAGCCAACCAAGTGGAAAGTTGAAAACAGCTGGGGTGAAAAAGTTGGTACTAAAGGTTACTTCGTCATGAGTGACAGCTGGATGGAAGCGTATTGCTACCAAGTTGTTGTCAACAAGAAGTACCTCTCTGAAGAACTACGCAAGGCGCAGGAGAAAGCACCAACCGTTTTAGCACCATGGGACCCAATGGGTGCCTTAGCTTAAGCGCCAACTGCAAAAGGTTGTGTCATAGGTCTGTATTGATAAGCCTTTCAACCAGCTTTTGATTGAAAATAACTAAACGTTTTTCTTTAGCTCAGGGTGTCGACACAGACTAATCGTGCTCCAAAACCCAGATTCCGGCCATTTAACCTAAATAGTGCCTGTCCCGACAAAGCTCGCCGGAACAGGCACTATTTAGGTTAAATTCTGGAATCTACCAAGTTTTGTCACACACTGCTAATGACCCGCTGCTGCGTAGCTGAGTTCCGTTTTATCAACCACGTTTAGCTGGGCATCAAAATCATAAATAATGGGAACGCCGTTTGGTACTTCCAAGTGATCAATGTCTTCATCATTGATCCGATCAATGTATTTGATCAGTGCTCGTAACGTACTGCCGTGAGCAACGATCAACTGGTTATGGCCGTCTAACAGCCGCGGCGCAATTTCATCCTGCCAGTATGGCATTAAACGCTCATAAGCCATCTCAAGGCTTTCACCCTTCGGCTCCGTCACACCCAGCGGTTCGTAACGCGGATCTTGATCAGGCTTTGCCAATAGCGGTGGTACCACATGGTAGCTACGCCGCCAAAGCTTAAACTGTTTTTCGCCCACCTCAGCTTTAACCGCTGCTTTTTTCTTGCCGCGCAGCGCACCATAGTGACGTTCGTTCAAGCGCCAAGATTTCGTTACCGGAATGTAAAGCTGACCTGCTTCATCTAGAACAATGTTAGCGGTTATAATTGCCCGCTTTAACATCGAAGTATGCACGTGATCAAACTGCAGTCCCGTCTGTTTAATGGCTTTGCCGGCCTGGTGAGCCTGGGTAATGCCCTTCTCCGTCAACGAGACATCACTCCAGCCAGTAAAAACGCCATCACGATTAGCCTGACTTTCACCATGGCGTAAAATGACTAATTTAACCATAAACCTGACCCTCTCTTCTCATGCTCTTACATTCACATATTATATCACCGGCACTAAATTCAATAAAGGGACCCCGCCATCTACGCCAGGATCCCCTTATTGAATTTAGTGAGCAGTATTTAATAGCAACATTAAAATTGGAATAACCAGTAAACTTAGCAACGTCGACTCCGTCACCATAACAGCAGCAAAACTGGAATCAGCGCCATACAGTTTCGACACAACCGGCGCGTTAGTCATAACTGGCATAGCGGACTGAATGATGAAAACCTGTTTCATCATAATGGGCATTCCAGTTGGCAGCACCAAAAGTGACATTAAAGCTGGCGCCAGAATGAAACGGCCAAAAAGAATGCCCAAACTGCCACGGTTGAGGGTCAAATCATGCAGATCGACGTTAGCAATCGCAATCCCGATAAAGATCATCGACAATGGCACAGTTAAGCCGCCAATGTAATTCAGGTCTGCCATAATAAAATTCGGCAGTTTAATCTTCAGCAAAACCAGCACCACCCCAACCATAAACCCGAGCAGTGGCGGTGAGAAGACCTTCTTTAGCGTCTGGCCCAAATTAAAGTGGTAATCTCCCTGGCCATCGCGCTGAATTAAATAAACCCCTAGCGTCCAAAAAATCGTCGTGTTAGCCATGTAATAAACCAGGACGTACGGCAAACTCTTGGCAGCACCAAATAACGCCACGTTGACGGGCAAGCCGACAAACACCGTATTTGAATTAAGGAACATGGATTCGAAAAGTCCCCGGTGACTTTTCTTAATATGTAGAACTTTGGCAACGATGATCGAAACGGCAAAAAGAATCATCATTGAAACCACAGGAAACCGCAAATCGGGCAACGTTTTAACCAACCTTGTAAACGTAAATTTGCTGGTAATGGTGTAGGCCATATAGGCCGGTAAAGCTACCTGAGTCACTAACCGGGCAATCAGTTTACTAGCAGAATCATTGAACCAGCCCAGATCAGTCAAAAGGTATCCCAGCGCAATCATTAACAGAATCTCAACCACGCCCGCAACACTCCGGGCGAATAATAGCAACATTATGGATTAGACCTTCTTTCACATCAAAAATTAATATTTATTATAGCATATTTAAATAACGTTGACTTCACAACCTCGTAGTATCTGAATCGATCGCCAGTATCTGAGAAGTTGAACCCCTTACAATCAGTTGACTGACTCTTAAATAATACCACTCATTTAACGTTCATTTTTGGCCAGCCAAACGGCTTTCTTCATTATATGGTTTACGAGAACCGTAATTTGTGATGTAATAGTACAGTTAGGCAAAGAAATACCCAACGTTATTCTTAAAATCGATTTAAGCTTCACTAAAAATGAACACAACTTAAAATAATGGACCTATAATGCAGAAAGATTTTACTGAGGTGAGGGAAACTAATGGCATCAAACAATTTCGATCCAAATCAAAATAATCGGCCAAGGCGGCGCAGTGATTATTCACATTTTAAAAGTAGGAAAAAGCATCGTGGCTTGCTCTGGAGCATCCTAATCGTCGTACTGATTTTGCTCACTGGCGGAATTGCATATGGCTATCACGCTTATAACCAAGCCAAAAAGACTTTTGATAATACTTTTCAAGCGGGACAAACCAATAAACTTAGGAATGTCGACGATGTTATCAAGCAAGGCAGACCTTTCTCCATTCTTTTAATGGGAACCGACACCGGCGCGCTCGGACGAAATGACGTTGGCCGGACTGACACTTTAATTGTCGCTACGATTAATCCCAAAAAAGAAACGGCTTATTTAACCAGTATCCCTCGTGATACACGTGTTCAAGTCAAAGGTGATTCACAGCCTTACGAAAAGATCAATGCCGCTTATACCATCGGCGGACCGGCAGCATCGGTTTCAACCGTTGAAAACTTGCTGGACGTTCCGATTGACTTCTATGCGATTGTTAACATGGGCGGATTGGAAAAAATGGTTAACGCGGTTGGCGGCGTTGACGTCGTTCCACCGATGACTTTCCACTACGGCAATGCTAACGTCGTTAAGGGTCAAAAGATCCACTTAAACGGTAAGGAAGCACTGGATTATTCAAGAATGCGTGAAGAAGATCCGTTAGGTGATTACGGCCGTCAGAAACGCCAGCGACAAGTCCTTCAAAAACTGGTTGTTAAGGGCGTGGGGATCACGTCGATTCCGCGTTATAAACAAATTTTGACTTCTTTAAACGGTAATATGAAAACGGATATGACGTTTAACGATATGTTGGCTATTCGAACGAAGTACGGCAATGCCAGCCACCACATTAAGTCACAGACACTGCAGGGCCAAGATGCCATGATCAATGGTGTTTCCTACCAGGTCGCACCACTTTCAGAATTACAAAAAGTATCCAATCACATTCGTCGCACTCTTGAGTTAAGTGATTCAACCAAGTTAACGGCAAATTCAACGGGAACTGGTGATGACGGCAATTACGCGTCATCGAATAACGCTTCTGGTTATTAATTTAATAGTGACAAAAGGAGCTTAGCATTTTAACCTGTGCTAAGCTCCTTTTGTCACTATTTCTTAATTCAGCTGAATCTTAAAAAGTTAATTGGTCTAAAAATGGTTTGATATCCTTGGGCTTATCAGTTGGCTTTTCTTGAATAACGACTTTCAAATTGGCAACGTCAGTTAAGTAACTTAGCGCTTTCGCCTCGCTCTTATCTACTGCCACACCATCCGTCAGCATCTTCATGCCATCTTGAAAAGCCAGTATGCCCAAATTAATGCCAACTTTCTGCAAATCAACACCGCCCTTAACCAGCTTTGCCATATCCTTTACGGTTTCAGTCAACAGCAACGGTTTATAAGCATCAAATTCAGGATCCTGATAGACTGCTAACATCTTTTTAATCGTAAGCACATTGGCTTCAATACCCCGGGGTGCCGACTGTAAAATCAAGGTTTGCCGCAAATGATCCTGCGCCACCCGATTCGACACAACTAAAATTCGATTAGGCATGGTCGCCTTGACCCACTCCCTAGCGACCTGACTAGGTAATAAACGGCTGCCAATACGTGCTAACTGAATATCCATTGTCATAACGGTTAATCCCCTTCGTGACGCGGCTTTGGTTCAAAGTGCCTGATACCCTTTCGTCCGCTGCTTTCTAAATGGGCAACTACCTTATCCAGCGGCTGATCACGAATGGTAAATGTATCCATCAAAATTGGCAAGTTAACTCCCGAAAGCAACGCCATTTGATCAGAGTGCCGACTCACAATTTGACTGGCAACAGCAAACGGCGAACCACCCCATAAATCAACTAAAAATAGGACTGAATCCGTTGACTCAAATTTACTTAGCACGGTTTGATACTTGGTCATCAAATCATCTGACGTTTCCTGTTCTCTAAAAGTTACCGTCGCAACATTGGCTTGCTTCCCAAAAATCATCGTTGCTGACTGCAAAAGACCCTTAGCTAAATCGCCGTGGCTAGCAATCACAATGGCAATCATGGCATTGCCTCCCATCATTCGACAAACTTAATTTATAGTCTTTACGACCGCTTTCATTCGTTATTATCATAGCACATTGGGTCAGCGCATGCTTTTAATTAAGGACGGCTAACGCGTCATAGCTAGGAGATCTTCAGGCGTTGTCAACACAACATCGGCGTCCGCAAGTTTTTTAGACGGTTTAGTTTGCCAAACGACCAAACCAAATTTTACCCCGGCTGCGTGCGCTGCTTGGAGATCATACTGGGTATCACCGATGTAAATGGTTTCTTTAGGATCTGCGTTCAGCCGATCAATTGCAACCAAAATCGGATCTGGGGCAGGCTTGCCACGTTTAGCATCCTCAAAGAAAACAAATTGACTAAAATACTTATCTAGTCCCAATGGCGTCACATCACGTTTAAACTCATATTTTTGCTTCGAAGTCATGATAGCTAACTGAGTTCCCGGCTGCTTGCTGAGATTTGAAAGCATTTCTTCGATACCATCATAAACGTGAGTTAAATGTTGAAATTCGGGAATAGTCTGTGCCCATTCATTTAGAATCGGCGAAATAAGGTCTGCGGGCACTTTTAGCCGCTTAAGCGCATCCAGGCTAGTAATTCCAAACGTTGCGGCTAACTCACTGTACGGGTGCTTAATTTGGTGCTGACGAAGGACCTTATCCAAGGCTTTCATATACATTGCTTCAGTATCAAGTAACGTCCCATCCACATCAAAAATAAAATTTTTCATTAATCATAACCTCCGAAAAAGATTCAATAAAAAAACTCGGCATGCTCAACCAAAAACTGGTTAAACATTCCGAGTTAGGTATGCGGCCAAGAGGACTCGAACCTCCACCGGGAAAACCCCGACAAGATCCTTAATCTTGCGCGTCTGCCAGTTCCGCCATGGCCGCATCAACAAGAAACAATATACCAGAATTATTACTTGTTTTCAATAGTTATTTGTAAAATATTCAGATTTACTCTGCATTTACCGTTGCACCTTGCCGGTCAAGATCAAAGATCCGCAAGCTCCCCTTGACGTCCATATCCATTAATTTCTGACGTAAAACGATCAGTTGCGGCTCAGTACCAAAGGTGCTGACCGTTGTCCCGGCACCGCTTAAATAAGTACCATAAATGCCAAATTGATGGGCTGTTTCCCGAATCATCGGCAGTTCAGGAGCTAATTTTGCGCGGGCAGCTTCGTGGAATTGATCGCGTTCCATCAGGTGACTGGCTAATTCCCAGTTTTGAGTGGCCAAAGCAGCTACCATCACGTTGGCAACGCTGCTGCCAAAAACGGCCTGCTTTTGTGACAGGTTATCAGGTAACAGCTGCCGGCTTTCAGAAGCCAATACCGGCTCGTTTTTAATAAAGGCCAGCATCTTTAGATTCTCTGGCATGTTCAGCTTAATGGTCGTAGCATCTTTCCCATCGAAGCTCGCGACGACAACATCGCCCAATAAAGCAGCGGCAACGTTATCCGGACGCCCCTTAATTTTAGCCGCCGCTGAGATTTGATCAGCTACTGACAGATCCATTTCACCCAGTTCATTCGCAATTTTAACACCAGCAACGATCGCCGTAGCCGAACTTCCCAGACCACGGGATACCGGTATGTCTGACATCACGGTAAGCTGGTGCGGTTGCAGCTTAGAGTTGACCGCTAAAGCTGACTGTACGATCAGATTTTGTTCGTCATTGGGCACGTCCGGACCTAACGCGTGGTTTACCCGCCACTTTTCCGTTTTTTCTTCAACGATAACCGTGAGGTATAAATGCAATGCAACGCCGATAGAATCAAATCCCGGCCCTAAATTAGCAGATGTCGCTGGTACGCGAATAACAATTTTACCCATATATTAGTCCTCCAATACTGAACTGTGACTGCCATCGAAACAATCCCAGTTTTCATTAACCATTATCAAGTACATCAATTTAAATTTCAATCCTGCCGCAATCATTCAACCACTTTTACTGAATCACGCTGTTTTGAAAAATCAGTCTGCCATGGCATTTGCCACAGACAAACTTTTGCGTATTGATCCGCCGTCTGCGACGATAAACCTGCCCGCATTTTTCACAGCGATAAACGAGGTACTTAACGGGTTTTGCCTGCTCGGGCTGCCGCGGTGCGTACCTTAACCCGCCAACGGCTCGCAACAATTGCTTGAAAGCCCTTGTTTGGTGCTGACCGGACTGACCGGCCAAGTGCAGGTGATAATGCACCAGTTCGTGCTTGATCACGCCCTCCAGCGTAGCTTCGCCAAACACGGACAGCATCCGCGGATTGATATCAATATGATGATCCTGCAGGTAATAACGGCCACCGGTAGTTCTCAAGCGACCGTTAAAAACGGCTTTATGCCGGAACGGTTTCCCAAATGACTGACGTGAAATGCGTTCAACCAGCTGCTGCAATTCTTGATCAGTCATTTGGCGCCACCATCGTGAGCTGAATCCGGTGCCGCTGCTCGTCAACTTCAAGGACCCACACGGTAACGATGTCCCCGACTGACGCCACGGCAGCCGGGCTGCTGACGTAAGCTTTAGACAAGTGGGAAATATGAACTAAGCCATCTTGTTTGACACCAATATCGACAAAGATCCCAAAATCCACCACGTTTCTAACGGTGCCCTGTAACTTCATGCCCGGCTTTAAATCACTGATCTGCAAAACGTCAGTCCGCAAAATAGGCGCAGGCATATCATCACGGCGGTCACGTCCAGGCCGCTGAAGGCTTTTAAGGATGTCTTGGAGCGTGGCTGACCCGACGTCTAACCGGTGGCTTAAATCCTTTACAGCAACGTTTTCAAGTGCACTGGCAACCGCTGTTGTTCCCACTTGATTTAAGTTCAAATTCAAAGAGGCTAATATCCGTTTAGCCACCGGATAGCTTTCGGGATGAATGTCCGTGTTGTCCAGCACGTTTTTACCGTTAACGATTCGTAGGAACCCAACGGATTGTTCGTAGGCTTTAGGCCCCAATCGCGGGACTTTTTTTAATTCCGGCCGGCTGGTAAAACTCCCATTTTCCTCCCGGTAAGCCACGATGTTGATTGCCGTCTGCTTGGTCAGTCCAGAAATGCGTGCCAATAGTTCGACGCTGGCACGATTCAAATCCACGCCAACCTGATTGACAGCCGTTTCAACCACCCGATCAAGCTGCTCATCCAGGCTGCTTTCAGGAACGTCATGCTGATATTGACCGACCCCCACCGACTTAGGATCGATTTTGACCAATTCAGCCAACGGATCCTGCAGCCTGCGTCCAATGCTGACTGCTGAACGTTCTTCAACGTTAAAATCGGGAAATTCAGTACGTGCCACTGCACTGGCAGAGTATACGGAGGCTCCGGCTTCATTGACGATCGTGTACCTAACATCCCGCTTTGTCTGTTTAATCGCTTCTGCAACGAACTGTTCGGATTCACGACTTGCCGTACCGTTACCAATGGCAATCATATCGACCTGATAGTGATTAAGCAAGTCGATGAATTCAGGCATGGCCTGTTTCCGCTTGGCAGCTGATGCCGGCTTATGCGGGTAAATCACCTGCTTAGCTAAAAACTTACCATTTCCATCCATAATCGCCAGTTTACAGCCCGTTCGATACGCCGGGTCGAACCCCATGACCACGTGATTTTTTAAGGGCGCTTGCATCAGCAGGTGATAAAGATTATTACCGAAGACCTGAATCGCATGGTCCTGAGCAGTTTCCGTTAACGACCGCCTCAGTTCACGCTCGATCGCCGGACCAATGAAACGTTTGTAGGCATCCTGATAGGCTGCCCCAACGATTGCAACTGCCGGTCCCTTTCGACGGCCAATCAACTGAAACTTCAGATATTGCTCAATTGCTGGTTCATCAACGGTGATTTTAACGGTCAGCACCCCGGCTTTTTCACCGCGGTTCATGGCTAACGTCTGATAAGGGCTTAGCTTCTTTAAAGCCGATTGAAAATCGTAGTAGATCTGATAAACCTGATCGGCATCTTGCTCCTGGCCATTACGTTTTAACTGACTGGTTAAAACACCGTTGCGCTGCGTGTAGCGACGGATCCAGTCACGAAATTCCGCCCGTTCGCCAATTGCTTCAGCGAGGATCTCATGAACCCCTGCCAGTACGCTTTTTCGATCTGGCACCTTTTCATTGATGTATTTATCCGCCACCGTCTCAACGGGCTCGTGGTTAAACTGCAGTACCCACTGAGCAAGCGGAAACAGGCCGGCCTCTTTGGCAATGGTTGCTTTGGTTCGGCGCTTTTGCTTATAGGGCAGGTACAGATCTTCAACCTGCTGCATTTGTGTCGCCGCGTTGATTGCTGCTGACAGTTTCGCCGTTAATTTACCCTGCTCGGAAATTTGCTTCAGGACTTCTTGTTTGCGTTGCTGCAGCTTACTGATTCGGTTGGCTTCGTCCTGAATCTCACGAATCTCAACTTCATCAAGATTGCCAGTCATTTCTTTGCGGTACCGGGCAATAAACGGCACCGTATTATTGTCGTTTAATAAATCTAACGTCACGTCAATTTGGTGACTTTTATAGGCTGGAAGTGCCTGTTTAATGAGTTTTAACGTTTCCGTTTCCATTTTTCAACATCCTTACGTGTAGTCATTTCATTATACCATGGCGTCGCAAATCCAAGGTCCAAAAATAGAGCATGCAAACGTCTCAATAACGCATACATGCTCTATTTTTTAAACTGTTTTTACATTACCATTCCCATGATACGCTGCGCTGCGGAAGTGACCTTAGTCATCATGTTTTCTTGTTCGTGTTCAGAATCGTTAAACGCTTCAACATTAACCGTCTGGCCATCGGGATCAATCGCATCCACCATTGCCTGACAAGCCTGAGAATAGTTCCGGTAGGCCGCAACAAGTTGCTTGTGCTTTCCTAGAATACGCACGGGGACTGATGCCTGTTGCAGCCGATTCAAGTTCTCGGTGTAAGCATCCGTGCCCTTTTGGAAGGTCGCCTTGATCGCGGTCAACGACTCCGTCCCTAAATCAGCCACCTTATCATCATCAATTGCCTGACGTAGTTTTTCGAAATCCGTGTTCATTTCTGACCCGGTCTTTTCGGTATCTTCAATTACTTTACTTAAAGCCGGCAAGTAACTTGCCATTGTTTTTGGTTTCATAAAAATTCCTCCTATTTTTCAAACCGTCTTTGAACAAACTTAACGACTTCAACAATTGCAATCATCAAAATACCGGCACTGAAGACGATTCCCCATTGGAGTATATTAAGCTCCGTCAAATGGAAAATGGTATTAAAACCGGGTACAACAATTGTAACGGCTAATAGTAAGAACGCTGTCAAAATTGCCCAGTTAAGTGAACGGTTCTTAAAGAGCCCCACTTTAAAAATTGAGTCATGAATCGACTTGGAATTAAACGCGTGAAACAACTGAATCAAACCGAGGGTTGCAAACGCCATGGTCAACGCATCAGCGTGGGCCAATTGCCCACTAGCATGGACTGGAAACTGTAACGACAGTCCGTATACGCCTAACGTAATCAGGCCTTCTAGCAGCCCCTGATAAATGACGTTGCCGAATACACCACCGGAAAAGAAGTTCGAGGAACGTCCCCTTGGCTTGCGTTTCATGATGTTGGGTTCTGCCGGTTCCAACCCTAACGCAATGGCTGGAAAAGTATCCGTTACCAGGTTGATCCAGAGAATCTGCACAGGCGCCAAAATTTGCCAGCCTAATAGGGTCATGACAAACAGGGTCAACACTTCACCGATGTTAGCTGACAAGAGGTACTGCAAAGCTTTTTGAATGTTAGCAAAGACTTTTCGTCCCTCTTCTACCGCCACAACAATAGTGGAAAAGTTATCATCCGCCAAAACCATGTCACTGGCACCCTTGGAGACTTCTGTCCCGGTAATGCCCATACCAACTCCAATATCAGCAGCTTTCAAGGCCGGCGCATCGTTGACACCGTCACCCGTCATCGCCACTACTTTACCACGCTTTTGCCAAGCATTCACGATCCGCACCTTATGTTCAGGTGCTACTCGGGCATAAACTGAGTAGTGATCAACGCGTTGGTTAAATTCTTCATCACTGAGCTTATCGAGCTCCGCACCAGTAATCACCTGATCATCACCACTATTTTCGCCCATAATACCCAGTCGTTTAGCAATGGCCGTTGCGGTATCCCGGTGGTCCCCAGTGATCATGATTGGCCGAATACCCGCTTCATGAGCCTCAACAACCGCTTGAGCAACTTCCGGCCGCTCAGGATCGATCATAGCCACTAAGCCAGCAAAAATTAAGTGCTGTTCAGCCGTTTCGCTCGTTAATTCAGACGGAACTGAATCAACCTCCTTGTATGCAAACGCCAGCACTCGTAACGCTTGCGTCGCTAACTGATGATTGACCGCCATGATCTGCTGCTTATCAGCCGCCGTGATCTCACGAATTTTACCATCTATAAAGATGCGGTCAACCCGCTTTAATAACTGATCCGGCGCACCTTTAACGTACTGGGTAATACTCCCCGAAGAATCCGCATTAAAAGTTGACATTAATTTGCGTTCGGAATCAAACGGAATTTCGGCCACCCGTTCACTGTTGCTGATCGTTGCCGCCGCTGGTTCATCCCGGTCCAAATAATACTGTATCAACGCGGTTTCGGTCGGATCTCCAGCTAAGCCGTCGTCGGCAAATTTACTGTCATTATTCAACAGCATTGCCAAGGCTAACGGATCTGTCAGGTCAACTTCCTGTTGTTTGGCATCAACCAGTTGACCGTTCTCATAAATCTGCTCAACGGTCATTTTGTTTTGTGTCAGTGTCCCTGTTTTGTCAGAGGCAATAATATCCGTACTGCCGAGCGTTTCTACGGCCGGCAGCTTTCGAATCAGGGCATGCCGTTTCGCCATCCTCTGGGTGCCCAGCGCTAACGTAATCGTGACAATGGCCGGCAATCCTTCTGGAATAGCCGCTACGGCTAGGGAAATGGCTGTCAGCAGCATGTTGACCAAGGTTTCTTCACCACGAACCATGCCAATGACGAAGACTAAGGCAGCAATGGCTAAGATCAATGCAGTCAACCATTTACCTAACTGATTCAGGTTTTCCTGCAGCGGCGTCTTAGTTTCTGCGGTTTCTTCAATCATGCCAGCAATCTGGCCAACTTCAGTCTGCATACCGGTAGCCACAACGACACCAGTTCCCCGGCCAGTCGTAATATTAGCCGTCATGTAGACCAAATTCGCACGGTCACCTAGCGCTAAATCATCTTCAGCCAGCACATCACTGGTTTTGTTGACCGGCACCGATTCACCGGTTAAAGCAGCCTCCTCCACCTTCATCACGTTAGCAGTCACCAAACGAATATCAGCTGGCACAATGTCGCCTGCCTCTAAGTAGACGATATCCCCGGGTACCAGTTCATCACTTTTAACCGTAATGACCTGGCCATGCCGTTCAACGTGTGCAACTGGGGCTGCCATTTCACGCAGCGAATTAATGGCATCTTCAGCTTTTGATTCCTGGAAGACGCCAAAAACCGCGTTCAGAATAACCACGGCTAAAATAATCAAGGCATCCGCTACTTCACCGGTCAACCCGGCAATAATAGCGGCAACAATCAACACAATAATCATAAAATCTTTAAACTGAGCAACGAACTTTTGCATTAACGTCGTTTGACGCTTTTCAGTTAATTTATTTTCGCCGTATTTTTCTCGTCGCTCTTTGACAGTTGCCTCAGTGAGCCCCTGTTCTTGTGTCTCTAAGTGTGCGAACAATTCATCGGTTGTCTGCTGGTACCACGGTTTGTCTGCCATCTAAAATCCTCCTGTTAGTTATGAAACCCGTTGTTTTCGTTATAAGTCTCATCGATTAAGGCCTTCCCGGAGACGGTTGTCCCAAGTTGTCGGGTCGGCCACAGAAGATTCTGCCGATTACTCCCTCATCGTATCACGCAGTCTCACGAAGTTTACTTCCAAAAAGTATCAAACACGGTTACTGGTAAATGACGCTTGTGCTGGGTCTTTAAATACCAGCTTTCAATTGTTTCCGCAGCTTTATCCGATACGGTTTTACCTTCCAAATAGTCGTCGATGTCATCGTAACGAACGCCCAGGGCAACTTCATCAGGCAAAGCTGGCCGATCATCTTCTAGATCCGCCGTCGGTACCTTTGTATATAAATGTTGAGGGGCATGAAGCGTCTCAAGCAGCTGTTTTCCCTGCCGTTTATTTAAGCGCCAGATTGGCGTAATATCAGCGGCCCCATCACCAAACTTAGTGTAAAAACCAGTCACTGCTTCAGCAGCATGGTCAGTTCCCACAACTGCGCCCTGATTAGCGCCAGCAATTGTAAACTGCGCAATCATCCGCTGGCGGGCCTTAACGTTTCCCTTATTAAAATCAGAGATTTTTTCTTGATTGGCTTGAACTGCAGCAACAGTGGCATCCGTAGCTGGTTTAATATCCACACGGTCAACCTGGTCAGCCTGCATAAAATCAATTGCTGCCATCGCGTCGGATTCATCCGCCTGTTGCCCATATGGCAGGCGCACGGCAATGAATTGATAACCATCGTTGTTCGTTTCACTGCGGAGTTCTGTGACCGCCATTTCCGATAACTTACCAGCCAAGGTAGAATCCTGTCCGCCGGAAATCCCTAAAACCAACGTTTTTAAACCAGTTGTTTGCAGGTATGCTTTTAAAAAGTCCACGCTGCGCCGAATTTCAGCCTGCGGATCGATCTGCGGCTGAACCTTTAACGCTGAAATTATTTTTTGCTGTAATTCTCTCATGGCTTTATCCTCTTATTGATTATCAAAATCGATTTTTTGGACGTACTCGTGAACCTCTTTAATGAGATTCATCTTGTTGTCCCATAACTTCTGTGACAAATCAACCGGGTACTTTTGGGGGTTTAGATCCCGCTTGTATTCCGGCCAAAGGTTCTCTAACATCTGTGTGCAACGAGCCTTGATCTCAGCTAATTCCGGCTGCTGATAAACTAAGCGGCCCTTATCAAAAATCGGCTGTAAGATTGGCCGTGCGTCAAAATCGGTCACGGTCTTGTTGATATAAGTGTAACTCGGATGGAACATATACAGCTGATCTTGCTGTCGTGGATCTTCACTGGCAAGTGCAATATAGTCCCCTTCGGATTTCCCGTCCTCTTTTTTGGTAATTCGCCAAACTTGTTTTCGTCCGGGCGTTGAGACCTTTTCAGCGTTGTTTGACAACTTGATGGTATCTTCCATCTTGCCATCCCGCTCAATGGAAACCATTTTATAAACAGCGCCTAAGGCTGGTTGATCAAAGGCCGTAATCAGTTTCGTGCCAATTCCCCAGACGTCGATTTTAGCGCGTTGCATCTTCAATGACATGATGGTTTTTTCATCGAGATCATTTGATGCGTAAATTTTAGCATCCTGGTAACCGGCTTCATCTAACTGCTGGCGAACCCGCTTTGAGATGTAAGCCATGTCACCTGAATCAATTCGGACACCGAGAAAATTAATTTTATGACCCATTTCGTTGGCCACCCGAATGGCACTCGGTACACCGCTCTTTAGAGTGTCATAGGTATCAACCAGAAAAACACAGTCCTTATGAGTTTCCGCGTAAGCCCGGAAAGCATCGTAATCGTCGCCGTAGGTTTGTACCAATGAGTGGGCATGAGTCCCGCTGATCGGAATACCAAATATTTTACCGGCACGCACGTTTGACGTTGCATCAAACCCACCAATATAAGCAGCACGAGTGCCCCAAATGGCGGCATCAAATTCCTGTGCTCGCCGTGAACCAAATTCCATGATGCCATCTTTACCGGCCACGGAACGAATCCGGGCAGCCTTGGTAGCAATCAAGGTCTGATAGTTCACAATATTAAGGACCGCCGT
Organism: Secundilactobacillus pentosiphilus; assembly: GCF_002217985.1. Lineage (GTDB taxonomy): Bacteria > Bacillota > Bacilli > Lactobacillales > Lactobacillaceae > Secundilactobacillus > Secundilactobacillus pentosiphilus. Next base: position 62,553 of record NZ_BCMI01000018.1, read on the forward strand.
TTCAATTAACTGGCAATCAGCCAGCGGGCCTTCGACTTGAAGTATTGGCTCGTTATTGTAAACGAGATCCCCCTCAGCGGCTGAACGAATCGTCCCCTGAAATTTAAAGTCACTCAAAAACTGAAGTAATTCGGGTGAATAATCTGTAACTTCTTTTAAATATTCAATATCTGTTTTGGTAAAGTGCAGGTTTTCGATATAATGAATAATATGTTCTAGTCCCGCAAAGACGGCAAACCCGTTTTTAAAGGGCATATCACGAAAATAAACTTCGAAGATGGCCCGCTTATTTTCAATACCCTGTTCAAAATAGGTTTGAATCATACTTAATTCATAGGCATCCGTATGCAACGCGATGCTATCGTCTGGATACTGCTTTGCCATGTTTGTTACTCCTTTGGTGGATTGATATTTCTGGTTATGAGAACTATTCTATCATTAATCCGAATTATCGTCAGTTAAACTAAAGCTTTTTAACTCATTTCAAGAATGGATGGTTATTATGTCTAAAGAATTTCCCTTAATCAATGTTTTAAACGTGCCGTTTATTAATACGACCCAAGCTGATTTTCTGACAGCAATTGAAGATCGAATTAATCAGCGTCAAAACACGTTTATTGTCACGGCTAACCCTGAAATCGTCATGTACGCCAGAAATCATCCTGACTACCAGCGCATTCTAGAAACCGCCGACTATATTACACCAGATGGTATCGGAATCCTTAAAGGTGCTGCCATTCTTGGTCAATCAATGACGGAACGGATCACTGGTTACGACACCATGCTGGCCTTGCTGCAGTGGGGCAACGCCCAGCAAAAATCAGTCTACTTAGTCGGTGCAAAGCCTGAGGTCATCGCCGACGTTAAAAGCGTTGTGGCTGAACGCTTCCCTAACCTTAACGTTGCGGGAATCCACGATGGTTATTTTGATGACTTTGCGCCCATTGCCAAAGATATTGCTCAAACTAAACCGGACATGGTATTTTTAGCGGTTGGTTTCCCCAAACAAGAACAGCTCATTGCTGATTACCGTCACCAAAACAACGGCCTGTGGATGGGCGTTGGCGGTAGCTTTGACGTGCTGAGCGGTCACACAAAAAGGGCGCCGAAGTTTTTCCAAAAGCACCGTTTGGAGTGGTTCTACCGTCTTATCACCGAACCAACCAGATTCAAACGGATGCTGGTTTTACCGCGTTACTTACGGACCGTTAAACAATCAGCGCGAAAGAACAAATAACACCGAGTATGAAAAGAGCCTAGAAATGCACTTGGCCCTGTCAAGTTGACAAATGAAATAATATAAAGTTTTGTGTA
>NZ_BCMI01000019.1 GCF_002217985.1 Secundilactobacillus pentosiphilus
AGTTGCCTAGAAGAATAAAACTATTTAGTTCCAACTTTTTGGGTACACGTCATAAAAGCTCTCAAAACCCCTATTCTTTTGGCCGTGAATCATAGGCCCGTTTGGATTTGTAGCCTGCCTTAAAGACCGTCTGCATGACTTCAATATGGCGTTGCTTCGTCGCTTCAGCTTTCGCGCCAAAGATGAACCGCGCCCACTCCCGCTGATAGCCTGGTGTCAGGTCGTTGAAGAATTGCTGCATGTCCGGCTGATCAGCTAATAATGCGGCCACTGCCGGAACGTCTTTTTCGTAGTCTGCAAGTGATTTTTGCGCCATGGTACTTCCCCCTTGAATGAATGGTGCTACCAGTATAGCATGTTTCAAAGTGTGCAGACACCAGCTGATACCAAATAAAAACGCCTGACACCGAATGCAATCAGTGTCAGGCGTTTTTAATACTGGTCAGCCTTAACGGCCAACGTCCAGTGCTTGATGCTTTAACTTTGGAAAAACGATGCGGTCGGCAATGCCGGTAATACTGCCTTGGAATAAGAACGCAAAGATGGTTCCTAGACCAAAGTTTGTGATACTGCCAGTCATCAGAGCAGCGATAATGCCCATCAAGGTCGGCGGTACGTAGGAGAACCACATCGCAATCGTCGCATTGCCGCGGCAATAGCGGTAACGCAGGATCTGTGTCAGATCATCGGCCGGATGCAAGACCAAGTTCACCCGCTGGTAAATGGATATCGCGGTCCCCATGCAAGCGACACCCAAGAAATTAATCAGGACGTACAGTGCCACCATTAACGGTGAGTACGCGTTGGGCATGAGCCGGTTGAAGATGTTGGCGAACCACTGGATGAATAACGAGAACGGCAACAGGAAAGCCAAGTTGCCAAGAATCCGCTTCCATTCTAATTGATGCATTAAAGCGGCATTCAAAAATGCGACTAACATCCCCAAGACGAAGAACGCCCAGAAAAGCACCTGCGAATTATCACCCAATAACGCGTGACCTAGATTTGATTCCGCCGCGGTCCAGTACGCAGACCCGAGGAAGGATGGGTGAATGTGCGTACTGGTGACCAATGTCAAAACATTTCCCAATGAGTTGATCACTAATGATATCGCAAAGTAGCCGATGGAGGCTGCCATACTGATATGCCGTTGTGAGTCGAAAGCCACTCGTTGGTGTTGCTGTACTGCATTCACATTCTCGCGTCCTTTCGTGTTATTGCGCCAGTTTTTCACAAAATTCAATCTTTTCGTGGTTGGGACCCAAGATGTTGAAGAAGCGGATCCCGTGCTTCCAGAAGCTAGGAATGGATTGAATTTCATCGTCTAAAACCGTGACGCCATCGAGTTTTTTAACTGCTTCAAACGCCTTGTCCACGTCCGTGGTGTTTAGTGAACAGTGGTTAATTGCACCGGTCTTTTCAACGACTGGATCGCCTTCCCAGGTTTCAATGACGTAATTGCCCAGTTGAAGAAAGGCACAGCGGTTTTCACCGTTATGAAACAGTCCGGCTACTTTAAAGCCGAGTTTTTTGTAAAACGCAATGGTGACATCTAAATCTTTTGATGGGATACCCACGTGCTGGATCCCAGTAACGTAATCAGTTAATGCCATAGTAATTTACCTCTAGTCAATTTTGACAACTGCTTTAGACACACCGGCAACTTTGCCTTCCAGAACGTCAGCAACTTGTTCCAAACCAAGTTCGTGGCTGATCAGCGGTTCAACGTTAACTTTGCCGCTGGCAAGCAGTGCAATGGAATCTTCGAAGGAACGTGGGTTGATAAATGACCCTTGAATGGTCAGCTGCTTTTGATAAACTTCATAGGTGTTCATCTGGAAGTGCTGGTCTGGCTTACCCACACCAAACATTAAGACTTGGGCACCTTTGCGGGTAGCTTCAACGGCTTCTTCTTGAGTCTGCGGCAAACCAACCGCTTCAATGACAACGTCGTAATCACTAGGGATCTTGTCACGGGTCGTGTTATAAATGTTAGTGACACCGAACTTGTCCTTGTTCAACTGCAACTTGTCATCAATGATCCCGGCTAAATCAACTTGGTGAACACCGTAGGCACCCAAGAGTTGAACGAATAATTGACCCATAAAGCCATCACCAATGACTAAGGCTTTTTGATAAGGTGTCAGTTTCAATAGTTGAACACCGTGAACGGCACATGACAGTGGTTCAGTGGTGGCACCGGCCTTTAGTGACACTTCATCTGGTAAGTGATAGACCACTTCTGAAGGGGCCGTGAAGTATTCTTCCAAGCCACCGTTACGGGTAACTCCAACGGCTGACAAACTGTCACATAGTTCGGGACGGCCTGTCCGGCAGTAGAAGCACTTGCCGCAATAGATGTTAGGATCAACCGTTACGCGATCGCCGACTTTAAAGCCTTTGACGTCACTGCCGACAGCGGCAACGATCCCGGAATTTTCGTGACCTAAGACAATTGGCGGTACCGCGTTAGCTGAACCGGGAAGCCCGTTGTACAGTGCGTGGTCAGTGCCGCAAATCCCGGCGTACTTGGTGTTGACTAATACTTCGTCAGCCTTTGGGGTTGGCTTTTGTAAATCTTGAATTTCCATTTTCTTGGTTCCAGTAAGGACTAAACTCTTCATAAATCATCGCTCCATTCTGTTATTTTTGATTAACTAATTGATTAACTTCCCGGTAGGCTAAAGCAAAGTCACCGATGGTTGCTGACCCGTTATGTGCGGCCAGCGGCATGGTGATATAGTCGTCCAGCTTACCGACGTCTTGATAATCGTTCAGCAACGCCGCAAATTCGTGACGCACCTTCTTCAGGAAGGCTTCGCTGACAACACCGCCGCCGAACACAATTTTTTGCGGCCGAATATGCAGCGTCGTTTGTAAGGCGGCCTGGGCCACGTAGTAAGCCATGATGTCCCAAACGTGATCGGTCAACGGAATCGTTTCACCCTTGCGCCCGGTGCGCGCCTCAAAGGTTGGCCCGGCGACTAACCCTTCCAGGCAATCGCCGTGATAAGGGCAGATCCCTTTGAAATCTAAATCATCGGGGTGCCGCTTCAACCGCACGTGGCCGACTTCGGGATGACCCAAGGTGCCAACGAAACCGCCGTTTAAAACGGTGCCGGCGCCAACGCCGGTGCCGATGGTGTAATACGTCAGCGCACTCATGTTGGGGTCCTTTTCCCTGGCAAGAATGTATTCACCATAGGCTGACCCGTTCACATCCGTGGTCCAGTAAATCGGCAGATCAAACGCTGCTTTCAGCATGCCTAAAAAGTTGGTATTCGCCCAGCCGACTTTCGGGGTGTCGGTAATGTAGCCGTACTTTTCTGCTTCCGGACGAATCTCGATCGGTCCAAACGAGGCCACCGAAATGGCTCGTAAGTCGGCAAACCGTTTAAAGTAATCGATCGCCTTTTGGATAGTTTCCGCGGGCGTGGTCGTCGGATACTGAATCCGGTCCTTAACGCGGTAGTTTTCATCACCAACCGCACAGACAAACTTGGTTCCGCCTGCTTCGATACTTCCTAATAACACGTTAATCACCACTCTTCAAAAAGATTTAAAGTGTTTGTTGTTTCTTGTAACCGCTTTCAATGTCTAATTTAGCATGTTATTTTCTAAAAAGAGCTGCTTTTAGTGAATTTTTCCAAATTGAAAGATTGTTCAAAAGTTTCAACCCGCGATAGCATTGCGTTTGTCGGTTTCGTAAACGCTTACGTTTTTTTACATTTCACTCATTTTCAACTAGAATGGCATTAACAAGACATAGGAGACGAGTATTTAATGGATTTTCAAAAACCACGGGTTACGATCAACGAAATAGCAGAATTAGCCGGTGTTTCAATTGCCACGGTTTCGCGCGCCTTGAACAACCGCCCCGGCATCAGCCAGAAAACCAAGGAAAAGGTTCAGCGCATTATCACCCAAACTGGCTACCAGCCAAATATCTTTGCCAGAAATATCCGGGAACACCAGACAAAATTAATTGGGTTAATTATTTCCGACGCCTCTAACGAGTTCTTTAAGCAGGTCAGCCGTGCCGTTCAGGATCAGGCCGCCTTGGCGGGTTATTCAGTCATCATGCTGAATTCCGACGAAAACCCAGCCGAAGAGATGCAGGCGATTCAAATTTTGCGTCACTATGACGTTTCTGGGCTGATTATTGCCAGTACGGATACGCACCTGGACTACCATCAGCTGGTGGGCGACACCCCAACGGTCTTTTTTGACCGCGCACCCTCACCCGATAAACAGTCCCAGTTTGATACCCTGCTGGTGAATAACGTCTCGGGTGCTGAACTGGCCGTTTCCGAGCTGATCCGGCAGGGCGCTTCTAAAATCGGCATTCTTTCTAGCGGGGTCTCCACGGCGGGTAAGGAACGCCAGCAAGGTTATTTAAAGGCGTTAGCTGAATACCACCTGCCGCTGGATCAAAACTTGATCTACACCAGCGACGTCAAGCAAATCAAGGCACTGGACTACGCGCACGAACTGCTGATGACCCACCACTGCGACGGTATTTTTGCGGCCGATAACACGCTGCTGCTGGTGGTGCTGCAGGAAATCAAGCTCCTGCACCGTCCCAACATTAAGGTCGCCACTTTTGACAATACGGCCTGGTTTGATTACTTTAAGCAGCCCGTGATTTCGGTTAAACAGCCCACCGCCACCATCGGCCATCAGGCGGTCGACCTGGTTTTAAAGCGGATCAAGGAGCCCACCTTACCCGCAAAGACCAGACGCTTTTCGGTTCAGCTGATCCGGCGTGGGTAAGGGGTTTATCATCGGATCGTATTGATAAACCGCTACTCAGAGGGCTGGACTGAAAGAAAGCCTAAAATTAGCCTCTGAGCATTGAACACTAAAAAACGCCCTGCCGATAATTTTATCGGTGGGCGTTTTGATGTTAAATTCGGGAATCTACCGCGTTATCTTTCAACTTTAACCTTAATCACTGATCACCGACTACTGACCGTAACCCGATCTTTACTGATGGTATTAGCCGCACCCGCGGGCGAATCAATGAAGTACTGCTTGGCCGGGATGCTGTACAGTTCCTTGACGTTTTTGACATCGACCGGCTGGATACTCACGTAGCGTGTTGATTTGTACATCACGCTGTGCTTGCTGGGATTATGGGCCAGTCCCATGGCGTGCCCCAATTCGTGTTCCGCCACGTTGACACGCTGGCTGGTGGTGTAGCCGTTTTTGTTCAGCTGTGAATTGACTAGGTGGAGCTGAACGCTGACCATCCGTTTGGTACTATCGTGCCGGACTTCCGCCACGCCCACTAAATTTTGCTTGATCAGTGTCGCTTCATTACTTTGGGCGGGAACGATCGTTATTTGAGCTGAACCGGCAACCACTTTGAACCTGAAGACCTTTTTGGCGTTCCAGGCGTCGATGGCCCGCGTCCAAACCTTGGTATAGTACGGGCCGACTTTGAGCTGAACGGTTGCCTGGCTGGTTTCAAACCGCCACGGATTGACAACAGGGAGACGCCCCGAGGGCAACCCGGCTCAGACTCAGCAACGACAGCACAAAAACCACGCTGACAACAACGATTTTTTTAAACATCATGGTCACTTTCTCTCTTGAATTACCACAAGCAATTGACATACATCACTGCAGACTTCTGGCAAACTGTATTTTACCCGCTTCCCAATATTTGTCTAAGAATTTGCTTGAATAATTCAAGTGTATTTGTTTGCAGGTAAAATTAAAACTTGATAGAATGCAACCGTAATCAATTTAGTAGATTGATTACTCAGACACAGCTTGTAAACCGCTGTATCCCACAACATTTTAGCTAATCTGTGTTACTCCCCCCATACAGTGACCTCAACATAAAAACTGTTGTTAGCACAGATCGGCTAGTTGACGTTTTCCAAATCCCTGTCCCAATTTGGAACATCAACTCAATCGTGATTTTCAGCGTTTACGCTGAAACCCCTTGTACAAAAAGCAGTCCGCCTCCCTATCCCTTAGACGAACTGCTTTTTGCTGTTTAATTTTGAAAAAAAGGCTGTTCCACAACTCGGTAGATGCCAGAATCTGAGTTGTGGAACAGGCTAAGGCTATATTCAAGTAGTGAACCAAAGCACATTTTAAGCTGTATTTTAGTCAAGAAATTAACTGGCAGACTTATCGATATAGACTTAAGTCACACCCTCAACTTTCAAATCATCTGCCCAATCATCACACCGACCGCTGCGGCTAAAATACCCACTAAAGCGGTGCCTGCGTAATATAGCATCCCCTGTATCCAGTGGCGGTCCCGTAACAGCACGAAGGTATCGGTCATGTAGGTGGAAAAAGTCGTGTAGCCCCCGCAAAATCCCGTTAACAGAATCAGTGACCAAGGCTGCGGTAAAGCCAACGTGACCAGCACGCCAGCAACCAAAGCACCGGTAGCGTTGATCACCAAGGTCGCCATGGGAAATGTCGGATGCCACCGCTTACCTGCCACCGTGATCAAATAGCGCAACACCGCACCGCAGCCGGCACCAAGCCCGATCAGCATCATGCTTTTCGCCTCCGTCCTAAGGCCAAGGCAGCCGCGTAACCGCTAGCGGCTGCCAGCAGTCCCAGCGTCAGGTTCAGCACAAAGATCGTGATCGCATATGCTGGCCTACTTGGCACGTTCAGCAATAAGTTCACTACCAGCGTGGAAAAGGTGGTAAACGCGCCAATAAATCCTGTGCCCAAGCCCACGATCAGCCAATTAGGCACAGCCAGATAAATGACGACCCCGTATGTAATAAATGCCAATAAAAAACTACCGACCACGTTGACCGTGGTGGTGCCTAATAGCGATGTGCCATCGTGCAGCAGCTGACCAACTTCGTAGCGGGCAATGCCGCCAAAAAAGCCGCCGATAAAAACAGCCAATAGATCTGTGAATTTTAGTTGGTTACCCATAACATTCCCCTTACGCCGTTTTTCGATTGAAACCAATGCTGAAAATTATAGCAAACGGCCCCGTTAGGTACAAGGCGCTTTAGTTACGGATGATGTGAACTTGAAAAAAGTAAACGGCTGTGACCCACACAGGTCACAGCCACTTACTGCTTGATGAATTACCATCAACAGTAATATACCACTAATCAAGCTTAAAAATAATTTAAAAACAGTGTCTCTTAAGATTATCTTTAGAATTTAACGTGAGCAGTTGTCGTCAGACAGCAAACGGTTCAAAAATATCTTAAATAGAAATGGTTTATAGTGGGTCAATTAAGGCCTGACTTATATGATGATATCGACATAGAATAACTTATGAATTCAAAAGATGTGCCCCTAACGCCTATTATATAGGGGTTACGCGTCCATATTTTTTATAAGCATCTTTGAAGGTTTTAAATACACTTCATGTTATTATAATGATTGGAGGGTAAAATGTATCATTTTTTATTGTCATGAGGGACTATGTTAAAAGGAGTGGGCAATTTACTATGTCAAAAAACAACTTAAAATCACCATATATTGAAAGTAAACATCGTGTGAAGCTTTACAAAAGAGGTAAACAATGGGTAGCTATGGGCATCACCTTAGCTGCCCTTACTGGTGTTTCGTTTGTCGCAAGCGACACTGCCAGCGCGGCAGAAACGGTTACGCCTGATTCAACGGCCACTGTCGGCCAAACTGCACCGGCCAATGATACTAACTCCTCCGCCGCAATCACAACCCCTGACGCAGCTAACACCCCTAGTGGGACCACGGCAGCTGTAGCACCTGACAGCACAACAGGTACAGCCGCCAACACAGACAAACCGTCGACGGGTACCCCCGCCGCAGCGACTGCTTCACAGAATCAGCCGACAGCCACTGTTCGTTCTGCAGACAACACGGGTAACCAAGATGTTGTGTCTGCACGTGCCGTCAGCGCACCAACCCCAGCACCGGCACCAACGCAAGCCGTTGGGCCGACCGTTACGACGACTGATAAATCGGGTGCGGCTTCTACTGATCCGGCCAATACCGGCAACAGTAACGATTCCCCAACAGTGGTTACTGGCGAAAAAGTGGCCAGTGATTTCGTGGCGGGCGGTTCAAACGGGACCACCCTTCCAAAAATCACCTCTGATACCGTTGATTTAACTAATCCGGCTGTTTCTGGCCACACGCAAAACGGCGTGGTCGTTGCGAAAGACGCCATTGATTTCAACAGCGATTTTAGTTTGAACGCCACCGTCAACGTTAACTGGGACAGTGCCACTATGGGCGGCTGGCTCGGCGGTGACGGGATGGCCGTCGCCTTTCAGCCGGTTTCATTGGACACTGCCATGACCAAGGCCGGATTCGGCAGCGGCATGGGCCTGGTCAGAGGAATCGATGGCACCATCAGCTACATTATTTCAACGGATGCCATAAGGCAGTCACCTAAACAAAGCGATGGCCAGCCGTTCACCCAACTGCCGAACTGGGTGATTTATCAATCAGCCGATGACAGCAGTCAGGCAATCGGTGGTGTATTTGATACGGGTATCGCTTTGCCTGCCAGCGGATCAACTGGCAGCTTAAAATACACCTTTGACGTGACTTACAAGGCTGCCACGAAACAGCTCGTCACTAACATCTTAGACAGTAATGATCAAATCGTTAAAACGTATACTCAAACCATTACGGATGAGCAAATCGGTAAGAACTACTTGCTGGGTGTCACCGCTGCCACCGCTTCTTCCAAAGCCGCTTACAGCGTGACCATCAACAAGTACACCTACGTGCCGGCTGATGCCAAACTCAATATCACCAGCAACATGCCTAACGTTGCCCAATCAAATATCAACGGTACCCCTGGTCAAGTGATCGCCTTCTATCAGGAAGGAACAGCCAAGCCAACCGCCGACAGCAAGGGTAACGCTGTATCGGTTGCTTATACCGTTCCTAAAGTAGACGGCTACACCCTTTCACCCCAGTTCGTGACGTTAACAGCTGGTGGTGAAAATACCGTTGCAATCAACTATGTCGGCAAACAAATCAATAACGCCATCGTGACAATCCCTACCAATAAGGGTGAGCAAACCGTGACTAACGTTTCTGGTCAGGTCGGCAACACCGTTCAAATTTCAGTTCCGGCCATTTCAGGCTATACGCCGGATAAAACCAAGGTAACGGCTACGGTCAACGCCGACGGCACGATTACCGTCAACGGGCCAAAAGCACAGTCTGGCGATGCCGGGTACGTCACCTATACAGGTGATCCGCAGACCTTAACGGTTAAACTCGGTAATACTGGTAAAGTCTGGACCACCACTGGCGCCTCAGACACCCCGATCAATTACGATCAGCAGGCCATCGTCGCCCTCATTCCAAAGGGTTACACGATCAACAGTAATACTTCTAAAAAAATATTTGACAGTCTCTTACAGCAGCTCAACGCACCGACGGCATTTGACCATGACTCCACCAAGGATCAGACCATCACACTGCCTCTGCAAGCAGCCGAAGACTTCAGTCACACCACGACTACGCGAACGATTCACTTCGTCGACAGTACGGGTAAGACCGTCTCACCGGATGTCGTTCAAACGGTTAACTGGGTCCGCGGCAGCGATGCCACTACCGACCCGACTACTGGGGCCTTTCAGCCAATGGATTGGTACGCCAGCGTGACTGCACCAACCATTGCCGGGTATACGCCGGACATTAAAACGATTGCCGAAGTTTATCCAATGATGGTCACCACGCCGGGAAATGCTGAGGACATCACCGTTACCTACACGGCTGATACGCAAACCATGGTGGTGCACGTTGGCGACAAGACTTGGACCACCATGGGGCCTTCCGGCAGTGCCATCAACTACGATGCTGGCGCCATTTTAAGCTTGATTCCTAAGGGTTACACGGTTACCTACAATCAGCAGACAACCACGATTGAAGCCCTACTCACAAAAGCGCCCGCAAACTTTGATACGGATACGGCGAACGATCAAGCCTGGACGTTACCAATTTCACCAGCTGAAAACTTCAACCACACGACGACCACGCGGACGATCCACTTTGTCGATAACACGGGCAAGACCGTCTCACCGGATATCGTTCAAACTGTCAACTGGGTGAAAGTCAGCGACGCCAATGCTGCTTCAACAGCTGGTGCCTATACACCAGTAGACTGGTACACTAGCGTCACTGCACCCACCATTACCGGGTATAAGCCTGATATCGCAACCATTGCGGAAGACTACCCAATGATCACCGACCAACCGGAAAATGCTAAGGATATTACGGTGACCTACACTGGTGAAACCCAAAAGCTGATTGTTACCGTTGGTGACAAGACTTGGACCACGACGGGTGAATCCGGCAGTGACATTCACTACGACACCCAGGCCATCTTAGCCTTGATTCCCGACGGCTACAGCATCAGTGCCAACACTTCTGGTACGACGTTGGCTGATTGGCTGGCAAACGCACCCAAACAATTTGACACTGATACCGCCAAGGATCAAACCTTAACGTTACCGATCTCGCCTGCCGAAAGCTTTAACCACACCACCACCACGCGGACGATTCACTTCGTCGATGGCAACGGCAAGGCTTTAACACCCGACGTCGTTCAAACCGTCAACTGGGTGCAAACGGTTGACGCGGCAACTGGCAAACCAACCGACGTCTACACGCCAATGGACTGGTACACGGAAATCTCAACACCAACGGTTGCCGGTTACACGACAGCAACCGCCAAAGTGGCTGCCGATTATCCGCTGATCACGGACGCCCCGACTAATGCTAAGGACATCACGATCGTTTACACCGGCAACCAAATCACGACCGACGTGACGATCCCAAGTAATCAAGGCGATCAAACCGTCGCTCACGTGACTGGCAACGTTGGCGATGTCGTCAACGTTGCCGTGCCGACCCTTGACGGCTACACTGCGGATAAAACCACGGTGTCGGCAACGGTTAACCCGGACGGCACGATTACGGTCAATGGTCCAAAGGCTAAACCGGGCGACGCGGGCTATGTCACTTACACTGCCATTAGTACTAACGTGCCGGATCAAGGCGACAACAACGGCCTGCCTGGCAATAATCTGACGGATGTTGACACCCCAACCACCAATGACACGCCGCAACCGGATACGATTCCCAATCCGGTAACCACGCCGACTGACGATGCGGATAAGGACACGGTTACGCGTCAAAACAGTACCGCTGTCAAATCCGATCAGAATGGTACCCGTTCAGGTCACTCGAACACGGTCACGGCTATTCAAAATGGCGGCGCAGTGCTCAGCACTTCAGCCGCGGCAGGTCACGCAACGGCTGCTCAGCCGTCAAGTTCAGCCACCGCTGCTGGTCAAACCACAACTGGTCAGCAAACGAAACAAGCAGCTGCCGGCCAATTACCGCAAACTAACGAACAATCCGATCAAGTGAAAACAACTGGTGTTCTTGGCTTGATACTGCTGAGTCTATTGAGTCTGTTCGGTCTTAGAAGAAAAGAAACCGGCGACAAATAATCAGTAGGCTGGAGATCAAGCCAAGGTAGACATAGCGAGCTTCGCTATTGCCCACCCTCCAGGATTTAAAAGAAGCTCAATTCGAAACTGAATTGGGCTTCTTTTTTGTAAAGAAAAAGTGCTGATGATTGCTCATCAGCACCAGATCTAATTCGTTATTTAAGGCCACTGCCTTCATCAAGCTGCGCAATTCGTTTCAAAACAGCCAGAAAATCAGCTTGCGTTACCCGGCCGTCAGCCACGTCCAGGCACTGGCTCAGCGCTTCTTCTTGCGCGTCCAGTGCTGCTTTGATCTTGGGATACAGCGCTTCGCCCTCAGCCGTCAGCTTCAGTTCAAAACGCCGGCCATCGTTTGGCGACTGCCGCTTATCCACCAGGCCCATCTTGGCTAGCTTAGCAATTTCCCGGTTCACGTTGCTTTGGTGGCGACTGTCCGAACGCACTAGCTGGTCTTGGGTAATTCCCGGATTATCGTGCAGCTTTAAAATGAAGAAAAATTGCGCGTGATTCACCCCAAGGGGGCTTAGACGCTTCTCCAACACCCGAATGGCCATGTTGGAGGCCGTGTGCAGCTGTTTGCTGATCGTCTCGTTATTTTTATCCGTAATCATGTCGTCACTTCCTAGGCAGTATATGATACCGTTTCTCTTACAGGTTAAACAGTTTTTCGGCCGTCCCGTGGGCGATCGCCTCGCGTTGCTCATCCGTCACATCCGCCTGCTCAAGAAACTCACGCGTCCTTGAGCCCTTTTGCACGTACGGGAAGTCCTCCGACCACATGACGTGATCCGCGCCCATTTCAGTGAGTGCTAACTGCATTTGCGGTGCCGTGAACATCCCGGATGGTGACAGGTAAACCTGACGCCGGTAGTAATCCGAGAACTTCAGCGGCAAGTCAGTGATCATTGGGCTGAACCCATCGATGCGTTCCACGAACATGGGGATAAATTCACCCCAGTGGCCGGTGGCGATCTTCAGGTGGGGATACTTTTCCAGCAGACCAGCTGTGATGATTCGCATGACCTGAATACCAGCTTCCATGTGCCACCCCCACATGGCGCCGGCCATCATGTTTGCGGCTAGCGCTGAGTAGGCTTTACTATCGTAGAGCATCGCCTTTTGGTCGTTTGAAATGACACCGGGATGCAGGTAAAGCGTGGTACCAAGCTTGTCGGCAGCGGCAAAAATGGGGTCAAACTTGGGGTCATCGAGGAACTGACCATTGATACTGCCGCTGATGATGCCGCCCTTCAGGCCTAACTGCGTCACAGCATATTCCAGCTCTTCGGCCGCTTTGTCGGGCACGTTAGCGGGTAAAGTTGCGAGCCCAGCGAACCGATCAGGATACTGGCTGATGTTTTCCGCCAACGTTTCGTTTTGGGCACGGGCGCCAGCAACGGCGTACTGGTCAGGCAGCACTTGCGCTGAATTACCGGCATCGGAGATCACTTGCATATCGATACCGTTCTCATCCATGTAAGCCACCTTCTGACTGAAATCGACTAGCTTAGGCCTTAACTTGTCTTGCCACGGATTATTATTTTTAACTTCCGAGTATTTCTTAAACTGACTGATGTTTTCGTCAGTGTCGTAATGTTCTTCAACCGTAATTAATTTCATTGTACACCCTTCCTTAACGACTCACTTATTTGTAAGTCAAAATGAGTATAGCACAAAACTATGCACGTGCATAGTTTTGGTGCAAGTTGTCCTTTCCGCACGCAAAAACCATCCAGTTCACCTGAATGGTTTTTTGACGCGGCATGTTTAGACCGTTCCGTTGTAATCAGTCATGCATTGTAAGATACGCTTTTTGATTACCACACGAACAGGCCGACAAAACCAGCTGATAAGAGTGATACGAGAACGCCTGAAAGTAACATGCAACCCACGTTTTTAGCGACCAAGTCGTTTTTTTCCTTGTCCACCAATCCCTTGAAGGCACCGATGATCATCCCGGTGGTTCCAAAGTTGGCAAACGACGTCAAAAAGACGGTCAATACGGCACGTAAATGCGGCGTGTAGCCATTAATCACGTTTCCAGCGACCTTCCCCATGACCACGAATTCGTTAGTCACTAACTTCAAGCCCATGTCTTGGGATAAGAGCCAGGCATCGTGAACCGGGAACCCTAATAGCCAAGCAAACGGGAACATGATAACCCCCACGATATGCTCTAAGGAAAGCGGCGCCCAGATCAAGCCTAAAATCTTATCCGCCAAAGTAGGTTAAAATATCAAAAACCGGTACGATCATCAATACGGGCAGCAGCGCAGTGGTCACAAAGTTCATCGACTTAGCTGAACCGCCGAAAGCTGGGGTAACCCAGTTGGGCAGCGCGAAGACGATCCCTTGATAGGAAACTTCCACCAGCCAGTTAAATCCGTCCGCCGCTGCTTTAACGGCGTCTCGGCCAGCGGTAAAACTGGTGAAGAACCAGGCTAATGCCAAGTTGATCAATAACATGATGGCAATTGAACGCCAGCGGATATCGCTTTTTTTCTTTGAAAATAGGAAACCGATCACTAAGAAGACGATCAGCCCTACCAGGTTAATCAAAACATACATTTAAATGTCCCCCTCTCTGCTTACTTGTAGGTCTTAATGCAGTCAGCAACTAAGTCGAAGAACCCTTTACGGTCGATCCCCTTACCCACTTTAGCGTTTGGCGTCTGCTTCAAAACGTTGAGTTCGTCGCAAACCGTCCGGCCGTAACATGGGCCGCGGTTGATATCAACGGTGACGTACATGTCCTGCATCTCAAACAGTGATGGATCAATTAAGTAGCCTACAGTGGTAGCATCGTGGATCGGACCAGCTTCAAGGCCAAATTCTTCAAACTGCGTCTTCAAAGTAAAGCGCATTAAATCACCGAATAACTTACCGGCCTTGTTGCCAATGGCTTCCATCCGTTCGATGACGTCTGGGGTACAAATGGTTTGGTTGGTTAAGTCTAAGCCCATCATGACGATCGGTGCACCGGACTTGAAGACCACGTGAGCGGCTTCCGGATCAGCGAAAATGTTAAATTCAGCTGATGGCGTGAAGTTACCCGTCCCGTAAGCACCGCCCATTAAGACGATTTCTTTGATCTTAGGGATGATCAGCGGTTCCATCCGCATAGCAGTGGCGATGTTAGTCAATGGACCAGTAGGCACTAAGGTAATGTCGCCGTCGCTAGCCATTAAGGTATCAATGATGAATTGAACACCGTTTTCCTTTTCAGCTGTCCGCTTTAAGGCTTCAAAAGTGGGACCGTCTAAACCGGTCTTACCGTGGACGTTACCGGCAACGACTTGTTCGCGGACAAGCGGTTGGGGCATCCCTGGGTAAAGTTTAACGTCCATGTCTAATAATTGCGCAACGTTCAAGCCGTTATGAACGGTCTTCTTCAACGTTTGGTTACCAGCAACGATCGTGATCCCTAATAGGTCGATATCTGGATGTGCGTATGCCATCATCATGGTAATCGCGTCATCGTGACCTGGATCACAGTCGAGAATAATTTTTCGTGCAGTCATGAATAATTCCTCCTAGCAGTGATGTGTAAGCCCTTACTTACTGATTGAATTATAGCCTGTGAATTGCTACACTAAGTATGAGAAATCTCATACTAGGAGAATTTAAATGCAAAAAATTGATGATAGTAAACTCAAACACGTGTTGATGGCTGAGTGTGATTATGGATCGCTGTTCGGCTCCAATATCGCCAAGCACGCTCAGCTGATGAAGTTCAGCCCCCAGGAATACATTGTAAAAAACCAGGTTAAACCGGACTACCTGTTTTATTTAGTCCGGGGCAAGGCCAAACTGTATGATTTTCTGGCTAACGGCAAAGACACCCTGGTCGACTTCTTCACGCCGCCCTGCTTTGTGGGGGAAATGGAGTTAATGGACACCCAAAGCGAACCCTTCAGCGTCCAAGTGATCGATGACTGCTACTGCCTGGCGCTGCCGGTGGCAAAATACAAGCAGCAGCTGCTGGCCGACCCGGTCTTCCTGCGCAACGTCTGCCTCTACCTCGCTCACAAAAACGCCCGCAATATTAAAACGGCTTCCCAGAATCAGGGCTTCACGCTGTCGCAGCGGCTTTCGGCCTTTATTCTGCTGACGAGCCACGACGGCCGCTACCACGAAAAACACACCCAGGTCGCCGAGTACCTGGGCGTGTCCTACCGCCACCTGCTGTACGTGATCGCCGACTTTGTCAAGGCCGGCTACCTGCAAAAAGATCAGCGCAGTTACCGCATTAAAGACGAAGCCGGGCTGCAAAACTTGGCCTGGGAAGTTAACCTCTCCAACGAATGGCACGAAAAAGCCAGTGATGCGTGATCACTGGCTTTTTGAATCCTTAAATTACCGGGCCTGCTTACGGGCTAAGTAAGTGTGCGCTGCCTCGGCCGCCCAGCGGATGTGTTCCACTGGCGTTTCGCGGGGCACCGTGCAGTCCGCGCCGATCATGACGCCCTTAGTCCCGGCTTCATCCAGCAGCCGGTCAATTTCGGCTTGAATCTCTTGCTGGCTGCCGGCATAGAGCACGTCTTCAGTGGTATTGCCCAAACCGCCAAAGACGATCCGGTCCTTGAAGAGCTGCTTGCCCTCGCCTAGGGTGTAGCCGTCTACGCGGGTCGCCCAGTTAATGATCGGCAACTGATAGTCGGTAAACCACGGCAGATGGTTCGTGGCTTCCCCGAAACCGCAAATGTGGAGGATACTGGTTTTAAAATCCCGGTTGATTTCAGCGATTAGCTCCTGATCCAGCGGTTTTTGAACCTGGTTGAAGAAGGTTTCACCGATGCGGGGATCCTGGATTTCCTGGGTACTGAACAGCACCCCGTCGAGACCGGCATGGTAAAGGGCTTGGATCTGTTTTTTGATATCGCCGTTAATGACAGTCAAAGCGTGGGTCACGACTTCGGGATCCTTAGTATAGAGGTCGGCAAACAAGGTGTCGGCTTCCGCCAGATCGCGTTCCGGTTCATCGACCACCAGCGCCCATTTAAACAGCGTGACGGCGGAAAAAACGTTGTTCAACACGATGGTCGGGTGTTTCAGTGCTTTGAGCTGTTCGGTGATCAATCGCGCCTGGTCCACCAGCCACGGATGGTCAGCCGCGATCGGCTGGATTTTAGCTAAGGCAGCCAAGTCAGTGGGATCAGCGACGTTGTTAAAATGGTAGGTAAAATAGCCGTCGTTCATGAGTTTAATAAAATCCGAATCAACACTGTCAACGTAGGCCGGCTCCTTTTCGAGGTCGGTCTCAAACATGCCGTTATCCTTGGTCGCTTCCACGTGTTCGTTGGGTGTGAAATGGTGCCAGACGGAAAACGGCACTTCCTGTTCGTCCTCATTATTAAAAGCTTTCAGTAAGTCACTTTTCTTCATCGTGGTCCTCCTCTTTTACTTATTCGCTTCAGCGTTAAAGGCTTTGTTGGCATTCGGCTGTTTGAACGTATCTTCATACAGGTACTGCTTGGTGATCTTTTCCAGATAACCGTCAGCTTTGAGCTTCTTCAGCTCCTTGTTGATCGCGGTCACCAGTTTCTTGTTCTTCGCATTCTTATTTAATAGGAAATAACTATTTTCTAGCCCGATAGATTTAGACGTTGCTAACTGCTTGCCTTCTGAAGTGTTGCCAACGGGCTTGTAAGCCGCGTAAGGATAAACGGCCACGTCGTATTTGCCGGTAGCGACTTCCTTTAAGGCATCGCCGGCGGACTGGTCGCCGATCCCCTTCAAATCGATCTTGTGCTTCGGATTATTTTGGTTGTAGGTTTGAATCACGCTGTAACGGGCGTCATCGGTTGAAATCGGCACTAATGATAGCTTTTTAGTGGCAACATCTTGCAATGAATTGGCCGTTTTACCGCCCTTCTTGGTGATGAGCCGCAGATCATCTAAGCCGTTAGAATTAGTGTGCAAATAAGTCTTGAAGCGGTCCTTAGAATACCACCAGTTGGAAACGGCCAGGTCGTACTTGCCAGACTGCAGTCCGACGAAGACGGAATTTTGTGAAGTGGTGGTCTCGTCGAACTTATATTGCGGCAGGTCCTTATCGATCCGCTTCAGCAGCGCGCCGTAGTAGCCGCCGATCCCGGAACCGGCTGGGTAAGTGTAAGGCCGGTTATTATTGGGTCCCGCCACCTTGATCGTAGTAACGGAAGACGTTTTGGCAGAGTGGTGAGTCGTGCTAAACGCGACGATGCCGATCAGCACGAGCACGATAATTAAAGCTGATACACGTTTTAAACCCTTATGAGAAGCTTTCATCTATAGACACTCCTTTGATTAAATTGAATCCTGCGTGTGGAACGTATGGTAACGGTCGATGGCTTCACCCACCTGAAAGAGCTTGGCGAAGATCCAGCAGATCACAATGTAAATGATCAGCGCGTCCAGGTAAGTTTCCAAGTACTTAAAGCCGATCGATGACAAAATATTGGCTTTGGCCATGATTTCGACAATGCCGATGTTGTAAACGATGGCGGTATCTTTGATCAGGTCAATGAATAAATTAGCAAAGTTAGGAATAAAGTTAGCGACCAGCTGCGGGATAACGATTCGCGTCATGGCTCGGGTAGGCGTCATGCCCACCGTGACGGCGGCTTCGTACTGCCGGTGGTCGACGGAGTGGTACGCGGAACGGATGCTCTCCGAAATATTGGCCGAGGCGTTAAACGAATACGCCAAGATGGCGATCAGCATCGCCGGCAGGCCGTTGGTACTGGTATCCAGCCCCGCGTGTTTTAAGGCCACCAGTAACTGCGGCAGCCCGTAGTAGACCACGTACATTTGCACGATGATCGGCGTCCCGCGGATAAACGACACGTACAGCGCCGCGATCGGCGCCAAAATTTTAACGTTGCGTTCCCGGACAATGACGATCAAGACGGCCAGGATGAAGCCCAAGATCGTGGCGATGATGGACAGCACGATGGTGGTCGGCGCCACCGACAGGATCTTCGGAAACGAATGAAGCGCGAAGTTTGAATCGAACATTTAGCCATCTCCTTAAACCGTGACGTACTGATAATCTTTTCTGATCTGACGAAAGCCCCACTCGATGGCTAAAACCACCAGCCAGTAAATAAAGGCTAAAACGACGAAGATCTCCAGCTGATAGACCCCCTGATTTTGATTGGATAAATCAGTCGCGGTATTATACATATCCATAATCCCGATGACGTACACCAGTGAAGTGGCCTTAACTAACCCGATCAGCAGGTTTTCCACGTTGGGTAAGGCGATCAGCAGCGTCTGCGGCATGAGAATCCGCCAAAACGCGTGGCTGGCATCCATGCCGACGACTAGCGCTGCCTCGTACTGCCCCGGATCAACCGATAAGTATGCGGAACGAAACGCCTCGGATAAGTAGGCGCTCCAGCCGATGGACAGCCCGGCGATTCCAAACAGCAGCTTCGCCCAGTCGTTGATGTCAATGCCCACCAGTAAAAACAGTTTCGGCAGCCCGTAGTAGGCTAACAGCAGCATCAGCAGCGGCGGCGTCCCCCGGACCAAGCCCAGGTAGCCGCGAGCCAGGCCCTTAGCAACCGGATTGCGCCGCAACGATAGCCAGGCCAGACAGACCCCGATCACACTGGCAAAAATAAACGAAAAGATGAGTAACGTTAACGTTGTCGGTAATCCCGACAGCAGCGTGGTCATAATTTTGGTCAATCGCATTTTTGATGCATCCCCTTTCAACGATTAATTGAACACTGACTTAATAATCTTCGGCAATGGCTGACAGGAACCGCTGGGTGCGTTCGTGCTGCGGATGATCGAAGACATCGTCCGCGCTGCCCTGTTCAATAATTTGACCATCCGCGAAAAAGATCACCCGGTCGGCCACGTCCCTGGCAAACGCCATTTGGTGGGTCACCACGATCATGGTCTGGCCCCGTTCCGCCAGACGCTTCATGTCCCGCAGCACCGTGCCGACCAGCTCGGGATCCAGCGCCGAGGTCGGTTCGTCAAACAGCACAATATCGGGATTTAACACGGTGGCCCGGGCGATACCGATCCGTTGCTGCTGACCACCGGACAGCTGCGAGGGATAAAAATCCTTCTTATCTAACAGATCCACCTGGTCCAGCGCCCGGCTGGCCAGCGTCTCGGCTTCTTCCTTGCTTTTATTCTGCCCGAAGATCAGCCCTTCAGAAATATTTTCCAGCGCCGTTTTGTTTTTAAATAAGTTATAGTTTTGAAACACCATCGCCATGTGCCGGCGGGTCCATAACACCTGTTCCTGAGTCGGTGCCGCCATGTCGATCCGTTTTTGCCGCAGCGTCATGGTACCAGCATCCGCCGTTTCCAGAAAGTTAATGTTGCGCAGCATCGTGGTTTTCCCTGATCCCGAGGGGCCAATAATGGCGATGACTTCGCCCTCTTTCACCGCGAGGTCGATCCCTTTTAAAACGTGATTATTCTTAAACGTCTTCTTCAAGTTTTTGAGCTCTAATAACACGCTATCCCTTCTTCCACTTCATGATTAAGTTGCCTATCAGCACGGGTAACAAAAAAACACCTTCGTTCTTGTCTATCACTAAACAAGGACGAAAGTGTTTTCCGTGGTGCCACCTTAATTCGTACTGACTGCACAGTACCTCGATCGAATCTCAAACGCGACATTCGATCCAGCGATAACGGCGCCAACCGAATATTTAGCTCACCACCAAATACTTCTTAATTCAAAGCTCATCTTCACCGCCTGATCGATACCCGCTTTCAGCCAAGTGCCGGTTCTCTAAGAAAGATCAGGACAGCTACTCTTCTTCTCAAAAGATGATATATTAATTAAATGATTGCCATAGATATTAATCGTATATTAATAATTTGTCAAGCCTTAAGTTTTTAAAATGGTTCGGATACTGATGCAACAGTTTTATATGCAGTTAATATTCAATATAAAGATTAAAATTAAATAAGATTTCTGTTGCTTATCATCCTCAAACGTGCTATAACTAACGGTAAATTCACAGCTAAAAGACCGCAAAGAAGTGTCACCAGTGTCGCTGGCAGCAGAGAATCCGGCTGATGGAAAAGGAAACCGGCAATCTGGTGAAGATGAACTTTGCGACAGGGTCGGCCCGTTCACGCGGGCCGAACGGTAGGAACCGTTAGCTTCCCTGGCATCCGCTTGAATGGGTGCCGATGAGGCTTGTTTTGTGAAGAACGGGTAAAATTGGGTGGCACCACGGCGCATTCGTCCCTTGTTAACGGGAACGAATGCTTTTTTGTCGTCATTTTAAGAAAAGGAGTGTTAATCATGCAATTCATCATTGATCCAAAGGTGATTGATTTAGGTGTCACCATTCGCGGCGTCGAGCTGACCGGCGTTAATAACCAGCAGTATCCAGACCAGCTAAAGGCCTACATTCAAAACGAAGTCCAGGCCGTCTTACCGGGGTTAGACCGCGACCAAATTAAAGCCGACCCCATCATTCAGGGCTTTTGGGACCTGCACAAAGCGGTTCACTTGCCCAAGCGCAACAATACGCCGGCACCGGTCACGCTGCTGAAATTAATTTTGAAACGCGGTACGCTTTTTTCCATTAATCCTGTCGTGGACCTCTATAATCTGATCTCGATTCAAAGCCGTCTGGCGTTAGGCGCGCACGATATAGACCAAATCGACGGCAACGTTAATCTGCGGCTCACGAACGGTACGGAACGCTTCGTGCCGATTGGCGCCGACAATCAGCCGGAGCCGGTGAAGCCCAGCGAATACGGCTACATCGACGACAGCAACGAGGTCATCTGCCACCTGGAGACCCGCCAAGTGGAGAAAACCAAGGTAACCCCTGCCACAAACCATATCTTTTACATTGTTCAGGGCAATCAACACACCACGCAGGCATACGTGGACGACACCGCTCAGCGAGTGATTGACTTAACGACGCAGTATCTGGGTGGCGAGGGGCACTTTTTGAATTGACGAGAGTAATTTAGAGCCATTGATGACTAAGTAAACTGATTTCAGTAGAGAAAATATATATCACATTTTATATAATTTGTCGCAATTATTTTAGGCAAATAAAAAAACAGCATATCTTATGATATACTGTTAGAGCAAAGAGTTTCATGGGTGGTGGCGTCAAATACGAAAGTAGATGATGCCTATGATTTACAAAATCTACGAAAGATTCAGACTGTGTCAGTCTTTGACGCATTATCGTTGATGATTGCTTTTGCAACCTTAACGATACTGATCGACCGCGGAAAGCGTAAATAAGAAGCCACCCCTGTTAACTTTGGCATGTTGACGGGTGACTTCTTATGTTGTCTGTCACTAGCTACCGCCTTTGAAGCGGTTTGCATGGGGATTGGTGCGCCAGCGCCAGTCCCTTTTTGATACTCACATTATAGCACAAGACGCTCAAATCAGCGAGAGTTTGCCTATTCCTAGGCGTACCCTTTACGTTGATGATTGCTTTTGCAGCCCTAACGATACTGATTGACCGCGGAAAGCGTAAATAAGAAGCCACCCCTGTTAACTTTGACCAGTTGATAGGTGACTTCTTACAGTTGTCTGTTACTAGCCACCGCCTTTGAAGCGGTTTGCATGGGGATTGGTGCTCTAACGCCAGTCCCTTTTTATACTCATATTATAGCACAGAGCACCGGAATCAGTGAGAGTTTGCACACTTTCACTAAGAGGTTTAGTTGAACCGTCCTTAAAGTGAGCCTTGAAATCGGGTAAGCCGTTAAGTTATCCTTGAACCAGTAACTAAGACTGTAAACTGGATCAACTTCCAGATGATAGGGGCAAATCATGACAGACAAACGGATCATTAAAACTGAACGTGATATTAAACAGGCCTTTTTAAACTTACTGAAAACGACGCCGTTTCAAAAAATCAACGTCAATCAGATCTGCAACGAAGCGCTGGTGTCCCGGTCGACGTTTTACGAACACTTTCAGGACAAGTACGATTTACTGAGCCAACTGGTGAAGCAGTACACCAAGCTCTATCAGGAGTTGGTGGAACAGCGGGCTAATCAGATCATCGGTCAAGAAGAGCACGTGCTTTCGATTCCAGACATTGCTGGCACTTTGCTGAAGCACCGCGATGCTTTGAACACCCTGCTCGGCGTTCACGAAGACGGCTTGGATCTGCTGGTGAAGTGGGAAAAATGTCTCAGTAAAACCTGGCACCGGCTGAATCACCACTACGCCGCCGATAAGCAGGCGCCCGACGACTTCGTATCCAGCCTGGAATCGGCCATCGTCCTCAACTACATCCGCTGGTCGCTGAAAAACGGCATGAACGACGACGCGGCTGCCTTAAGTGAGCACATGATCCGCAGTATCTACGGCAACGCCATGGCGCACCACTCGCCTACCAAGTAATTAATTTAAATTAAAGTGTTCGTTATCATACTTTTTAACGCGTAATGTCCGTTATCGGACACTGCGCGTTTTTTTGCAAATTGCCTCCCCTTTTAAAGAGTTTCATACTGATAGTGTGCATTAATTCATATTCACATAGGGGAGGATTTTATGATAAAAAAATGGTTCAAACATCCGTTGACGTATCTCGTGATGTTGCTGCCGGCTGTTATCGGCGCATTTTTCGTGTTAGGCGGCGTGCCTGGTTTCAGTATGCTGCCGACATCCACGGATCAGCTGCGGATCACCATCGTGGATCAGGATCAGACCACGGTGACTAAAAACTTGACTCAGGGCTTAAAGGACAACGTGCCGTTTAAGCACGTAGCCACCACCAGTAACCTGTCGGCTGCCAAGTCCCGCCTGTCCAAGCGGACGGATGCCATGACGGTCCAGTTACCGGCCGGCTTCACTAAGGACGTGGAAGCGGGCAAGAACCCGAAGCTGAACTTCTACGTCAGCGACTCCAACGGGCTGCTGCAAAACAGTATCACCCGCTCAGCCATCAGCTCGATGCAAGACAAGATCGCCGCTCAACTGACCACGGCCAAGACCACAGGCGCCATGGCCCAGTAAATGGCCCCGCAGATCGCTAAAAAAGCGGGCGCACAAGCCCAGGCTAACGCCAAGAAGCAGGCGGCTAAACGAGGCGGCCGGATGAATCCGGCTGCCGCTAAACGGATGCAGCAGAAGATGCAAAAGCAGGTTCAGCAGACCATTGCTAAACAGACCCGTGCGCAGGCTCAGGCCGCGGCTAAAAAGATGACCGCCCACCCTGATTTCCATACCTATCACATGCATCAATTCGGCGGTAATTATCAGTACCAGATGGGACCGATGTTCCTGAACATGGGCTTCTACTTAGGCCTGATGATCTCAAGTATCATCATGTCGTTGATGTTCATGGGTGCCCGGTTTGCCATGGGCAGATGGCGGGCCTTCCTGGCTTCGCAGCTCACCGGTTTGCTGGCAACCGTCATCGGGCCGTTAGTGACGATTGGGACCCTACGTTGCTTCATCCACTTTACCGGCGGCGTCTTCTTATCCCTCTGGGGTAACGAGTGGCTCTTCGGCCTCGGCGCCTTCGAGCTGACCTTCTCACTGGCGCTGTTGCTGGTGGGACTGCCATCGTTCGTCATTCAATTGCCGCTGATGGTCTCGCAGACCATTGCTGGCGGCGCGCTCATCCCGCGTCAAGCCATGAACGGCTTCTACCAGTGGCTCAGCTACCATACACCGATGTATCAAGGGGTCTACCTGACGTACAACGCGATGTTCGGCGGTGGTAACGGCAGTGTTTACAGCACCACGCTTTGGCTGATCATTGCCATTGGTTTGGTCGTCACTACTTTAGTCGTGGCAATCGGCTACCGTGGAAAAGAACCGCGCGGCTTTGCTAAATGGATCAAATTTAACTAAATGAGTGTAAGCGAAAAGCCCGTCAGCAACGGGCTTTTTTGCTACTTTAATTTTCCTGCGTACGCTGAATAAAGTGCTGTTTCAAATTAGCCAGCTGCTGCTTACTGGTGGGATCACCGTACTTGGATGCCAGCCCGGCGATCAGCTGATCCATTAACGCGGCGAACTGCTGCTGTTCGGACTCAGACAGCAATTGCCACTCCGAAATATCCGCCTGGTCGACTTGGCTGAGGCTTGCCCGCCCGGCAGCCGTCAGGCGCACGATCATTTTACGTTTATCTTTTTCAGAACGGGTTTTAGTCACCAGTCCCTTCTTCACCAGTTTGTTAACGAACTCCGTGGTGGACGGCGCCGCAATCTGCAGCTTGGCCGTCAGCTCTTTGAGGGTCAGGCCGTCCTGCTCCCCCAGCGCCATCAGCACGTTGCCCTGGCCTTGGTACAGCAGTTGTGAGCCGGCTTTTTGCTGCATTTCCAGCGTGAAGTACATGGTTAAATCAAAGAATTTTTCCGTCAGCATATGGGTGGTTAGTTCATCAGCCATTTCGTAGTTCCTCCTTATTTTCAGTCCCTACTATACCATAAATCAATTAGGGGGTCTAAATTATCTTGACATTTTAATTAGAACCCCTTATTATTGTAAAAGTTAGCCCACCTAATTAAAATGAATAACGAGGAGTTCTCAATCATGAAAGTTATCTTTAACGATCCCACCTTTTCTTACGAAACCTTACGCACGCTAGGCTATGCCCCTTACGGCGGTGCCGATATCGGCGAAGTGCTGACCACTGCCTCCGCCATCGAGAAAGGCGGCTTTGAAAGCTGGTATACCCAGTGGCACGCCTTAGCCGCCAAGGTCAGCGACCGCGCGGAGCACTACCGCCAGCAAGGTGAAACGCTCAGCGCCAGCCAAAATGATTTAAAGGCGTCCAACTACTACCGCACGGCGGAATTCTTCTTGCACGGCAACCCGGACGACCCCCAGCTGTTAGCAACCTGGTCCAGCAGCCGCGACACCTTCCAGCAGGGAATGCGCCTGTCCGGCAAGCCATTTGAGATCGTTGCGATCCCCTTTGAAGACACCGCCATGCCCGGCTACTTCTATAAAATCGATGACCAGCCCCGCAAAACGCTGCTGGTTCACGGCGGTTACGATTCCACCGGTGAAGAGCTGTACTTCCAGGTGGCGCAGGACGCCTTAGCCCACGGGTACAACGTCCTCACTTTCGAAGGCCCCGGCCAAGGTGCCATGATCCGGGAACAGCACCTGGCCTTCCGCCCCGACTGGGAAGTGGTGGTGTCAGCCGCCGTTGACTATCTCGAAACCCGGCCGGAAGTCCAAAATGACCAAATCGCGCTAATGGGGATCAGCTTCGGCGGCTTACTGGCACCGCGGGCGGCTGCTTTTGACCACCGGCTGGCAGCGGTGATCGCCGATGACGGCTTATTCTCCTTTAGCTTTGCCGACGCGTTCGCCGCCCGGGGCCACGAAATCACCGATTATTCCGTAGTCGAAAACCAGCTGAAACTGCTAATGTCAAAGAGTACCAACGTCCGCTGGGTGATTGAAAACGGCCTGTTCACCTTTGGCGCCAGTTCGATCAGCGACCTCTTCAAGAAAACCGCGGCCTACACGCTGGCCGGGGTCGCTGATCAGATCCAGTGCCCGGTCTTGGTCTGCGAGGCAGCCAACGACGGCTTTTTCCAGGGGCAGCCGGAGATGTTATACAACGCTCTGAACTGCGAGAAGAGTTTACTGACCTTCAACGAAGCAGACGGCGCGGCGGAACACTGCCACATGGGCGCGCTGAACCTGTACAACCAACGGGTCTTCGCCTGGCTCAACCAGATATTTGACAGAATCAACAAACTGTACCGCGTTGGTCGGCATTCCCCTTAATCCCCCACTTACCTGTTATAATGGTTGTGAAGTTAGTTAACCCCCTATGTCATTTAAAGCCTGAAGGTGAATGCTATGACTCACAAAGATGCAGATGCCGATCTCGTTCAGCAAGTCGCCTTACTCAACCTCATCATCATGAGCCAAGTGACCGAAGACCTCGCCCCGTACGAAGTCAACGCGACCAATTACTTCTACGTCATGAAAGTTGCCGAAAACCCGGGGATCAGTAAAAGTGACTTCAATGACCTGGTTCATTTAAATCACAGTACCATCACGCGTGCTATCAATCAGCTGACCAAAAAAGAGCTGATCCGCCAGTCCGTCGACCCTAAGGATAAACGGGCGACCAACCTCTACCTGACCGAAAAAGGCATGCGGCTCAACCGCGGGATCGAACTGTACATCAAGCGGCTCAATGCGGAACTGATGGACCGGTTAGCCCCGGACGAGGTCCTCGTCTTTAACAAAATCGTCAAACTGCGGCGCTCAATCGAAACAAATCGGCCCCACCAGACTGACGACGAAAATTAACCTAAAATTCAAGTGAAAAGTAGTACAAGTTAGGTGCAATTGCACTTAATTTGTGCTACTATCTGGGTAATTTAGAAGGCTTATTTGTGAGGACTCTACCCACCTTTTACCATGAGTCTACAATAAGCCAGTCACCGGCTCATTTTGTCTAGGAAGGACTTCGACATGACCAACAAGCGTATCCGCAAGAAACAGTTGAAAAGGGCCCAAGCCATCGCTCGGGAAGGCTCACCGCAAACGGTCAGTGAAGCCTTGGCGGGTTACGTCGACAAGCAAACCTTTGATGCCAAAAAGGATCCCAGGACGTACCTCAACTCTTTGATCACCGAATCGAAATAACTCAGGTTTTGAATTAGGAGGTAAAAAAATGTTAAACCGGGTTGAACTAACACGTTATTATCACGAAACCGCTAATGTGGACCGCCTGCACGGCGTTTTGCCCTATTATCAGATCTGTACCGACAAGATTGCCCTGCAGTTAGGCCTCAGCACCCAGCAGGTCTTGAAGCTGCTGTCCCACCAGTGCTGTTTAAAAACCAAAACGGCTCAGGAGATTGAAAACACCGCTGGGTTATCAGCCGATTTATTGTTAAAGATCGACGCCGATTACCAGCGCAACTATTTTTAAGTCCAATCACTGTTCAAAAAAAGTGCCTCACGAGACCAGCTGACTGATCATCGTGAAGCACCCTTTTCGTTTAATAACGGTTATTTATTAGCTAAAAAATCTTTGGCTGCCGCCAAGGCTTTGCCGCCGTAGATCACACCGGGACCGCCGCTCATCATGATGGCGACCTTCACCGTGTCGTTGATCTCTTCTTGCGTGGCACCGGCCTTGACCGCGTTGCAGACGTGGTCGGTAATGCAGCCGTCGCAGCGGATGGAAATGGCAACGGCCACCGCCATCAGCTCCTTGGTCTTAGCATCTAACGCGCCGTCACCCACGGCATCGGCGTGCAGCTGCAAAAAGCCGGCACCCGTTTCACCGACCGCACCAAAAACTTGTTTGTACGAAGCGTTCAATTCCTGCATCTTTTCATTGTAATCGACACTCATTGTACCCATCCTTTCTCATTAACGAACACTTTCATTTTACCACGAACAATACGAAAACGCTTTCTGGACGAACCGATTGCCGTGAAAGCAAACAAAGAACCGCCAAGGCAACGCTGCCCTGACGGTTCTTGCAAGTTGTTTTTAGTTGTCACAATGAGGAGAAGCCATGACACTACTTCTGCCATAGTTATATTATATCATGATTTAACGTTCTATTCAGCTTTTCCGACCGCTAAACTGTACCAAGCCAGCTTGCCGTCCGGCGTTTGATCGTTCAAATACGACACTGGAATGTTATTGATGTTATAGATTCCCAGCTTGTAATCGGTCATGGAATCTCGCTTAGCCTGAGTGTAACCCTCTGCATCCAGCAGCTTCTTGACTCCGGCAATCTTGGTGTCGTTGGAAGCCGCCCGGTTATCGTAGAGGTACCGGGAGACTTGGTTGAAGGCGACGATGTCCTTGTAGCCCGTGGTCGGGATCGCGTCATCGTCTTCTTCACCGTCGATCGGCGTTCTGGCGTCGTAGTTGTTCGCGGCGATCTTGGACATCCCTAGGTCAACCGGCGTGTTCGGGAACAGCGCCATGATCGAACGGGTCAGCTTCTGGTAGTTGCTGTCCTTGATGTATTCCAAGTAATCCGCCGTGGAGTTGAAGCCATTGGGATAGACGAAATCGGTGTTGGCGTGATTAGAGGTGTTGCCGGCAGCCAGCAGACTAGCCGCCACGTACCCCTGCACGTCGCCCTTCTTGGTCTTCACCGTCACGTAAGCGTACCAGGTCTGCTTACCGCTGTGCTGCATGCGTACGGAGTTGCGCTTCGTCAAATTCTGGTTGGTGTAATCCTTCAGGTTCAAGCGCACCTTGGTGTGCGTCCAGTCCCACAGATAAGCGTTCTTGGCGGGATCAGCTAAATGAAACGGGCCGCCGGCGTAAGTCGGCTGGCCGTAGCGCTTGCTGGTCACTTGGTAACCCTTGCTGTTGTAACCCTTAGAAAGGTAGCCGCTCCAAACCCAGCCGACCTTGGTCTGAGAAAAGTTAGTGACCCGGACGTACTTCGACTTGCCCTTAGTCCCGGTAGCTGTCTGGTACCAGGTGTAGCTAGGGTAGTTCTTCAAATTATGCAGTTTCTTCGTGTGCCGATCGTTCCACATGTACACCGACTTTTTGGCCGACTTCAAATGGTACGGGGTGACCTTGGTATACTCGTTGTACATAAACGTCTCGTCTAACTTGACGTGCTTAAACACGGTATTCGAAGCCACCGCGATCGACGGCGCATCTGCGTGCGCTGGCACGGCCGTTAAACCCAGTAAGCCTAAGGTTACCGCCAAGCCGGCGATAGTTGTTTTCAATCCTGTTCGCATATGATATTCTTCCTTATCTTTATAAATTATTCTGCCTTACCAATTGCCAAACCGTACCAGGCCATCTTACCGTCTGGGGTCTGATCGTTCAGGTAGCTGAGTTTAATGTTGTTGATGTTATAAACACCCAGTTTGTAGCCGCTCAGTGAATCCCGCTTAGCTTGGGTGTAACCGGCCTCGTCCAGTAGCTTCTTGACGCCGGCGATCTTTGTGTCGTTGGAGGCGTTGCGATTGTCATAGAGGTACTTGGAAACCTGGTTGAAGCCGACGATACCCTTATAACCGCTGGTTGACATCGGTTCATAGTCATCATCGCCATCAAGCGGTGTCCAATCACCGTAGTTGTTAGCCGCAATCTTGGACATCCCCAGATCCACCGGCGTGTTCGGGAACAGTGCCATGATCGACCGGGTCAGCTTTTGGTAATTGCTGTCCTTAATGTATTCCAGGTAATCCGTCGTGCTGGTAAAGTCGTTCGGGTAGACCACGTCCGTGTTGGCGTGATTAGTCGTCTTACCAGATGCTAATAAGCTAGAGGCCACGTAACCCGATACGGTGCCCTTCTTAGTCTTAACATCCACGTAAGAATACCAGGTCTGCTTGCCGTCGTGCGCCATACGCACTGAGTGGCGCTTGTAGAAGGATTGGTTCGTGTAGTCCTTTAAGTTCGCGCGGATCTTAGTATGCGACCAGTCCCACAGGTAAGCATTCTTGTTAGGGTTAGCCACATGGAAGTATTCGCCCGCGTAAGTTGGCCGACCATAACGCTTGCTTACGACCTGGTAATGCTTGCTGTTATAGCCCTTAGACAAGTAACCGGCCCAGACCCAGCCGCGCTTAGTCATCGGAAAGTTGGAGACCTGAACGTACTTTGACTTGCCCTTGTAACCCGTTGCCAGCTGGTACCACGTATAGCTGGAATAGTGTTTCAAGTTATACAGTTTCTTCGAGTGCATGTCGTTCCACATGTAAACCGACTTCTTGGTCGACTTCAAGTGATACGGCGTGACCTTGGTATACTCGTTGGCAAAGAAAGTCCCGTCCTGCGTCACGTGCTTAAACACTGTTGGCGTCACCAACGCGTTAGCGGAGACCGTCGATAGACCAAACGCCCCTAACGCGGCCGCGACGCCGGCTAATGCCGCTTTGAATTTTGTTTGCATGATTTTTCCTCCCCTAAATAAAGCCGTAAATAATGGCACTTAAAATAGCCTCTTAACGCCTTGAGTATAGCAAAGTTAGCTGTTTATAAACAATGCTTTTGCACCTTAATTGTTGTTAAGATTTGTTAAAGGCACCCCTCCGCTACTAGAAGGTTGAACCGCAACCAATTATTTGATTCAATGACTTACAGCCGGTTCATTTTTGAGACATTATTTTAATTTGTCTCAACTTTTCGTAAGCCGCTAAAATCAGTAGGTTGACACGCTCACTCATGATACAATTTTAGATGTTGCCTACCCACACCGCAACGGTTGGGAGGTGTTGAAAATGATTCATTTCTTAATGTTTCCTTTGATAGTTTCAATGGTTTCTATCTGGTTCACGGATTGGTTAGACCGTAAACACCGGAAATAGTTTTGGGGCAACAATTTAACCCACCCGCAATCATCATTTCAGCGCAAAAAAGAGCCTTAGCAGGCACAACTGCTAAGGCTCTTGGTGTTGAAATGATTCATTTCTTATTTCCAAATTCATTATACCATGTCCGGCACTCATAGCAAACCTAAAGCTTCATCTTTAAGCCTAAAAAGATCCTCAGCAGTAGCCCCTGCTGAGAATCTTGGTGTATGGTGATTAAGTATTTAATCGCAAGGCTATTGTATCATGATTCCAGCACATCGCAAACTTTTAAGTCTCCTACATAACCCAAAGGGCCCCCGCAGTCACACCTGCTGGGGGCCTCACTATTGAAACGTTCATCTCTCGATTATCTCAAGTATTGCTCACAGCGAACTTTTCGCTGCTCCTCCGAAGCTTACTGTTCCCGGTTAACCGGCTGCTTAAAGTACTTCTCCTCAGCTTCTTTACGCAGTCTGACCGCCTCTTGGAAATCCGAGGTCACGTGGTTTAAGACGTACTTGCCGTGATACATCATCCGGGCAACGAAGCGCTGGGATTGCGTGTCAAAGGACACCCCGATGACCCCCGTCCGGTTGCGCTTGCCCATATAAATACTGGAGAAGCCGACGCCGTACTCGTTTTTCAGCGGGTTGCCCTGGCTGGCTAAAAAGGCTTCGTTGTTGCTGGCTTCCTTGCGGGCCACTTCCCGCCGCAGGCACCCGCAGCTTTTGGTGATCCCGCGGCGCAGCGAATAGCCGTCAACGACCACGTGGTTGCCGCAGTCACACACGCATTGCCAGCGCATATTGCCATTAGATCCTGTATAATCCGCTTTTCCTTCGACGTATAAGCGGCCAAATTTTTGATGTGTCAAATCAATCATTTTGCTCATGACAGTCAGCCCCCTCAGCATTATTATTCAGGTCGAATTCACCCGGAAACGGCTTTTTAACGGCGTGTACTTTCCGGGTGCCTGCGACCCGTTATCAGCAAATGATTTGTGCAAATGAGTCTAGTTCTTCGTGGCAGCCACCTTGCTCAGCGCTTGGATGTAGCCGTCAAATAACTGCGGCTCTTTGACCCACGGTGCTTCCGGCGACTGGTCGGTCAGCTTCAGATGTTCGACTAAAGCCTGCACGTTTTGCCAGATGCCGGCGTTATTTTGAACCAGCAGCCAGAAGGCCTGGTCCACCCGATCCCGTTCTGTTTCGGGAACTTGTTTGCTCTGGGTGTAGTAGCGCACGCAAGCCTTCGAAAACTCGTTGATGTACGTCATCGGGTCGATCTGCTGCAGGGTTTCAAAGAACTTGCCCAGCATCGTGATCTGCTCAACGGAAGCCTGCCGCGGCATCGGTGCCAGCACTTCCGAACGGATATCGCGGCTCAGGAACTGGGCATAAGCGATCTCGTTGACTTCAATGTCAGCCCGGGACAGGCAGTTGACCAGCCGGCTGTAAAACTCATCGGAGTACTTGCCCACCGCTTGCCAGGCCACGTGGTACTGGTTCAGAAACGCCCGCTTGAACCAGCGGCCCCGTGCCGTCATGAAGTCGCGGCCGACCTTATACTGCGTGGTGCGCGTCCGGGTCATATCCTGCTCCAGCACTAGCCCGGTCAGCACGTCAGCGTCCTGGTTCTGCGCTGCCGTAGCACTGAAGGTCTGGATCACGCTGGTCTGGTTCAGCAGGCCGTCGGGGCCCATGAACATCACGTAGTCGCCGTTAGCCACCCCCACGCCATGCTGGAAGGCTTCTTCCCATGACAAAACATTTGCCGGATTTTCGTAGTGGACGTCGAGGTTCTTGAACAGCCGGAACTGATCCACGTTTTGCAGGCGGTACTGCCCGTTATCCACTAAAATGACCTCGACATCACGGAAATCAATCCCCAGTTGATTATTGATGGATGATAGCGGGATCGCTAAGTCATCCTCCCGTGCATCGTTCACCGCAATAATGATACTCAAACGCTTTGCCATAGTATTCTCCTCCTTGTATTTTTGCTATGTATGAGAAGGCGGCGTAAACCGTCTTCCCCAGAAGAAAGGCTGCATCATCGCAGGACAATTGCGACGTGCAGCCTCTCTCACTATGAGTCCCGACTAGTAGTCATGGGCATGTGAAATGATTAGTAGAGGGACTCGTGATCATCATCGCTATCGTGACGCTTGCGACGGGTAACGCCGTAAGCTAAGGTAGCTTCCATGATGGTCATGCCGACACCTAACATAACGAGTGCTGAAGCTGAAGTTGAGCGCTCATTAGTTTGCGGCAAAGTGCTCTGTGCAGCTGCTTTACCTTCGCTAGTGCTCAAACCGTTGCTTGAATCAGCAGCCGTTGCGCCAGATACAGCTTGTTGAATCGTTGCAGCACCGCCGTTACCAGCGTCGCTAGTTGGTACCATACCAGCCGATTGCTGACTCGAAGTATCACCGGCAGCTGAGGTAGTCAGGCCGTTGCCGCCATTAGCAGCTGAGCCAGTATCCCGACCAGTATCAGTCGTGAGACCGCCGTTGCCAGCAGCTGTCGTAGCAGTACCGCCGTCAACACCAGTCGAAGTACCAGTGCCGTTACCATTACCAGTATTGCCGCCTGGAACAGCTGTACCAGTAGTAGTAGAAGTCGTGGTTTGAGTAGTCGTACCACCGTTGCCACCTGGGGTAGTCGTGTTGGTATTGTTGGTACCGCCGTTACCGCCTGGAGTAGTCGTGTTGGTGTTATTAGTACCACCATTGCCACCTGGAGTAGTCGTGTTGGTATTCGTACCGCCATTACCACCTGGAGTAGTCGTGTTGGTATTGTTAGTACCGCCATTGCCACCTGGAGTAGTCGTGTTGGTATTGTTAGTACCGCCATTGCCACCTGGAGTAGTCGTGTTGGTATTGTTGGTACCGCCATTGCCACCTGGAGTTGTGGTGTTGGTATCAGTACCGCCGTTACCACCCGGATTGGTGTTCGTGTTGGTATTGGTGTTGACATTGCTGTTACCGCCACCGGCTGGAGTAGTAGTCGAACCAGTGTTGTTGTCACCAGTTGTCTTACCACCGTTGTCGCCACTAGGAGCTGGATAAGTCGTAGTAGTCGTCGTTGTCTTGGTCGTAGTCGATCCGTCCTTGTTAGGAATCGTTTCGATAGTTACGATCTTGACGACTTTGTTACCACTTGGATCAGTAGTTGTGGTCGTATCAGTTTCAGTGGTTGAACCATCAGGGTTAGTGGTGATGGTCTTTTCAGTCGTGGTGTTGTTAGTGGTTGTAGTATTCGTAGTCGTTGAACCGTTCGTACCTTGACCATTATCAGTACCGCCACCGTTGTTCTGGTTGTTGGTGTTGTTGATGTTGATACCGCTGCCGTTGCCAGTGCCGGTGCTTGTACCAGTGCCGTTATCAGTACCAGTACCGCCGCCATTTGGAACAACGATTGAACCAGCGTTGCTGCCGTCTGGGTAAGTGAAGTAGTAGGTAGTCGTGCCGGCTTCTTTATCAACGATCGTCTTTGAAGGATCAATCTGAGGAGTCTGACCATCTTTACCGTCCTTACCATCGGTACCGTCAGCACCATTCTTACCGTTCTTGATGACGTAGTTGGTACCGTTCAATACGATGGTCCAGCCGTCGACGTTACCGTCAGCGTCATAGTGCGGTTTGATGTTTGGTGTAGCGCCGTCCTTAGGAGCTTCCACGCGGCCAACGGAGACCTTGTCGCCATCAGCGTTAGTGTAGTAGAAGTTGTAAGCAACCGTCGTGCCATTAGCATCTTTGATCGGTTCAACATGAGGGGTCTTACCATCTACACCGTCTTTAGGTGCATTAACCGTACCAACAGTGGTTTCCTTGCCACTCTCGTCGGTGACGTAGAATACGTAAGATGTTGTCCCGTCAGCGTTCTTAACAGCTTTGACGTTAGGCGTTTGACCATCCTTGCCGTCTTTACCATCTTGACCTTTTTGAACAGTAATCTGTGAGCCATCACTGAAGTTGATAACGGTGTTGCCATCTTTATCAAGACCAGAACTTTGAATGGTGAGATCCTTACCATCTTTGCCGTCCTTGCCGTCTTGACCGTTCTTCACGATGTAATTGTGACCATCTAACGTGAAGGTCCAGCCATCTACGTCGCCGTTAGCATCGTAGTGAGGAGCAACCGTTGGCGTTTCGCCATCCTTGCCGTCAACACCGTTCTTAGGTGCGTCTACCGTACCAAGCAAGACCTTTTGACCCTTGTCGTTGATGTAGTAGAATTCGTACTTAACCGTGTTGCCGTTAGCGTCCTTGACCGGCTGAACAAGTGGTGTTTCGCCATCTTTACCGTCCTTAGGTGCAGTGACATCGCCGACAGTCTTAGTTGAGCCATCTGGGTTAGTGATGTAGAACTCATAATGAGTGACACCATCTTGACCAACGACTGCTTTGACATCAGGCGTTTGACCGTCTTTGCCGTCTTTACCATCAGCACCCTTGTCGATCGTGACTTTGTTGCCATCACTGAATTCAACAACTGTGTTGCCTTCTGGGTCCTTAGTTGTGCTGGTAACGGTAATACTCTTACCATCAACACCGTCTTTAGGTGCATCCACCGTACCCATGTTCTTTTCAGAACCATCTGGGTTCGTGATGTAGAACTCGTAAGACTTCGAACCATCATTGTTGGTGATTTCCTTAACCTTTGGTGTTTGACCATCCTTAGGTGCGTTTACTGTACCAAGATCTTTGGTAGAGCCGTCTGGGTTGGTGATGTAGAACTCGTATGAAGTTGAGCCGTCGGAGTTAGTAATCGTCTTAACTTCTGGCGTCTGACCATCCTTGCCGTCCTTACCATCTTTACCATTCTTAACGGTGTATTCTTTACCGTTAATGGTGAAGATGTAGCCGTCAACGTTGCCGCTTGGATCCTTGGTTTCAGTAACAGTTGGTGTTTCGCCATCTTTACCGTCCTTAGGAGCAGGTACGTTACCAACAGTCTTTTCGGAGCCATCTGGGTTCGTGATGTAGAAGACGTATGACTTCGAGCCGTCATTGTTAGTGACTTCCTTAACAGATGGCGTTTGAGCGTCCTTACCATCCTTAGGAGCTGGAACCGTACCAACAGTCGTGGTAGAACCGTCTGGGTTCGTGATGAAGAACTCGTATGAAGTTGAGCCATCCGCGTTTGGAACAGCCTTAACTTCTGGTGTTTGTCCATCCTTGCCATCGGCACCCTTAGGAATCGTGACGTTTGAACCGTCACTGAAGGTAACCACGATGTTGCCCTTGGCATCAGTACCCGTGCTCTTAACGGTGATGTCTTTACCATCTTGACCATTCACAACGGTGTAATCTTGACCGCCGATGGTGAAGGTGTAGCCGTCAACCTTGCCATCAATCCCCGTGTGCGGTTTAACTGTTGGCGTCTCGCCATCTTTACCATCTTTAGGTGCAGGTACGTTACCAACCGTCTTTTCGGAACCATCAGGATTAGTGATGTAGAAGACGTATGACTTCGAACCATCATTATTCGTGACTTCCTTGACTTCAGGCGTTTGACCGTCCTTACCGTCAACACCGTCTTTAGGTGCGTCGACAGTACCTAAGTCAACTTCCTTGCCATCGTCACCAATGGTGTAGAAGACGTATGAGGTCTTCCCATCTTGGCCAACTACGGCTTTGACATTAGGCGTTTCGCCGGCTTCACCTTGATCACCCTTATCACCCTTGTCACCTTTATCACCCTTGGCGACTGTGACTTGTGAGCCATCACTGAAGAACAGAACGGTGTTGCCATCCTTATCAGTGGTCTGGTGGGTGATCGTTAATGGTTTGGCGTTTTCACCATTCTTAACGGTGTAATCGTGACCGTCGATGGTAAATGTGTAACCGTCAACGTTGCCGCTAGGATCAGTGTGCGGTGTAACCGTAGGAGTCTCGCCATCTTTACCATCCTTAGGTGCCGGAACGTTACCCATATCAGTGGTAGAACCATCTGGGTTAGTGATGTAGAACTCATACGACTTCGAGCCATCTGGGTTCGTCACTTCCTTAACCTGTGGTGTTTGACCATCTTTACCATCAACACCGTTAGTACCGTTGATACCATCTTTAGGTGCTTTGACAGTCCCAATCGTCTTGGTTGAACCGTCTGGGTTAACAACGAAGAACTCGTATGAAGTCGTTCCGTCTTCGCCTACAACAGCTTTAACTTGAGGCGTTTGAGCATCCTTACCATCAGTACCGTTAGTACCATCTTTACCTTTATTAACAGTGATTGTTGATCCATCGCTGAAGGTAACGACCGTGTTGCCGTCTTTATCAAGGATTTGACTCTTAACGGTCAGTGCCGCGCCGTCTTTACCATTGGTCCCGTTCTTGATGACGTAAGGTACGCCGTTCAATGTCAGGGTGTAGCCGATAACGTTGCCATCTGAATCAGTGTTTGGTGTGATCGTTGGCGTAGCGCCATCCTTACCATCCTTAGGTGCCGGAACAGTTCCAACCGTCTTGACAGAGCCATCTGGGTTGGTGATAAAGAATTCGTATGACTTCGAACCGTCATTGTTAGTGACTTCCTTAACCTCAGGAGTTTGGGCATCCTTGCCATCAGTCCCATCCTTAGGCGCGGCAATCGTGCCAACAACTTGGTCAGGGGAACCATTAGCACCTGGAATGAAGAATACCAGTGACTTAGTCCCATCAGGGTTAGCAACTTCCTTAACCTGTGGTGTTTGACCATCCTTACCAGCAGCACCGGCAGGAATTGAAACTGTCTTGCCATCAGAGAAGGTAACGATTGTATTGCCATCCTTATCAACGGTTGAGCCGGTAACGGTTAAATCAGCGCCATCTTTACCATCTTCACCGTCTTTACCATTCAAAACAGTGTAATCAACGCCATTCAACGTGAAGGTGTAGCCATCAACCTTGCCATCACTACCAGTGTGTGGTTTAACCGTTGGCGTAGCGCCATCTTTACCATCCTTAGGTGCCGGAACGTTGCCAAGGATCTTGTCGTCAGAACCATCACCCGCAGGACCCGGAATGAAGAATTCGTATGAAATGGTATTGCCGTCAGCATCCTTAACTGGTTTAACTTGCGGTGTCTGACCATCTTTACCGTCAGTACCGTTAGCCCCGTCTTTAGGAGCAAGAATCTCACCCAAGACAATATCATCAGTACCGTCGCCCTTTGGACCTGGGGTAAAGAAGATAATCGTCTTGTTGCCATCTTTGTCAGTACCAGCCTTAACCTGTGGTGTTGCACCGTCCTTACCAGCAGCGCCGGCAGGAATCTTGACCGTCTTACCATCAGAGAAGGTAATCACGGTGTTGCCATCTTGATCAATCGTCGAGTTGGTAATGGTTAAGTCAGCACCATCTTTACCATCGGTACCATCTTCGCCGTTTTTACCATCAACACCGTTAGTAACGTTGTAATCAACGCCGTTCAGCGTGAAGGTGTAGCCAGTCTTACCATCAGTACCAGTGTAAGGTTTAACTGTTGGCGTAGAACCGTCCTTAGGTGCCGGAACGATTCCGGTTGTGACCTTTTCACCCTGGTCGTTAGTGTAGTAGAACTCGTAGTTTGTGACCTTGCCACTATCATCCTTGATTGGTTCAACAAGCGGTGTGTGACCGTCTTTAGGAGCTGGAACGTTGCCGACAATCGTGTCGTCAGTACCGTCGCCCTTTGGACCTGGAACGTAGAAGACCAGCGTCTTGTTGCCGTTGCCATCGGTGACTTCCTTAACTTGCGGCGTCTGAGCATCCTTACCATCAGCACCTTTATCGATCGTTGCTTTAGTACCATCAGAGAAGGTGACAACCGTGTTACCTTTATCATCTTTCGAAGTGTCGGTAACGGTGATTGACTTCCCATCCTTAGGTGCGTCAACGGTACCAAGATCGTGTTCCGTACCATCTGGGCCTACCGTGTAGAAGACGTATGATGTCTTGCCATCAGCGCCCGGAACGGCTTTAACCTGTGGTGTCAGAGCATCAGCACCGTCTTTACCATTAGTAACGTTAATGGTTTGAGCTGGTTGATCAGAACCTGGCGTGCTAATGGTGATGGTTGTGCCAATAGTCTTGCCGTTCGTATCCGTTGTCGGCGTCTGGGTAATCACTGGTGTCTTACCATCAGAACCATCAACACCGTTCTTGATGCTACCAACCGTCTTGCCGTCAATGGTAATGTTGTAGCTGATGACATTGCCATCATTGTCTTTAACTGGCGTGAAGTCAGGGGTCTTACCATCTACACCATTGTGCAAAGTCCCGACAGTCTTACCATCGATGACGATATCGAGGATCCCAGTTGGGTTGCCGTTAGGATCTTTTTCAGGCGTGATAACTGGTGAAGCACCATCCTTACCATTCAAGATCGTATCGCCGTCTTTGCCATCAATCACAATGGTGACACCGATTTGGTTGCCGTCCTTGTCGAGTGCTGGCTTAGTCGTGACAACAGAACCATCTTTACCATTCTTGAGTTCGCCGGCTGGGTTGCCGTTGATGGTAATCGCGTAACCAATAATGTTACCATTGTCGTCTTTTTCAGGCGTCAGTACAGGCGTTGAGCCGTCTTTACCATTCGTAACGTTAATGGTTTGCGGAGCTTCGTTAGAACCTGGCGTGGTAATCGTGATCGTGGTACCAGTAACCTTGCCATCGGAATCCGTTGTCGGCGTCTGGGTAATGACTGGTGTA
Source organism: Secundilactobacillus pentosiphilus (assembly GCF_002217985.1). Lineage (GTDB taxonomy): Bacteria > Bacillota > Bacilli > Lactobacillales > Lactobacillaceae > Secundilactobacillus > Secundilactobacillus pentosiphilus. The sequence continues at coordinate 39,371 of NZ_BCMI01000019.1, forward strand.
GCACCATCTTTACCATTAGTGATAGAGCCAACCTTGGTGTTGTTGATCAGAATGTCGTAGCCAGTAACGTTACCGTCATTGTCCTTGACTGGGTTGAATTGCGGTGTTGCACCATCTTTACCATTGTGTAACTGACCAACAACCTTATCACCGATCTTAATGGTGTAAGTCCCAGTTGGGTTACCGCTGGCATCAACGTCTGGTGTGATGACTGGTGAATCACCTTGAGGGCCTTGGTCACCTTTATCACCTTTGGCACCGTTCAAAATCGTGCCGCCATCTTTACCGTCGATGAACAGCTGAACACCGATCTGGTTGCCATCACTATCTTTAACTGGCTTAGTCGTTACAACTGAACCATCTTTACCATTGGTAATGGTACCAACAGTCTTGTCATCAACCGTAATGGTGTAGCCGGTAACCTTACCGTTGTTATCCTTAACTTCGGTAAATTGAGGGGTGGCACCGTCCTTACCATTTGTGACAGTTCCAACAGTCTTATCACCAATAGTAATGGTGTAACCATCTTTAGTTGGTGTGAAGACTGGTGAAATACCGTCAGAACCGTTCATAATCTTAGCGCCAGGTAAGCCGTTAATGACCATTTGAGTCCCGATGATGTTGTTATTCTTGTCGTAAACAGGCATCGTGGTAACCGTTGGCGTAGCACCATCTTTACCGTTTGTGACTTCGCCGACCTTGGTATTATTCAGCATAATATCGTAGCCAGTAGCGGTCTGAACAAAGTTTGGCGTAGCACCGTCCTTACCGTTTGTAACGGTAACCGGCTTGCCATCGGCACCAGTAATGATGAATCCGGTTGGGTTACCGCTGCCATCAGTCGTTGGTGTGATCGTTGGCGTCTTACCAGCTTCACCTTGTGGTCCTTGGGCACCATTCATGACAGTACCAGAATCTTTACCATCGATAACCAAAGTGACACCAGTTTGTTTCTGAGTCGTTGGATCAATGATTGGCTTAGTGGTGATTACTGAACCAGGCTTACCATCTGCACCATTAGTAATCGTAACAGTTTGAGCTGGTTGATCTGAACCTGGAGTCGAGATTGTCAGCGTGTTGCTAATAGTCTTATCGCCATCTTTGTTAGGCGTTACGGTAACGACTGGCGTAATACCATCTTTACCATTAGTGATAGTAGCAACGTCCTTGCCACCAAATGAAATCGTGTAACTCTTACCATCTTTTGAAGGTGTAACAGTTGGTGTAGCACCGTCATAGATGTAGGAAATGGTATCCGGATCGCCATTCGCATGGGTAACGGTAATCTTAACACCGCTTACACCTGGCTTATCAGTATCGGTTACCCGTTCGCTGGTGATCGTGTCACCCATATTTGGAACTGGCAACGTGCTGATATCAGTATCATCCGTGCCATCGCCCTTTGGACCTGGAATGTAGAAGACCAACGTTGGTTTCCCATCTTTATCCGTACCAGGTTTAACTGAAAGTGGCGTACCATCCTCGCCATCATTACCGTTCTTGACGGTAAATGAACCGGCTGGCTGACCGTTAACAGTCATGTTGTAAGTGGTTGTGCCGTCGCCGTTATCAATCCCCTTTGGATCAACGACTGGTGAGGCACCATCGTTACCATTCCAGATGGTTTGAGTTGTATCATCACTGCCATCACCATGTTTGATGGTCAACAGCGTACCGCCGTTTGGATGATCAGCATCGCCATCAATTGGTGTTGCCGTGATGGTGTCACCATCTTTTGGTTGAGGAATCGTAACCATATCGTTTTCAGGTGTGTCATCATGAGCAGGCGTAAAGAAGATGATTACTGGGTTACCATTAATATCCGTCCCAGTCTTAGCTTGAACCGCTTGTCCATCAGCACCATCTTTACCATCCTTAACGGTGAATGAACCAGTTGGTTTGCCGTTAACAGTGAACTGGTACGTGGTCGTGCCATCACCGTTATCCGTCCCCTTTGGATCAACGACTGGTGTAGCACCGTCGTTACCATTCCAAATGGTCTCGGTGGTATCTTTGCTGCCATCACCGTGTTTGATCGTAATCAAAATGCCGCCGTTTGGATGGTCAGCATCGCCATCAATTGCACTCGTGGTGATCGTGTCGCCATCCTTTGGTGCAGGAATGTCACCTAAGTCTTGTTCAGGTGTGTCGCCGTCAGCTGGAATAAAGAAGGTCAAAACTTTATTACCTTTTTCATCCGTCCCAGGCTTGACACTTGGCGTTTGGGCATTCTTCCCATTTTCACCATCGTACAGGTAAGTGATGGTTGGATCGCCCGTAGCGTGGGTAACCGTGATCTTAACACCACCGATACCTGGCTTATCAGTATCCTTGACCCGTTCGGCAGTAATCGTGTCACCGGCACCAGGTAGTGGAACTGTGCCAAGGTCTTTTTCAGGAACATCGTTGCCATCAGCATCTTTACCAGCAGGGATAAACAGGATTAAGTTGCCGCCCTCTTCTTTGATATGAGGGTCGCCGTTAGTGTTGCTGCTGCCATCCGTACCATTCTTAATCGTGAAGTTTTCTTTCGTTGGATTACCATCATTGTCATAACTGGTAATGGTGATCTCTTCGCCAGTAACTTTGTCCTTGTTGGTTGGATCATCTTTGATATCAACGTGAGTGATAGTCGGTGGATTCAACACAACGAATGTTTGAACATCTGGTGTCCCATCATCCTTAAATGAGTTAACAGTGATCGTCTTACCAATAACAGTCGTACCATCCTTGGCATACTTATCAGCCGTCTGAATCGTTGGTGTTTGACCATCCTTAGGAATTGGAATCGTCCCAACTGATTGATGGTGGCCATCAGGTCCAGTGACATAGAAGCTGTAAACGTTCTTGGTTGAATCATCAGGATCCGGAATCGTTTCAATCTGTGGTGAAACCCCATCAGAAACAGTTACTTCACCTACTTTAGCTCCTGCTGGAATATCAGCTGGCGTCAGCGTATCTTCACCTTCTGCAGGTTTGAGAACATCACCCGTGTAGAAGTAAGTCGTGTGCTGACCTGGTGTACCAGTAGTTGCATCGCCCGGTTTATCGACTGTAAATGAGTGGATAGCTTCCGGTGTTGGTTCTTCCACCGTACCGATTGACTGGTGCGAGTTATTAGGGCCAGGAATATAGAAGTTATAAACGTTCTTGGTTGGGTCATCAGGATCCGGAACCGTTTCAACTTGCGGTGTCTGACCGTCTTCACCATCATGAGTCTCCACATCCCCAATGATTGGGTTCTTAGCATTTTGAACATCTTCATAGGTTAATGGAGATTCAGGCGTAATCGCTGTACCATCCGCATGCGTTGCTGGCACATCACCCGTGTAGAAGTAAGTGGTGTGGGTACCCTTATCAGTATCGTTAACAGTGACAGAGTGAATGGTTGGTGGCGTTGCATCCGTACCATTGTAGATAGTAGCAATTGGGGTGGAATTTTCGTCCACATAGTCTACATAGATGTTGTAACCAGACTTACCGTCTTTATCAAATGGCGTAGCTGTAATCTTAGGTGCCTCACCAGTTCCACCACCAGTACCTGGTTCACCTTGATCACCTTTAGGGCCATTAGCAACAAAGGCATAGGTGACACTACCATCAGGATTGGTGATCTTAAGACTTGTACCGCCATCAGCAGCTTTATTGTCTTTCGTAGTATTATCAGTACCGTCCTTATCAACAGTACCAAGTTGGTAAGTGCCACCTTTATCAATCTGAGTTGGTTCGATTGTTGGTGCCTCACCATCAACACCATTCTTCACAGCAACTTGACCAATCAAATCATCTGCTGGAATGTCTTTAGGATCTGTGACCTTAGGACCCTTGTAGAAGTAAACCGTGTTGCCAGTTTCATTGCCCTGATCATCTTTGTCAGGAACCGTCAATGATTGAATATTACTTGCACTTGCCGTGTAAGTTACCGTCGTCTCCAAATCTTCAGGGTTACCTTCGACATCTAGCGGAACGTTTTGGTCATCGACCGTGTCGTTATCAGCTGTGTAACCATCGATTGTAGGTGACTTGATTGACGTAAAGATCTTGTGTAGGTCAGTATCAGCGGTACCATCACCATCTTCATCAGAAGACTTAACAGTGTATGATACAATCTTTTGACTGCCATCATCGTTCTTAATGATCTTCGTGCCTAACGTCAAGGTTTGAACAACATCCGGACCAGCAGGAGTGCCGTTAGGTGTGCCATCATCCGTCACATAGTGAATCGTCCGCTTAACGGTTACATCAGGACCATCCACTGCGTCGTCCATATTGAGGCCAGGCTTAGCGGTGTAAATGACCCAGATATCTTGACCATCCGTCTTGTAGTTAGCATCCGAACCGGCCGTGTCAGGCATCGTATCGAACAAACCACCGTTAGGATCAGCAGTTGCGTAGTAATACAGATCCTTGGTATTTAACGTACCATTGGCATCGTCAAGCGTAGAACCGTCAGTTGCCACACCAGGGGTTGTTGGTGGCACAACGATCTGACTGGTGTAATCTTCACCGGCATTACCGGTCAGCGTTACAGGTGGTAAGACTTCAGTACCGCCAACTTGCTGGTAAACGTAGTGGACGGTAGCGGTTTCTTTTTCTGCCGTGTAGTTAACCGCCCGATCAATCTCAATCGGTGAGTTGTCCGCGTCTTTAGCAATCGTCAGAGCGATATCAGCATTGGTCGCCTTCTGATCATCGGTCAGCTCAGCGCCGGTTGCAGTGTTCGCAAAGGTTTGCTTGTAGCCCGGTTGTCTTTGCTGTTCAAGCGTGGTGAGCTTGGCGAGGTTGATCGTGTCAGTTCCTTCAGTAAACTTACCGTCAGCATTGGTCGTCCATGCACCGTAAGTCACTGTTGGTTTTGGATTGCCTTCCTGATAGGTGACGGTAGCTGTCCGATAGAGATCGTAATCCTTCAGCTCTTCCTTAGTACCATTGCCAACTGGATCACCATAAGTGACATATTCAGTCACTGCTTTAGTCAGTGCATTGTGGTTGGTTTGGTCGGTATCGCCAGGGTTCCCAGGGGTATAGTTGGTAACGGCTTGACGGACATACGTGTAGAAGTCTTGTTTGTCCGTATCCTTGTAAGTTTTACCACTTAAATTAGGGCTTTCTACCGCTACGTAACCATGACTAGCGTAGTCATACAGTGTGGCACCGTCAGTTGTAATCGGATCACCAATCTTACCATCCAAAACAACCGAAGCAATCTGATTACCATCGTTTGGCGCAAAGTCGGACGTCTTCTTGGTGTTAGAAACATCAATGTAGTGAAGTTCAGCACCGGCTGAAGTCGTCTTAGCTAACGTAATCTTGACTTCTTGGTTAGCTGTGCTAGGTTCAGTCACAACTGCACTCTCACCAATAGATGATGCGCCAGCAGCACCAGAAGTTAAGGTACCACCTTCTGCAGTAGCACTGTGATCCGCTGGAATCGTGAAGGTCCCTGAGGCACCGTACTTAGTAGCAAGTGGAATTTTGCTAGTCCCAGTAGTGTTCATATCAGAAACATAGGTCTTAGCATCATCTTCACTATTAAACGCTAACCACGTGTCAGTTGGCGTAACAGTGTCCTTGCCTTGGTCATCCTGCGTAATATTGTTGGTTGTTTGCTTTACCCAGTAAAGGGTCTGAGTATCTAATTGAAGTCCAGTAGAACCGTCACCGGTAAACGTAAATGTCCGTTGTGACTGATGGTCTGCATCATGAGGATCAGTCGTATCAAAGGAGACTTTCTTGATCAAGTTAACCGTAACGTCATCAGTGTTTGCGTCTGCAGCTAATTTACCGGTATAGGTAAAGGTACCATCTGCATTGGCAGTAATATCAGTCTTAAAGTTGGCATCGGTTTGTTGTCCAGCAGGCAGGACCAGGTAACCAGTAGGAACCTTTAAGGCTTCGTTACCCTGCTCACCATCGTTGCCTTCAACCTTTTGTGCTGTCGATGCGTCAAGTGGCGTTGCAGTCCCTGTCGTCACATCCGTATACGTAATGGTTGCACTGGTCTTCGCTGCAGCCTTAGTCACCAGCACATTAATGGCATCAGTACCAACCTTGTTGTTTGCGTCTTTTGGCGTAACAACATAGCTGGTAGCCTTAGTCGTAGAATCCACAACAGCCTTGTAAGTAAAGTCTTGACTGTCGCCTACTAATGAATATCCATCTAATTTGTTAGTAGTCCCATCTGTATCTAGAATCGTTGGCAATTCACCATTAGTAATGGTATAAGTCCCAGTATCACCATCACTAACAGGGACATTCAAGTTAGCCATACCGCTGCCTAATACTTCATTAGTCGAGCTATCTACATAGTTAACTTTGATTTCACCATTTGCTTTAATATTGTTAGTGGTCATTCGTAATGGGAAAATACCTTGCACTGTTGCAGTAGCAGTTCCCCAACCATCAGGCATGCTAATACCCAAGCCCAACGTCTTCTGGTAATACATGCTCTTTGGATCAGTGACAATTTCATTCATCACCGTAGTTAGTGCGGCCAACTGCTCAGGTGCAAGAACCATATAGAGATTATCTGGATTGTCTGTGTTTTGCACAACCGGATTATTGATCTGTCCGTCGTTACCATTAGCTACTATTTCACTATCTTTAGAATTAATTAGTGATTTATACTTGGTAAGATCGCCATAATCTGGACCAACTGTTGTGCCTTGTGGCGTCATGCCCGAGAATATTTCGTTATTCAAGACAGTTCCATCTGCGTTAGTAGCATAGATGCCAACTGAAAAGGCTTTGTTTTTAAATGTATCCGCCACTGTGGCGGTTCCATCAACAAATTGGTAACCAAGTGCTGGATCTGGAGGATTATTTTCTGTATCATTCCATTTTTTTACTTTTACTAGTTGGTCTCCACTTATATATTCATAATAAACTGCAGAAGGTTCATTAATAATATTATGGCCTTGCGCATCTTTTGTGATATTTGCAGCCCAAATATTTTGACCACTATTTGCTACCGAGGTTACGCTCCATCCAGGTTGACCTGTATTTTGACTGCCATCAGGGTCAGTTGTAATCGGAACTGTTACAACGGTCCCATCTTTCAGCTGAATGGTAACCGTATCCCTTATCTTAGATGAACCCTGAGTATAATAGTCATCCATCCCTAAAGCATTAGATTGCGTCTGCGATATAAATTGGTTCACTGACCAACCGTTAGTGGTCGCCGCAGCCTTAATTTTGGCTAAATCATCAGCTGATACTTCAGCGGTGTTGGTCACCGTCAAAATATTATCCACTAAGCTCAGTTTGATCGACTGGTCGCTCAAACTGTCTTTAAGACTACCGGTTAGGGCAGCTGTATCAGTGCCATCAGTGGTACCAGCCACAGCGGTAATTTCTTGTGGTTGCCTCGTCTTTTGATAGGCATCTGTTGCAGCAGTCTTGGCACTATCGATATCAGCTGAACTTGCATCGCCTAAATCAACCTGATTGACATCATCAGTAGTGACAGCTTTGGCAGTAGCAGTACTGTTGTTATTTGCATCAGTACTGTTGTTTGTTGTCTTATCTTCTGTTGTAGAAGTTGCGTTAGTAGTCGGTGCCGCGTCCGTCTTAGTGGCGGTTTCAGCAGCGGCCTTAGTATCGGTTGCGGTTGGTGCGGTCGTCTTGCTATCAGTAGTAGGAGTTGCTGTACCTTGCGTTGTTGAAGCCGGAGCTGCACTGTCAGCTGCAGCACTCTGTGTGACTGTTCCCTGTTGATCCTGGGTTGCAACAGCTGGCGCACTAGTTGCAGTACTTGTGTTGCGCAACGTAACCTGTTTAGGCGCGGTCGCCGCCTGATTCGTCGTACTTGAATTTGTAGAGTCACTGCCGTCAGTGGATGCTGTATCCGCTTTGGCTTGTGTTGGTAAAGCGAACGCTGAGATACCAAATGTCAGCGTTGCCATTCCAGCAACTAACCAACGTGTTCCAGCCTTATAGAGTTTGTAACGTACTTTTCTATCGGCAGAATCACGTTGGAGTTTATCCCTATTGAACTTATACTTTTCCAATGAAATTTCCCCCCTCGTAAATTTTCCGATGTACTTTTTAGGGTACACCCGAAAAAGTATAAAATTTGGACTGAGGCGATTGTCTCAGTCCATTTTTTATAGGAGGGTTTTCATGATTTATGGTTATGCACGTGTCAGCAGTAAAGATCAAAACCTTGCTCGGCAGATCCAAACATTATCTGAGTTAGGCGTTGATCGGATATTCAAAGAAAAGGCTTCGGGCGCCAATTTATCCCGGCCAGTCTTAAAACAGCTCTTAGCTATCTTGGAACCAGACGACGAGATCAAAGTCATCAGTCTGGATCGGCTAGGTCGCGATGTGAATGACGTGACCAATGTCATTATTGAAGTCAGGAGTAAGGGTGCGCATATCGACTTTCTAGATATGCCTTCTTACGAAGAGGTTGATGATGAAAACACCCGCAACTTACTGAGTTCAATCACCATGGAACTGCAAAAATATTTGGCAGCTGAGGAACGTAAAAAGATCCTCGAACGCCAGCGTCAAGGCATCGTACTGGCTAAACAACGGGGCGTCTATCAAGGGCGCCCTATTCTTTATGGGCCAGATGTCTCTAATCTAGATAGGAGGAAACAGTATTTTGAAATTAAGCGGCTATTGAAAATCGGCACGCCATTACGGAAGATTCAGCAGATGACTGGGAGAAGTATGACGCTGATTCAGCGAATCAAAAATGAGCTTACAAACTAATTTAAATTTGGAAAATTATAAATATAGTTTACATTGTAATTCACATTGTTAATTTTGTATTATTTATGGTAATATAATTTATTTGATTTATTCAGGATATTCAATAATTATTCATGATATGTAAGATAGCTTCACTTTGACCCGGTTGTACTTTCGCCTATCCGGTGATATATTTCGTTATGAGTTTAGCGAACTAGAAATTCTATCTTGGAGGAGGAAGAATTTGCGAGCGAAACTGCTAGTTTACTGAACAATTTGCAAGGAAGTTTTTTGTATGTTTATGGGTGTACCCTAAAAAGTTATGCACTACATTTTGTCTTAACCAAATCTTAATAAATATACGGGTAAAAAGCTGTGTGTCTTTTTTTTGTAATTTTGTAAAATTTTGGGAGACTTTCAGACTTCTCCCCGTTTATACGTATGAGGTTAGTCACCGGACACAGATAGTTGATTTATCAGGGGATTTACCCCCTGCCCCAGTCATTTACTTGCATTTAAAAGTTATGGGTGCAGGCTTCATTAGAATTCGGTGTCAGGAATCTGCCAGTACTTGTTCTGGTTCAGCTCCCGGTCGACCTGGTCGGAGAATTCCAGGAAGCCGACCTTTTCTAGGATCATGGCCCGTTTGGCACGCTCGACCTTGGCGATCAGTTTGTCCAAGTCCTCCACCGTGTGGCGGTGCCCCAGTTCACTAATTTCCGCGCTGGGGCTGACGGCTTCGGCTTGCTGCTTGAGGTAACTGGCGATTTCTTTACACTTGCTCTTGCGCCGTTCGATGGCTTCCTTGCTCAGCGGCCACTGCAAGACCATGTGCTCGTCGATGACCACCCGGTTGCCCCGTTCGGAGTAGTCCCAGTAATCACTCTGGTATTGCCAGCGGTACCAGGACCGGGATTTGGAAATGATCGGTCCCATGGGCATCAGCCAGAAGTCCCGGCAGACATAGGGCACGATGCGGCTGATCCGCATGGCTTTGGCGATGGTCAGGCGCACGTCGTTGTGGTAGTCCAAGGCGAAGTGCTTGCGCAGGCGCTTGATCATCCGGTTAGTGGTGGTCCGCACCTTGATCATGCGCTGATCTTGGTACAAGACGATGGTGTTATAGTGGCTCTGCGTGTCGCCCCGGTTGATCAACGCGATGACCCGGTCCCAGTCGGGTAAGTAGTTCCAATCCTCACTAGCGGTCTCTACCTCATCCAGCTGCAGTTTCAGCGGTTCCAGGTAGCCTTGTCGTTCGATGCGGGCGCGACTGCTGGGGGTTAGATCGATATAGTAGGTCAAATTCAAAACTCCTTAACGTGTGATTTTGTGGTGCGGGAGTATTATAACTGGCATAGACCAAAAATGGAAGCCCTAAGTTTCGGCGGGTGGTCGGCGGGTCCTGCTGGTCGGTGGTTGTGGTATTAGCCGGGATGAATCCGGTTGGTGGCGAGGATTTATAGCTTGGATGGGAGCGGTTGGGGTCAGTGGTGGCCGTTATCCCAATATTGCCCGGTTGTATGGACGCTGGCCGGGGTTGGTTCGGTTAGTTATAGCTTGAACCCTCAAGCTTGATCGCTGGTCTTGTGAAACTGGGCACATCTCCCAATATTTTTCACAATCTGTCCCATTTTTAAAAATTTTGGGAAACTTTCGCGGTGATCAGGGGTTAATGCGTGTGTTGGCTGGTCGGGTGATGGCGGTCGGCGGGTGCGCCGGAATCGGGCCGCGAGTCGTCTCAGTATAGCCGCCTGCAGGAAGGTGCTATAATGGCCGCGTAGTTGAGAGACTACAGATCGCTATATTTAGGCGGGACGGAGTGGTTACCGCCCCGCTGCCGTTTACGCCCTGGCCGTTTTCCGCTGGGGCGTATTCGGTGTGATGGGACTTTTTTGAAGATTGCAAATTGCGAGTCGCCTAAGTTGGGAAATGTCTGGCTTGGTGCTATACTGCCTGCGTAGTCGAAAGACTACAGCCGAGTCCAGTCGGCTTCACGGTGGCAGCTGTTGCCACCGCATTGCTAATTAACATACCCCAGCGCCACTTCCTTGCATAGGTCTCGCTGGGGCTTTTTTGTTTGCCCTGATCATTTCGGTGGCGCGCGGGGACGGCTGATTTGGCTGATAGCGGGTACCGAGGACTATAATGGGACGTGAAGCAAGTTTTGACGTTAATTTAACGCAGGGACCCTGCCCCGGCTGCGCGTGTGAGCAACCTTGAGCGCGGTTCCCCCCAATCAAGTGAAAGGTCCCCTTACCATGACAAACCAAACCGTGTTCCCGGTTCAAACCGCGTTTTCCAGTCTCACCGCCCTCATCGCGACGCTGAGCAGCCCCTACCGCCGTTATCAGCATTTGCGGGTCGTGGAGTGGCTGCTGTACCTAGTCACGGCAATCGCCATGGCCGCCACCCAGAGCTGGCTGATTCACGTGAGCCGGCCCATTCGCGACGACTTCGCGCTGCTGGGACCGCTGCTGGTAGCCGGCATCAGTTTAACCTACGTCCTCAAGTGGCGTAACCGGCGCCAACTCGCCCGCAAGCTCGACGCGTTCGTGTCCGCCCAGCAGGATGCGCGCTACCAGCAGGACTACCGGGCGATCCGCCAGGCGGCGCTGAAGCCTACGAAGACCACCCTGCAGCAGGCGCTGGAGACGTTCGTGACGGTGGCGCTGTTCGTGCTGGTGCTGCCGGCGGTGCTGAAGTAGCATTTTGTTGAATAGTGGCAGATTGACGTGTACCCAAAAAGTTGGAACTAAATAGTTTTATTCTTCTAGGCAACT
>NZ_BCMI01000020.1 GCF_002217985.1 Secundilactobacillus pentosiphilus
TAAATCCAAGTTCGGGATTTCTGCCTTAGTCAGCTTACACTCCGCTCTCTAATCGCTTTCTTCCACACCTTATATAAAAGGAGTCCCCATCCCCATGCAAATTTCTAAAGGACGCGCCAACCTCATGCTGCTGATGGCAGCCATGATCTGGGGCGCCGGCTACATTTTTACTAAATTGGCAACCAACGCCAATATGCAAGCTGGCTTGATCAACGCTATTCGCGGATTTATCTACGCTGGTTTGGCCTTTCTTTTTTTCCACAAAGCCATTTTGAAAATGAACAGGACTGATCTGCAACTTGGATTAGTTGCCGGCGTCATTAACTTTTTAGGCTATCAGTTTCAAACCTGGGGGCTACGGTTTACTACACCTTCTAACAACGCCTTTTTAACAGCGATTTACGTGGTCATTATTCCCATTATTATTTGGTTCATGTATAAACGGCGCCTTGAACGAAAGAGTTATTTTGCCATTATTATTGCGATTATCGGGATGGGCTTTTTAACCAATGTTTTGCATAACGGGTTTACGCTTCATCTCGGCGATTTATTAACGCTTATTTCCGCCTTTTTCTATGCGCTTCAGATCGTTTACTTTGGGATGCGAGCGACCAATACTAGTCCCTTTGTGCTGTCATTTATGATGGGAATGACGCAGGGCGGGTTCGGCTTGATCTGGTCGTTGCTGTTTGAACACGCCAGCTACGGTGCTATCAACTGGCAGGCTGGTTTGTGGCCGGTTATCGTACTGGGGATCGTCTCCTCGTTTGGCGCTCAAACGCTTCAGATCGTTGGTCAGCGGTTTACTGATCCGACGCCAGCCGGTCTGATTTTGATGACTGAATCGATGTTCGGCAGTATTTTCTCGGTAGTTTTAGGCTTCGAACCGTTTACGGTGCATTTACTGCTGGGCGGTGTGCTGATCATCATTGCCATTTTGATCATGCAGTTAGATTTTTCAAGGTTTCGAACAGTTAAATAGCACATAAGTCAAACCAGTTTCTGCTGCAAGCCTATGCTGGTACGTATCTCAATCAGCTTTTTAGCAGAAATTGATTATAATTGTTCCTTGGTTCATTGCTTTAATCTAGTCTAACCATGTGCCAAAATTCAGGAATCTACCGAGTTTTGGCACACACTCAAATCAAAAGCAGCGTTCGCAAAGCACCTAGTGGTGTTTTACGAACGCTGCTTTTGATCAAGTTCGACTGAATAATGCGCGACTCATTACTTCACGAACCGGAGCAGGTAGTTACCCTGCGCGTCTGAAGTAATCGTATAGGTAGAATATCCATCCTTCAGCCATTGCGATTTCGTGGCTTGGGCCCAACTCTTCGCATCTGAGATGGAAGAGAAGGTATGAGACTGACTGAATGTGATGGATCCTGAGTTGTTTCTATTGTTGTCGGTTTTCTTGGAAGATGACCCAGCTGAGTTAGAAGTAGTATTGGCGGAGCTGGACGATTGCTGAGTGTTGGCCTTAGCCTTGGTACCGTCTAGCTTTTTTTGTTCGCTGTTCTTAATTGTTGCATCTGATTCCTGATTAATCGAACTTTGCAAAGAGCTTCGCTGAGATGAAGTGATTCCTTTATCATCATACCGTGAACCGTTTGAGCGGTCACCGGTAGAATTATTTGCATCTGCACTGGGCGCATCACTTTCAGATGTGCTGTCAGATTCAGTGTCACTGGAACTATTATTCTTAACAGATTGTTCGGTGTTTTGAGCACCATTTTCGACTTTAGTCGAGCGGTTAGCAAGCCAAATACCAACACCCACGATCAGCACGAGTGTTACTAGGAAGCTGACGATAATCTGTCGGAAACGAGACGGCTTCTTCGGCGGTTTGCGCTTCGGGGATTGATTATCAGTATTGAAATTATAGCGTTGCATACGCGATTGCGGTTCTTGATTATTCACGTAAAATACCTCCAATATCAAGAACGGACGAACAAGCCATTAAAATACTACTTAAGGTTAGTTTAACTCATTTAGGGTTAAAGTTTACTATTTTTTACTTATTTTGTAAAATTTACCGTCAAGAAATAAATTGGTCAATGTATGGTAAAATTAAGGCGTAGCGTTGGAAAGGTGAAAGGGACGATTAAATGGTTGCGACAATCAAGGATGTTGCGGAGAAAGCAGGGGTTTCTGCTGCGACTGTTTCCCGGGTACTTGCCCATAAAGAAGGCTTTTATTCAGAAGTCACAGCTCGCCGAGTTCGTAAAATTGCAGCATCGTTAAGCTATGAGAAAAATACGAGTGCAGTTGAACTGGTTACCCAAAAGAGCCAGGTTATTGGCGTGATCATTTCTTCCACCAAAACGAACTTTTCCGAAAAAATTATTGATGGTATTCAAGACGAAGCTATCAGACATAATCTCAGTGTCATCATGCTTTACGCTGGTCAAAATGATCCCGTGTTGCAGAAAAGGGCGTTACAGACATTAATTGAGCGCGCTGTAAAGGGTATCTTGGTGGTTGCCATTCAATTCAGCGACGCTAACTTAGCGTTGCTGCAAGGGTCGCAAATTCCGTATCGTTTTCTCTCAACTGCGTATAACAGTGATAAGTTACCCTCAATTGCGTCCGATGATTACCAAATTGGTTATCAGGCAGCCCGGTATCTGATCAAACGCGGTCATCGACGGATTGGTCTTGTTGCAATGGACACGAGCGGTTATATTGGACAGCAGCGGGTTAGTGGTTATCGGGCAGCTATGACCGAAGCGGGACTACCAGTTAAGGACGGCTGGGTGAAAGTTGGCATGTACACCTACGAAGATGGTGTGAGTGCCATGGCAGCTTTCGGTCAGCACCCTGACGTGACTGCCATTATTGGTGCCAGTGATTTGGCGGCGGTCGGTGTTTTGAACCAGGCCGTTCAATTTAACCTTAAAGTACCGGATCAGCTGGCAATTATGAGCATTGACGGCACTTATTTAGCCGAAATCGTACGACCGCAGTTGACTACGGTGACGCAGGGTTTTTATGATATGGGTATTCTAGGGACGCGCATGCTGCTTGATCAGACCAAGCAGACAACTTCACAGTTCACACCCATTAAAATCGAAACACGGCAAAGTACATAACTTTTGAAAGGTGGTTTTTATTGTGCATAATGATATTCCTCAAATTCCTTTAGCAAATGATAATACGATCCCGCAACTCGGCTTGGGTGTTTTCCAAGTTGATAACGAAAGTGATATTAAGAATTCCGTTAAGTGGGCGTTAGAAGCTGGCTACCGGCACATCGATACTGCTGCTTATTATGGCAATGAACAGTGGGTCGGTGAAGCGATTCGCGAAAGCGGGATAGATCGTAAAGATCTGTTCGTCACCTCGAAGCTCTGGAACAACGTTCGCGGTTATGACGAAACTAAGCAGGCCTTCCAAGCAAGTTTGGACAAGTTAGGCTTGGATTACTTGGATCTTTACCTAATTCACTGGCCTGCTCCGGGCTACGTTGATAGCTGGAAGGCCATGGAAGATCTTTACCGTGATGGTAAGATCAAAAATATTGGTGTTTCTAACTTTGAAAAGAATCAGTTGGAAGATTTGATGAAACAGACTGAGATCAAACCAGTCATTGATCAAGTCGAAACCCACCCTTACTTCCAGCAGACTGAACTTCATGCTTACTTGGAAAGCCAAGGCATTCAGCATGAAGCTTGGAGCCCGCTAGGTGGCGGCAAGAACAACGCGATCAAGGATCCGCTTTTCGTGAAGTTGGCCAAAACGCACAACGTCACACCAGCTCAAGTTATCTTACGCTGGCACGTTCAACGTGAAGAAATCGTGATCCCTAAGTCAATCCATGAAGACCGGGTTAAAGCTAACCGTGATATCTTTGCCTTTGGTCTTGATGAAGCTGAGATGGCAGAAATTGCCAAGCTGGATCAGGGCAAACGTGTGGGCCCAGACCCACAAGATACCGAATGGCTGAAGAAGTCACAGCAGTATGGCGCTAGAAAGTAGTGTGTTAGGTTTTAAGCATGCGTAACAAAATTCGGTAGATGCCAGAAGTTAAAGCAGATAGTGCCTGTTCGACGAACTTTGTCGGGACAGGCACTATTTAGGTTAACTGGCCATCTTCAGGATTTTGGCACCAACACTGACTTCTTGGCGTCACATAACATTTGCTTACAACCATCGTCTCCGTTAAAATGAAATTATCTTTTTGAGCGGTTAATGAAAATAAATAGAGGAGCGATTATTTGACACATCGAGCAAAGTGGCTGACCATTTCCGTTATTATCTACGCTGTTTTTGTCGTCTGTGCGGTAGGCTTCAAGCTACTGGATCCGGCAAAGATTGGACTATCATGGACCGTTTTTTGGTACGTTGCTGCCGCGGGATTGATGTACTACTTTTACTTTAAAAACATGGCTTATCGAGAAGTCATCTATTATGCCCGTCAATTGCACCTGACAAAGGCTGACTTGGAGGCACTGGTGCCTAATCGTAAGAGTACGGCTGAAGTGCCAGATCCAGAACATCCCAGTCTCTTGACGCCACTGATTCAGGTACCGTTGAGTGTGACCAATCGGTTGACGGATACCTTGGAAAAACGTGCCGAAAAAGAACATATTGCACCGTTTAAATGAACTAAAAATCCCTGGTTATCAATGACTGATAATCAGGGATTTATTAATTTTTTAAAAGTTACAAAATCGATGCGCCGACAATGCTCATCAGGATCATGGTTAGAAAACTGTCAGCGATCAGCGCAATGAGCAGCGCGTAAATCTTATCCATGCCGCGCGTTTGCTTGAATTCCAAAATGGTATATGAATAACCGATGGAAAAAGTAGTGACACTCAGTGACAAGAAAATAAATAACAGAGCACCGCCTGCTAGTGCGTTTAGCAGGGCAACAAACACCAGTGCCAATGCTAGGAAAATCAGGCTGAAGTTCGTGTAACCTGCTAACCGGGTGGCAAATCCCAAATACGTTTCTTTTTCGTCGCCAATCATGTATCGGCGTACCAGCCAACCGATCAGCACGAACATGGCCGTAAAGATCAGTGCAATAATAAAGATTTTCAGAAAAAGTGAAAAACCGCTTCCGGAAGACTGAGAAACTGACGCTGCTGCATCGCTTGACGACGTACCGTCAACTTCACTGAAAAGAGAACCAAGGTCACTTTCAAACGAACTAATGGCATCAATGATGCGATAAAGCCCGACCATACTGATCAAGCCAATTAGTAACGCTGAGATGACAAAGGAAGTTGCGCCGAAGAATTGATTAACGCTTAAATCGGTTTGACTGGGGTGCTTGATGGAAGCCCATAGCCAACTAAAATAATTAGTGGAATAGTTTTTGGCGGCTTCCACTTTTAGATTAGGCTGTGAGACGTGTTGTTGATTAGACTGCCTTTGACCTGCTCCCTGTGTTGGCTGCTGTTGCGAACGGGCGTTAAACTGGGTTAAATCATACCCGCAGCTGGTACAAAACTTAGCCCCTGGCTTCAGCTTTGCACCACAGTTAGGACAAAAACTTGGACCTGCTGTTTCACTCATAATAATTCCCCCTAAGAATAAATAAAACTACACTATAAAAGTATCACAAATAGTTAATGGTGAGGTAGAATTTATGAGCTTTTTCCTAAAAATTGAAATAATATCGCCCACGGCTTTTTCTTGACGCTGCTCTAGACCCATGATAGTATAAAACTACTTTATTGCTTCTCAAATCAAGTAGTGCTCAGTCTGGGTGTCAGGAAGTCGGTGGTTGCTGCGAACCGATCAGGGCTGTGTGACCAAATACTGAGAAGCATCGTGCGGAAAAAGCTAGAGCCGTTATCATCTAGTGAGTGGGGAGTCTGCGGACTCCTAAGCTGGGTGGTACCACGGTTAGTCCAATCGTCCCTGTTGCGTCTTTGACGTAGCAGGGACGATTTTTTATTGAGAAGGGATTGTTAACGATGAAGAAACGGTCAAACGTGAAATTTGGTGAAGCTATCGCCGTTTTATTGATGATGTTAGTTGTGATGGGAGTGGGTGTCATCGGCTTTCGTATTAGCCCACAGATTCCCGTACTAGTGGTGATTGCTTTAGTCATTCTCTGGGCACGGTGCCGTCACTTTAGCTGGAACGATATTCATGAAGGGATTACCGAAGGGGTCTCTACAGGAATTGTACCAATCTTTATCTTTATCTTGATTGGGGTACTGATCAGTGTTTGGATCGCTGCCGGAATAATTCCGTCCTTAATGGTGGCGGGTTTTCACATGTTGAGTGTGCAGTGGTTCGTGCCTTCGGTCTTCCTCGTTTGTGCGCTGATAGGGACGTCCATTGGGAGTGCGTTTACCACGATTTCAACCGTAGGGATCGCGCTGTTTGGCATGGGGACCACGATGAACTTTAACCCAGCGTTGGTTGCGGGGGCCATTATTTCCGGCGCTATTTTCGGTGATAAGACGTCACCGCTTTCGGATTCAACCAACTTAGCGGCCGCTATTGCGGATGCGGACTTGTTTAAGCACATCAAAAACTTGATGTGGTCGACGATCCCAGCTTTCTTGGTGTCGTTAATTTTATACGCTATTTTAGGCCACGGTGCAGCTGACAGCCACGCGGTGACCAAGGTCTCTTCGACGGTTAATGTGCTTAGCGGTCATTTCAACATTACTTGGTGGGCAGCGTTGCCAATCTTGCTGATGTTTGTGTGTGCCATTATGAAAATTCCAGCGATCGGCACGCTGCTGATCAATATTACGGTGGCCGTGGTGATGATTTTTGTCGAGGATCCAGCAACCAAGATTCAAGCGCTAGTTAAAATGATGGAGACGGGCTTTGTCTCCCATACGGGTAATCAAGCCGTTGATGCGTTACTGAGCCGGGGCGGGATTTCGTCTATGATGGGGACCGTTTCGCTGATCTTCATGACCCTTTCACTGGGTGGCTTACTGATGAAATTTGATTTGATTCAAATTGCCATGAAACCGTTGATCTCCAGGCTGCACCGGGATGGTGACCTAGTCACGGCGGCCATTTTTGCCGGAATCGGCGTTAACCTCTTTGTGGGTGAGCAGTACCTGTCGACCATTTTACCTGGGAAAGCGTTCAAGAAACCGTTCAATGATCACGGTTTGGATAACCTGGCACTGAGCCGGGTACTAGAAGACGGTGGAACGGTTATTAATTACCTGGTTCCGTGGGGGGTTGCCAGCTCCTTTGCCGCTGGTACGTTAGGTGTTAGCACGCTGGCATTTTTGCCATTTTGTTTCTTTAGCTTGTTGTCCCCGGTTTTCTCAATTCTGAGCGGTTACACTGGGATTGGGCTGAAGCACCTGCCACAGGCTAGTGCGGAAAAGTAAATTATTTCTGTAAAAAAGCAGACGGATAAAGGTGATTAGCCTTTATCCGTCTGCTTTAGTGTTTATTGAGCCGCTGATCAATCACCGTTTTCAACGGAGAGGACGTCGAAGAAGGGATGTCCGCCGACCGTGTAGCGTTGCCATTGGGCATTAGTGAAGTCTTCGTCATCGCCCCCGCCCCAGTGCTTGTACTGAGCGGCGCCGTTTTTAGTTATCGTCAAACGGTATTTATGGCTTGAAACCTTTTTTTCAGTGAGGCCATTAATTGGTTTTGAGTAGTACAGATAAGTGGTATTGCCCTTAACCTTGAATGAGGAAATCTTTCGGGTAGCAGTTGGCTTGAAGAGATTAATATAGTCGGGATAACTGTATGTCGACTTAATGTGTGAGCGGTCACCTATAATGCCGACGTTCTCTGCATCATAGTTTGGATGCTGTTTGAGAAGCGCAGAACTATAGTATTCAAGGTAGCCGTCGATTGTGATGTGAAAAGCGGGTTTGTAGCGATTAGCGTTACTCGTTGTATACCCGGTACCACTGGTTAAAATGTGAGTTCGATAGGGTACTTTAAGCTTGTAAGCTTTGAAGTCACTTGGGTGAAAGGTGAGCCATTTGCCCACTTCGTCAATGTTTTTCTCTGCGTCATAGTGCAGGTCGCCACGGCTAAGACTAATGGAGTTCTTGAGTGATCCATCAGGATTAGCGTGAGTATTGAAACCCTCAATTTCTAGAATCGTTCCCTTTGGCGTGATGATTTTACTGCCGCGCTTACCATTTTTCCAATGGTATTCGCCGGTATACATTGCCCGAGTAGTTTTAACGTACTGGGCCTTACTAATGGTTTTAAATGAATCAGCGTGTGCTGGTGATTGGGCGCTTGCCAAGCCAAGAAAACCGATGGCGGTTCCCAGTGCGACCAGCGCAACACGTTTAGATAGGTTAACTAGCATATTTATTTCCTCCCAAAATGAAACCCTTTAATCAACTTAAATTATACACGGGAACGCTGTCGACTGGTATTTTTTGCAAACTTATTCGTGCGATACTTCGATAACTTTACCAAAATGTTAAAATTTAGCTATCAACTGTCATTCACGCAAGAGGAGGCGTCTGCGATGACCTTTTATACTTACACCTATTTAAAAAATCAAAATTTCACCACGAGCTATATCAGACTGGCAATTTTAACGCTTCTTTTGATTGCAGCGGCAGTGGTTTTTTTCAAGTATTTTCGGGATCGAACCTCGGTAAAGTATCGGGATCTGTTAGTCATCTTTTTAACGGCGAGCTTACTGCTGATCAGCTTTCAGTTTCAAAACTTTTCGAGCCTGCAAAGCAGCCAACATAATAGTAGTAATGTTTTAGGCATTTTGAACAGGATTGCCAAGCAAAACCACGTTTCACCTCAGTATCTGCAGACCAATACGACCACGGCCAGCGACCAGATGCTGGTTAGGGACAGTCGGCATCATCAGTATTACCGCGTGCTGTATAACGATGATCAGTCCGGTTTTATGACCGAGAAAATTAACGTTCAATTCACAAAAACAAAACTGAAAGTGGTGGGGGGATACTAATGTTTGCTTACAGCGATGTGTTAATCAAATTAGTGATTGGCTTTTTGTTCATTACCGTTTTAATTAATCTGACCGGGAAGAGTAATTTAGCGCCGACTTCAGCTATGGACCAAATTCAAAACTATGTCTTAGGTGGGATTGTTGGCGGGGTGCTCTATAATCCAAGCATTACGCTGATTCAATTCGTCATTATTTTACTGATCTGGTCATTACTGATCTTAGTGATGCGATATATCACGATTCATAGTCAAATGATGCAGAAATTTCTAAACGGAGATCCTGTGACCGTGGTGCGAAACGGCGAAATTTTAGTGGATAACTGTTTGCGGGCCAACCTACCAGCCAAGGAAGTTGCTTTAAAGTTAAGAACAGCTGGTGTGACGGATGTCACCACGGTCAAACGAGCAGTATTGGAGCAAAGCGGTCAGCTGACGATCGTCAATCAAGGCGATGCCAACATTAAGTTTCCGGTGATCACGGATGGAACTGTTGATCCGGACGTTCTTGACCTGATGGGAAAAGATCAGGCATGGTTAGAAGAAGCGCTTCGACGACAGGGTGTTGAACGTGTTAAAGATGTCTACCTGGCTGAATTTAGAAACAACCAGTTGGTCGTTGCAAAGTACCATCATTAAACAAAAAACGTTCGGTAATTATTTACCGAACGTTTTTTGCTTGAATTTAATACGAGTCGCCATTTAATACAGAATTCTTCACCACCACGTAGTCAACTAAGCGGATGTCCATCAGCTTGTTGCCACCAGCGTATGAAATTGAACTTTGCAGGTCTTGCTGCATTTCGGACAGAGTATCGGCAATGTCGCCGCGGTAGGGGACGAGCATTTGCTTGCCTTCCACGTTCCGATAGGCGCCCTTTTGAGTTTCAGAGGCCGAACCCCAGTATTGTTTGTAATCTTTACCATCAATCTTGATCATAGTACCGGGAGATTGTTCGTGCCCGGCCATCAGCGAACCAATCATCACCATCGAGGCGCCAAAGCGGATCGACTTGGCGATATCGCCGTTATAACGAATCCCGCCATCAGCGATAAGCGGTTTGCTGGCGGCTTTGGAGCATAGCCTCAAAGCCGCCAGCTGCCAGCCACCGGTCCCAAAGCCGGTTTTTAGCTTGGTAATGCAGGCTTTTCCCGGACCAATACCGACTTTAGTCGCATCAGCACCAGCGTTTTCCAGTTCACGGACGGCCTCAGGCGTGCCCACGTTACCAGCAATAACGAAACTGTCAGACAGGTACTTCTTGATGTGCTGAATCATGCGGATCACAGAGTTGGCGTGACCGTGAGCAATATCAATGGTGATGTACTCTGGTACGTCGTCCGCAGCTGCTAATTCCTGAATGAAATCGTGTTCTTCCTGTTTGACCCCCACGCTGATTGAGGCAAACAGGTCTTTACTGTGCATCATTTTAATAAAGTCGTGCCTTTTTTCCGGCTGAAACCGATGCATGATGTAGAAATAGTCGTTTTGGGCGAGCCAAACGGCAAGGTCATCGTTGATCACGGTTTCCATATTGGCTGGCACCACCGGAATTTTAAATGTTCTAGGACCAAATTTGACTGAAGTATCGGCTTCGGACCGGCTCTCAATAATGCATTTATTTGGGATCAGTTGAATGTCTTCATAGTCAAATACTTCTGGGTTATTCATCATTACATTACCCCTTATGCTTTAACAGTTGCATCGGTGTCTTGCCAGGCATCAATCAAAACGTTGGTTTGAGTCCGGTCTGGGCCGACCGAGAAGGTGGCGATGTCTACGCCGACCAATTCGGACAGTCGTTTAACGTAGTTTTGGGCGTTGATCGGTAAATCTTCAAACTTTTTAACACCGGTAATATCGTCGTCCCAGCCAGGGAATTCTTCGTAGATTGGTTTGCATTTTTTAAGTTCTTTCAAACTGGCAGGATAATGGTAAATTGTTTCGCCTTCGAGTTCATAGGCTGACGCGATCTTCAACGTCTTTAGCCCGGTCAGTACGTCCAAGCAGTTTAGAGACAGGTGAGTCAAGCCAGAAACTCGTTTAGCGTGGCGCAGCACAACGGAATCAAACCAGCCGATTCGCCGTGGGCGCTTAGTAACGGTGCCGTATTCGTGGCCAGCTTCACGGATGAAGTTACCGGTTTCACCGTTTAATTCAGTTGGGAACGGACCGTCACCCACACGGGAAGTGTAGGCTTTGCAGGCGCCGACAACTTCGTCGATCTTAGAAGGCCCAACGCCGTTACCAATCGTAACGCCGCCAGCAACGGGACTGGAACTCGTCACAAACGGGTAAGTCCCGTGATCAACGTCCAGCATGACACCTTGGGCACCTTCAAATAAAACGTGCTTGCCAGCATCGATGGCGTCGTTGATTACGACGGAAGTATCGGTCACATAACGTTTAATTTCCTGACCGTACTCATAGAATGGTTCATAAATATCTTCAAATTTTAACGGCTCATGATCATATAGCTTCGTGATCATGTCGTTTTTTTCTTCAAGGTTTTGACGCAGTTTTTCTTCAAACGTATCCTTTTCTAATAAATCAGCAACCCGGATACCGATTCGCTCAGCCTTATCCATGTAAGCTGGGCCGATACCCTTGTTAGTCGTACCGATTTTGGCCGTCTTAGCTTCTTCTTGTAATTGATCAATGAGGATGTGGTATGGCAAAATAACGTGTGCCCGGTTAGAAATTCGCAGATTATCCGTTGAAACGTTGCGATCATGCAGGTAATGGAGTTCTTCAACCAGTGACTTTGGGTTAAGCACAACACCGTTACCAATGACACTTAACTTGTCTGAGTAGAAGATCCCAGATGGAATTAAGTGTAACTTATAAGTTTCACCTTTAAAGACAATGGTATGGCCGGCGTTGTCGCCGCCTTGATAACGTGCCACAACATCAGCTTGCTTGCTCAGAAAGTCGGTGATTTTACCCTTACCTTCGTCGCCCCATTGACTTCCTACTACTACTATAGATGACATTAGAACACCTCATATCTATAAATTGCCAGGCCGAGATAAATGCGAACAACCCAGCAATTCATATGTTAACAATTAAGAAACAGAAAATCAAGATAAAACACGAATAATATTTAAAAACATTGGCAATAATGTTCATGAAATATAGAAAGAAGCTAAAACGTGAGCGCTATAGATAGAAAAAGTTAGAAAAACCATTAATTTAATCATGCAAATCAGCTAGGACTATGTTATGATTTTGGTGGAAATTCAGTGTTGAATTTCAAATAATGTTCGTCTTTTAATGAAATCAATCAGAAATGAGGATCAAAATGCTCGAAAGATATACGCGCCCAGAAATGGCGAAAATTTGGTCGCTTCATAATCAGTATCAATCTTGGTTGGAAGTCGAAATTGCGGTGGATGAAGCGTGGGCTCAATTAGGAGTTGTCCCTCAAGAAGACGTTGATAAGATCAACGCGAAGGCGACTTTTAACGAGGATCGAATTGCTGAAATCGAAGCGGTTACTCATCATGATGTGGTTGCGTTTACCCGTGATGTTTCTGAATCGCTGGGAGAGGAACGCAAGTGGATCCATTATGGCATGACGAGTACTGACGTCGTGGATACGGCGCAGGGCTACCGTCTGAAACAAGCCAACGAACTTTTGCGGCAAGACTTGCTGCATTTTAAAGAAGTCGTCCGAAAACAAGCACTAAAATATAAGGATACTGTGATGATCGGCCGGACTCATGGGGTCCAAGCAGAGCCGACCACCTTTGGACTTAAACTGGCCCGCTGGTATTCCGAAATTAACCGGGACATTAAACGCTTTAACGAAGCAGCGGATGAAGTGGAAGCAGGTAAGATCAGCGGTGCGGTTGGCACGTTTGCCAATGTACCGCCGTATGTCGAAAAATACGTGTGTGAAAAGTTGGGGATTCGTCCGCAAGAAATTACCAGTCAAGTGCTACCTCGAGATCTGCACGCCCACTATATTGCAACGCTAGCGTTAATTGGGACCAGTCTCGAAGAATTTGCGACGGAGATCCGGGCCTTGCAACGTTCCGAAATCCACGAAGTTGAGGAGCATTTCAACAAGGGCCAAAAGGGGTCTTCGGCGATGCCGCATAAACGTAATCCAATCGGGTCAGAGAACATTACCGGCTTGGCGCGGGTACTGCGGGGACACGTCCAAACCGCGTATGAAGACGTTGCCTTATGGCATGAACGTGATATTTCCCATTCATCAGCAGAACGAATCATTCTGCCAGACACGACAACCATATTAGACTATATGCTGCACCGCTTTGCTGGTATCGTTGAAAATCTGACGGTCTTCCCAGACAGAATGAAGCATAACATGACGTTGACGTATGGTTTGATTTACAGTCAGCGGGTCATGCTAAAACTGATCGATGCCGGGCTAACAAGGGAAGCTGCCTACGACTTAGTCCAACCCTTAACGGCCAAGGCGTGGGATGAGCAACTCCAGTTCCGCCCGCTGGTGGAAGGTAACGAAACCATTATGTCCCATCTATCAAAGAAAGATATTGATGATGCGTTTGATTATCATTATCATATTCGCAGGGTGGACGAGATTTTGGGGAGGATTGGATTAAAGTAAGGTGCGGAAGAAAGCGGTTAGAGAGCGGAGTGTAAGGGACTAATGGCATAAATCCCGGTTTTGGATTTGTGCTATTAGTCCCTTACATGCAGCTCTCTGCTTTCTGGAGCCCGATTTGGCTAGGTAAAAACACAAAACAAAAAAACCAAACTCACACGAGTTTGGTTTTTTAATAATGACTAGAACTAATTTAAAAAAATTAACTAGCAAAAGTTACAGAAGAAGCGTCTATTTGTGTACCAAATAGTAGTAAGTTTTGTCGTTATCAAAGGTATAGAGAAGTGCTTTCTTCCCGTTATGGTGAGTTGGCTTAAGGTACAGGATGGAAAGGTAGCCAAGATACTTGTGAGGTCCCTTTGGTGAGATCTCGTATTCCTTTGTCAAATACCGATAATCAATATAGGCTAAATCTTTAAGTGGAAAAGTCATTTTCTTAGTTTTCTTTTTGCTGCCTTGATAGTTAACGTACATCGTATAAGAGTTCTTTCTAATCGTATAGGTGTACTGTGTTTTTGGCTTAGAGCCTCGATTCCAGCCCTTTTGCCGCCAGGTGCCGTGCAAAACCGAAGGAATTGTTTTATAAAGATGGTAGTAAGCAGCGTTTGGATTTGCAGCGTGCGCTGTAGCTGTGTTTGAAAAAGTTGCGGCAGTAGCGATCCCAAAGGTGGCTACGATTGCTAAAACAATATGTCTAAGTTTCATTGTATATTTCCCCCATAAAAGATAATTAAATTTTCCAATTGACTAATTTCTATGCCAAGTCAGTTTTAGGACTTGCGCATTAATAGCATTTGTCCCCACAAACACTAGTGATACTTTAACCATTTTTCCATAATTAACCCTCCCCGATTAATTATCTTTTACATTAAGCGTTTGCATAAGAAAAATCAATATAAAGATAGGGTTTTAGTATCAATCCTGATAAGCTTTGGGATTCAAATGGGGCACTGCTTTAAGCTGGCATCGCAGAATTAAGCCATTTTCACTCCCCAATGACAAATTACCGTTAAAAAACACACAAAAAAACCAAACTCACACGAGTTTGGTTTTTTAATAGGGATATGATTTCCAATCTAGGGGGGGATTGGAAATAAATAGAGGAGCAGGGGATCACTATTCTAGGGGAGGAGGATGGATCCCGCATGCAATCAGTTCCTTAGGGGGGGAGAAACTGATGAAACAAGGAAGTGTACCCTCTTAAGATTAAGAGGTATAGCTTGTTGCCTTTGCTATGGTATAAATATACCAACTAAATGTGACAAAAATGTGAACATCGGTTGGGTTATTCGTGAAGATTTACTTATCTTAAAAATAAGTTTTTAAGAACGAAGCGACACGTGCCTGGTAAGCCGCTGGATTATACCAGAAGCTTTCAGCATGGGTGGCGTTTTTGACGATCCAAAGCTGCTTGGGCGCTTTAGTGGCGCGGTAATTTTCGTAGGCCATTTTAACCGGTACGTACTTATCTTTCCCACCATGAATAAAGAGGATCGGCCGGCGATTCTTCTTCAGCTGTTCCTTGGAAGAAACATCCCCCAGATAGTAGCCTAATCGCCGGCGGTTAATGGTGCTGACCATTGGTTCGATGGGATATTCAGGTAAATGATACTGTTCTTTTAGTAGATAAGTCATTTCTTCTTTGATGCTGGAGTAACCGCAGTCGGCAATAATGGCTTTGACCTGGGTCGGCAGGTTTTCTCCGGACAGCATCTCCATGGTGGCACCGCCCATGCTGACGCCGAAGAGCAGGATTTTTTCGTCTTCTCCCTTAATGTCGATGAGCTTATTGATCCAGCTGAGGTAATCTAACCGGTCTAACCAGCCGAAGTTAATGTACTTGCCGGCACTTTCCCCGTGAGCGCGGTCGTCAGGCAGTAAAACGTTGAACCCCATGTTGTAAAACATCTGGGCATAGTTTGCCATGGTTTCGCGGTTACCCTTATAACCGTGAGAAATGACCACCGTTTTTTTCAGGTGGTCAGGGTGTTGAATGAAGGTAGCAACCAACCGTTTTTCCTGGTTATTTTCGTGTAAGTACCAGGTTTCCTGCGGAATGTTTTTGAACCAGTCCACGTAGTCATAGTATTGCTGAGCGTATTTTTGTTTTTCCTTAGAAGTTTCTGGAACGTAGTTGACCCGTTTGAAGGCAATGTTAAATAGGTAGTGGCTGACGTACAGGGCACCAGTAGCGACGGCTGCCAGTGGCAGCCAAAGTGTGACTGATTTTTTCAATTTCCAACCTCCATTAGTGCGTTAAGTAAAGTTTTTTCAAATCGTTGATTTCTTCGTTAGATAGCTGCAGGGCTTCGTTCAAAAATTGCGGCATAGAGCCATAATGCTGGTCAATGGCGGCCATAGCAGCATCGAAATAACCGCTGGAAACCGTCATTTGAGCTTTGATAGTGGCTAACATTGAGCCGCTGATGCCTTCGTTTTTAGCCTTCGTTAGCCGTCCCTGAATCAGCGGGGACAAAATGTCATTTGTTAATAGGTAGTCCTGCTTAACGATTTTTTGCGGAACACCCAGTGCCGATAGAAAGAACGTCGCACCCATCCCGGTACGGTCTTTGCCCGCAGTGCAGTGGAAAAGCAGTCCGTGTTTTTTATCGGTATTACCGAGCAGCGACCCAAAGAATTGGCGGTAGGCTGCTTGTGCCTGAGGTTCAGTCACCATTTCTTGATAGACTTCGACCATGTGATCAAAGCCGTTTTTTTTGCGTGCCTTCAGTTCAGCATTTAGTTCTGCTTGAGTTTTAGAAGCATCCGTTTTGTCATCAGAAAAGACGGGCAGGTGGCGATAATGAATGGTGTTTGGAATCTGGTCGGGGGCCTCAGCAACTTCACCATCGGAACGAAAGTCGATGTCAAACTTGATGCCGTAATCGATCAGTGCCTGCTGGTCGTGGTCGGACAAATAGGCCAAAGTACCAGTTCGAATGACGCGCTGCCACTTCACCGTCTGACCGTCACGAGTCTGATAGCCGCCTAAGTCTCGAAAATTATAGCCGTGGTCCATTGTCAGGACACGTTGATTAGTATGCTGCATGAAAAATCCCCCTCGTTTGTGTGTAGGCGCATGATTATTGTAACGCAAATGATTGGCCATTTCATAGTCAAAGCTTTTGATCCGTAAGCTGCTGGCGGTTGATAAGGGAGCGACAATACAGCTCGGCAAATTGCTTTTTTAAAGTGAACGAAAGCATTATAATGACCGTATTGAGGACAATTAAAGGAAGGTGATCATGATGAAAATCGGGATTATTGGCGGTAATGGCAAAACGGGTTCGGCCGTGTACGCAGAAGCGCAAAAGCGTGGTCACGAGCCGACAGCGATCGTTCGTAATGAAGAACGGGGACGCGAAGCCCTCGGCGATGATGCTCGGCTGTTAGTGAAGGATGCGTTTGCCCTTACCAAGGCTGATCTGACAGTGTTTGACGTTGTTGTTGATGCGTTTGCGGTACCGATGGGTTCACCAGTAGCTTATTTGCATTTGGACTTGCTGACCAAACTCGTTCACGACTTGCGTGATACTAAAACGCGGTTGTTCGTCATTATTGGTGCGGCCAGTTTGAAGCTGCCTGATGGTCAGCGGCTGCTTGACCAGCTGCTGACGATGCCGGATCATGATCAGTGGATCGGCGTTCCGCTTAACCAAACCTACGAATACGAATTCCTGCAAATGATCGATAACGTTGATTGGGTTGCCGTTTCACCCTCACGCAACTTTGGCCCTGGCCCAACTAACGGATACGTGATAGGTACCGATCAAGTCATGGTGGACGCAAAGGGCAAGTCCGAGCTGTCCAACGGCAACATGGCGTTAGCAATCTTAGATGAAATTGAATCGCCTAAACATCAACGCCAGCGGTTTACGGTTCGCAATCAGGAGGGATGATCAGTAGATGAGTGTGCGCGGTGATTGGCTCTTATTTAAAACGAAACGCAGTCGGCTAAAGCAGCAGGTGGCTACGGGATTCTTGCATCCTAGTCGCCGAACGGATCATCTTGATCCCGATAATTTTAAGTACCCTGATCAAGTGAAAATGGTGCCATTGGAAAGGGCGCGGTTAATAACGCTTACCCCTGGGGCAGCGACCCATCAGCACGTGGTCATTTTTCATGGCGGTGCATATACGGTTCCTGCCACGGACAGTCATCGTCAGTGGATGGAAGAAATTGCTGGTCATATGGGCGCGAAGGCAACCATGCTGGACTTCCCGTTGGCACCGGAAAACACAGCTAAAGTGACGGTACCAGCATCCCTAGAGGCCTATGCAGAACTGCGGGCGGAGTATCCGGATGACCAGTTTTACTGGCTGGGAGATTCTTCTGGCGCTGGTTTAGCACTGGTCCTCTTACAGCAATTGCGTGCCAAGCAGCGACCAATACCGTCCGCAACATTGCTGGTGTCACCATGGTCAGACTTAGCCATGCGTGATCCGGAAATTGAGAAGCGCCGTCAGGCTGATCCAGAATTGCCGCTGCAGGCCATGCGTCAGGTAGCGGCCAATTACGCCGGTAATTTAGTCTTAGATGATCCGTTAGTCAGTCCGCTCAATGGTGATATGAACCATCTAGGCCATATTTCTCTTTGGTACGGCGCCACCGAGCTGCTGCTCCCAGATCACCGAAAGCTGGCTGATAAGCTGGAACACGCTGATGGTACGCAAGTTGATGTGCATGAAATGAACAATATGCTGCACGATTTTCTCATGTGGCCGGATCTGCCCGAAAGCAAGCAAGTCTTTAACACGATTAAAAAATGGCTAAACCAAAACGGCCAGTAATGCTGGCCGTTTTGGTTTGCGCTGATTGGTTAGCACGCTCCGGCATAATTTGCCCGGATCAGTTAATTTTTAGATGTTCATCAGCGCGTAAAAATGCTATACTCACCGTAACATACTGCTAGGGGTGCCCTGTGCTGAGAAATACCCTTTAAACCTGATCTAGTTAGTACTAGCGAAGGGAAGCAATTCAATCAAATAATGACGAACTTTCAGAATACGGGAGTTCCTAGCTTCTATGTTGAAAAAAATAAAAGGAGATATATCCTATGACCTTTTCGACAGAACTGATTGAAGCAGGAACGCCCGTTTTGAATCACATTATGGCACATCCTTTCGTGAAAGGAATTGGTGATGGAAAGTTATCCAAGCAGGCACTTATGTTCTATGTCACGCAGGATTACAATTACCTCAACGAATTCCTGCACTCTGACGCGGTGGCGCTTTTGAAGAGCACGTCGCGGGAAGATATGCAGATCATCAGTCAGCAGATCGATTTTCTTTTAAATAGTGAATCCGAGGCCCACAAGAACTTTTGCGAGGTAGCCGGCACGTCTTATGCATCGCTGCAGGGACAGCCCATGACCCCTACGACTAAGCTCTACACGAATCATATGCTGGAAACGCTGAAATCAGGTGATCTGATCGATATCATCGCTGCTATGACACCATGTCCGTGGACGTATGGTGAAATTGGTGATCGGTTAGTTGAACAGGGTAAAAATACCGCCGATAACGTGTTTACGCCTTGGATCGAATTATATGCGAACGATGATGATGCAGATGAGACGCCGGAGCAGTTTCCGTTTTTCGACATTTTGGACCGTGAAGCGCCGAAATACAGCCGTGAACGCCTTGATCAAGTTAAGCGCAGTTTCCTTGAAAGCTGTGAGTTTGAGTGGGACTTTTGGGAACAGTCATTTTACCAAAAAGATTGGCAATTTCTTCCCGGTGTTGAGCTGCCGGTGAATACGTCTGCCAAGGCTAAATAAGTTAACGAATGAAACGGCACGCTCCCAGATAAAATCGGGACCGTGCCGTTTGCTGTATTAAAAAAGCCCTCTTTTCAGAAGGGGGCGAGGTAACACAACGTTCATTTTACCGACGATCACGTTTCGCTACCTTTTGGCTGCGGGCAATCAAGTCAGCGAAGAGGGCCTTGGATTCGACATGGTGTTTGTACATGTTCTCGGGGTGCCACTGCACCGCTAGAATTTGATCGTTTTCGATGGACTCGCAGGCTTCGATAACACCGTCGTCGGCACGGGCGGTGACCTTTAAGCTGTCAGCCAGTTTGTTAACGGCTTGGTGGTGCCGGGAGTTAACGTACGGCCGGGCACCCGTGATTTTGAAGAGGCGGCTGCTGGGATCAACGGAGATGTGATGGGAAGGCATATTGCCGGCAGCTTCCTGATTATGTTTTAAAGTAATCTCCGGATTTTCTGAGAGATCTTGATAGACGGTACCGCCAAGACCGGTATTGATCAGCTGCAGCCCCCGGCAGATGCCTAAAATCGCTTTTCCTTTAGCGATGGCCTGTTTAAGCAGCTCGATTTCAAATAAATCGCGTTTCCGGTAGGTGACTCCGAGTTTTTCGTGAGGTTCTTCACCGTAAAAGGTGGGATCGACGTCGGCGCCGCCAAGAAACGCGACACCGTCAAACAGATCCATGTAATCGGTAACGTCTTCTGGGTCCACACTGGGGAAAATAATGGGGACACCGCCGGCTTTAACAACGGCCTCAATGGCTGGACGGGGTGCGAAGGCGGCGTTACGTTCGTTAATAATGTTAGTTGCTTCAGCTAAGGTATCAGCTGGCAGTGCGATTCGCGGGCGCAAGGCGATTCCTCCCTTTCTTTAAATTCTGATTTTTCAGGTGGCTAACTTGTTTCCAATTTTACCATACAATCAGCAACCCTCTGTTAAAACATTTAACATTCCTCTGAAATAGCGTTACATTAGTTATGTAACTAAAATTAAACGAGGTAAATGATGATGGCAATGACAGAACGACAAATGATTCAAGAAATTTTGAATACGGTAGATGTAATCTACGCATTTGAAGATGTTGATGAAGACGCTAAAGAATACACCCTGCTGATTACGCAACAGGATAACGACACGCGTGACATCAAGAAAGTCAATGAAGAGATCAAAAAATACTTCCAAGAAGCTGACTTCAACTATAAAGAAGAAATCAACCCAACGAACACTGATAAAAAGGCTGATCTCCGTGTTGTGATCAAACGTTAAAAATAGTCAATTTTAAAGTTGATAAAGCTTCGTACGGCATCGTTTTAGCCGTGCGAAGCTTTATTTTGTCCCGGTTAGCGGTTAACTGAGAAAGGGATGTTTTAATTAAGAATTATCTGAGATTGTGTGATAACTGATGACATTAACTTTGTGAATGTGATACAGTAAAAATAGTTTTGAAACCGTTTACTTATCACAAAGTTGGAGGTAGTGAATCGTTATGGCAATGAAGCAGCCGGAACATTATATACTTGCAATCGATCAGGGGACTTCTGTGACCCGGGCCATGTTGTTTGACCATTCAGGTCGTAAAGTGATTGAAAGCGAAAAGTCGTTTCCGCAATACTATCCGCACAATGGCTGGGTTGAAGTCGATGCTAATGAAATTTGGAATTCGGTTCAGTCAGTGATCGCCAGCGCGCTAATCGATGCGGGGGTTCATCCCGAATACATTGACGGTATTGGGATCTCAAGTCAACGTGAAACTACGGTTATTTGGGATAAAGCAACTGGTCAGCCGATTTATCATGCCATTGGCTGGCTATCAAAGCAGACGGCACCGATCGCCAAACAGATGGTGACGGATGGGTACTCCGAATTCATTCATGAACATACCGGTTTAGTGATCGATTCATACTTCTCGGCTACCAAGGTGCGCTGGTTACTAGACCATGTATCGGGTGCGCAAGAACGTGCTGAAAGGGGCGAATTACTCATGGGCACCATTGATAGCTGGCTGGTCTGGAAGCTGTCGGATGGGCAGCTGCACATTACCGACTATACCAACGCCAGCCGAACGATGATGTTTAACATTCATGATTTAAAGTGGGACGACGAGATCCTGAAAATGATGAATATTCCGAAGCAAATGCTGCCGGAAATCCGTTCGTGCTCCGAAGTTTATGGGACGACTAAAAACTATCAGTTTTACGGCGTTGAAGTGCCAATTTGCGGTCTAGTCGGTGACCAGCAGGCCGCTTTGATCGGGCAAATGGCCTTCAAACCCGGGGAAGTCAAGAACACGTATGGTGACGGGGCCTTCATCATGATGAATACCGGTGATCAGCCGCAGCTGTCCGACCATAAGCTGTTGACGACCATTGCTTATGATTTAGATGGTAAATTAACTTATGCGCTTGAAGGATCGATTTTCGTGGCGGGAACCGCGCTGAACTGGTTGCAGGAAACTATGAAGATCATTGATAACGTGCCGCAATCCAGGCAGGTTGCCATGGAATCCACCAATGATGATGAAGTCTATGTTGTTCCTGCCTTTAACGGGTTGGGCGCACCCTACTGGGATCAGGATGCTCGCGGTGCGGTCTTCGGCCTGACTCGCGGGACTAACCGGAGCGATTTTGTAAAAGCCACGTTACAATCCATTGCTTATCAGACGCGTGACATTATTGAGACGATGCGTCAAGATACTGAAATGCCGGTAGTGGAAATTTTAGCCGATGGCGGGGCGTCACGTAACCGTTATTTGATGCAGTTTCAAGCCGATATTTTGAACTTGCCGATCGTTCGTTCCAGTGATGAAGAAACCACTGCGCTGGGAGCTGCCATTTGTGCCGGCTTAGCAGTGGGTTATTGGAAAGACCTGGATGAAGTCAGCAAAATCCACGCCGCTGGCAGAACCTTCAAGCCGCAAATGACGGCGGACCGGCGCGCGCGTTTATATGACGGCTGGAAGATTGCTATTCAGGCTACCAGGGCGTTTAAGCCACAGCATTAAGTAAAAGACCGTAACATAACTCGGTAGATTTCAGAATTTAACACCAAAAACGTCATTCCGATTTTTTATCGGGATGACGTTTTTGGGTGTTATATGGCCGGAACCTGAGTTGTGGAATAGGTTAAGACTATATTTAAGTAATGAACTAAAGCCAATTTTAAAATGTGTTTTAGTTAAGAGATTAAATTAAATCCTTGTCGATATCGACTTATGTCACATGGTCACATGTCCTTTTCGTTATCCGATTGATAGTGCAATAAGTCGCCAGGCTGACAATTCAGAGCGTGACAGATCTTCTCCAGCGTGGAAAAGCGAATTGCTTTGGCCTTGCCAGTTTTAAGGATTGACAGATTGGCAATTGTCATGTTCACAGTTGCCGATAGCTGCGTCAAAGTCATGTGGCGTTTTACTAATAGGTCGTCTAATGTGATTTCAATCATCATTTGTGCTCCTAAATCGTTAGATCGTTTTCGTTTTTAATTCGTAAGGCTGCATCCCAAAGACGGGCTAAAATAGCTATAAAGACGGTTAAAATAAGCGGGATAGTAGCAATACCTAAGCCAATCAGCATCATACCGGGTGCATCGTCCATCTGGGCGATTGTATAGATGAAGGGCAGCCACAGCCAAATCCCCGTTGTAACCAGTACTAGTGCCCATTTAACACGGGTTAGAGACATTACTGCGTGAGTGCTGAAGGCCTGATTGTGGTCGATGATTTGTAACAGCTGCTCGGCAAAAAAGGCAGCTGCTAAACAGCCAATGATTGCCAGATAAATGCCAACTGCCAAGATGACAATGATCATCGTCAAGCCATGGGGTGCTTGTTCAAACATTTCGTGGAGCATAATAGGAAACGGAATAAGGCCCGCCGCAATTGCTAATAATGCCAAACCGCCGATCAAGATTCGTAAAAACCAGGTTCCTTTTCGCATGGGAATGCCTCCATTTAGTCTTTATTTGGACTAGTATAGCAGATGGCCTTATCGATAAACGATAAAATTTTAATAAGCTTTCGGTTCAATACTGGAACCAAAAATAAGCATCAAGCAAATGAGTTTGCTTGATGCTTATTTTGTTTATTTCTTTTTGGGTTTAGGTAAATAGCCGCTTTTTTCCAGCAGATCCTTTGATCGCTGAGTAGCAGGTTTAAAGCCACGGTTGAACAAGTGACGGAAGTACATCAGGTTGTACAGGTAACCCCAAACAAAGCTTAGCGCAAACTGAAGGATGCTGGTAGCAAAATTGAATGTTTGAAACGAAGTAAAGTGAATGGAGTAGAGTCCCAAAACGATACCAAGGTTAACACCGATCATGCATAAGAAATTGTACCAATCTCCCCGAAAAATGGGCACGAGAAATGAGAAGAGAAAGGTGGTGTAGGAGAAACCAACCTTACCGATTCTGATATCACCGTTATCTTCTTTGACAACGGTGGCATAGTTAGGCGGTACTGGCAGACCGTTTGGCCCCTCATTATTATCGTTATCGCCATTTCCGCCGTTTCCAAATGGATTTTGCATTTAAACCCTCTTTTCTACACTGGATCTTTTAAAAGTCAAAATTGGTCAAACTACTTATTCCATTATAATAAGCCTAAATGTGCTTTTTGGCTACCACTACGCCCGGGTAAATTTCACCACGGCTTCGCAACGAGCGGTTTGCGGCATCATGTCTACGGATTGAATGTAGTCGACGTGATACTGCTTGGTGAGTTTCACAAGATCGCGTGCCAGCGTGGATGGGTTGCAGGAAATGTAGACAAATTTTTTCGGCTTAGCACTTAAAATGGCGTTGATCAAACCGTCATCTAATCCGGTTCGCGGCGGGTCCACAATCAAAGCGTCCGGAGTGAAGCCTTCATTGAGCCATTTGGGAATGATTGTTTCAGCAGTTCCCGTTTCATAGCGGACGTTGTCGATACCGTTGATCCGGGCGTTTTCGTTGGCGTCGTCCACGGCGTCAGCAATCACGTCCATTCCGCGGACTTCTTTAGCCGCGTGGGCAATGGACAAGCCGATCGTACCGACGCCGGAGTAGGCATCGATGACGGTTTCGTTGTCGGATAAAGCCAGTGCTTTCAGGGCTTCGTCATACAAACGAACGGTCTGATAGGGGTTTAGTTGCAAGAACGCCCGGGCGGATAAATTAAACTGCAGTCCGTTGAGTACCTCTCGAATCTGCGGCTTACCTGCTAGCAGTTTCGTTTTTTCGCCCCAAATCAGTGAGGTTTTATCGTTATTGATGTTTTGCATAATGGAAACGACTTCGGGAAACTTCGTCAGCAGCTGGTCGACCATTTCGGCTTCCTGCGGGAAGGGTGCCTTAGCGGTGACGAAAACGACCTGAACTTCACCGGTGCCTTCAGCTACTCGGACGACAACTGTTCTCACCAGGCCGGTACCCGTTTTTTCATCGTAGGTGCTGACGTCTAGCGCTTCCATTAAGTCGACAACGCCACGCATGACGCGCATGGTAGCCGGCATTTGAACGGAACAGGTCTTGAGATCAACTAAGTCATGGCTTCGTTCGCGATAAAGGCCGGCGATCACGTGGCCGTCAGCGTCCCGCCGAACTTGGAACTGCGCCTTGTTGCGGTATGCGTACGGATTGTCCATACCAATCGTGGGCTTTAACTGGAAGTTACGGTAGCCCTTTGGCTGGAACTTTTCCAGCGACTGCAGGACCACATCGCGTTTGAAGGCCAATTGTGCCGGGTAAGCGAGGTGTTCCAGTTCAAAGCCGCCGACTTCACCGGCGTAATCATCACGAGGTTTAACCCGATCTGAACTAGGTGCTTTGAGCCGGTGAACTTTAGCAGTCAAAAATGACGGTTTGATCCCGGTCACTTCGGCTACGATTACTTCGTTTGGTAAGGCACCTTTTACGAAGACTAACTTGCGTTTAAAGTAGCCAATGCCTTCACCATTGATGCCTAGACGTTTAATGGTCAGCGGAAACCGTTGGCCTAAAGTGACTTGTACGCCAGTTTGCTGGTGCGGTCGGGGCCGGTGCTGATTTGAATTGTGATAACGATGTTGCGGTTGATTTGATTTCAATGATTTTTATCCTATCTATATAGTGTCTAGTAATCTCTCACGTCTTCCGTATTGTAGCGTAAAAGAGCGGTCCAGCACAAGCTGAACCGCTCCTTTCATTACCGAAAAATAAGATTACTCTTCGTAATAGTGGTATTTAATTGAGTATGACTTTAAGTCGCCTGGGTGCAGTGTGATATCACCAAAGCCGTCGTGGTTAATGGCATCTGGTAACGTCTGAGCTTCAGTGGCAACGGCGTTAAATGGCTTGCTGTTGTCAGATAGGTTAGCGGTGTAAACAACGAGGCCGTTACGTTCTGAGTAAATGGCCACGTGACGGTTGCTGGACTTGTCGCTCAAAATGGCGATTGGTTCAGTTGCACTGCCCTTAACAACGTAAATATCATCGATTTCGTCCTTGTTGTACTGTGACTTGATGTCAGCCAGTGCGCTAGGCACGTCGCGGGCCGATGAGAAGTCGTAGCCGGTACCTGCAAGGTCGGTAAACTTGCCCGTTGGCACTTTGTCAGAGGCTAAGTCCAAACGACGAGAACTATTGATTTGTAATAGCTGGTCGTCCAGATTCTTTTGGCCATCTGTCAAGTTCCAGTAAATGTGGCAGGTTGGGTTGAACAAGGTAGTTGCCGTTGATGCGGCACTGAAGTTGATCGTTACATCGTTATCATCAGTGAAGGTGTAAGTGATGCGGGCGTCCAGGTCGCCAGGAAAGTGATCTTCTGAACTGGCAATGTTGCGTGAGAAAGTCACGCTGGCATCGTGTTCACGAACAGATTGTTCAGCATGCCAAACTAAGTTGGCAAAACCGTGTGGGCCGCCGTGAAGGGTATTATCGTTTTCGTTGGCATCGAAGTGGTATTCCTTACCATCGATGGTTGCTTTAGCTTTAGTGATCCGGCCGGCTACCCGACCAATTGACTTGCCTAAGCATGTAGCAGTGGCTTCATAATCAGAAAGGTTGTCAAAGTGCCCGATTATTGGATGGTTGTTAACGTTGAAGTTTGTCCAAGTGGCACCCAGTGCGCTGACCTGAATAAAGTTACCTGCTGCGTTGGTAATGGTGTAGCGGTAAACATCTTGACCGTCGTGTTGACCAAAAATATCAGCTGTAATTTGCATAAATAAGTCCTCCTTGTGTAAACGCTTTATCAACTATTAGTATACGCTTTCTGGTGCTAAAGTTTTAGTAAAAAAAGTAAATTTATCTGATAAATTTGAATACCACCGAATAAATTTAGTTCTTAACCTTTTCCCAATACTTTCTTCACAGTTTCGAGATATTTGATTGGTATTCTTAGAATCGTAATATCAAAGGTGTAATTCTCGAAAGGATTGATATCAATGTTGCTCGATAACACAAAGATTGAGACCATTGCCGTTCAATTAGTGGACGTTAATGAGTCTAAAATGACTGCTAAAACCGAAAATAATGAAATGATCCAAATTAAACCGAGTGCAGTTGCTAAAAGTGATCAGTCCTTCTGGCAAACCATGAAAGATATTGCCAAGGCTAAGATCTGGCTGCCGGTAACCAAGGGCACTCACCAATTACTGCAATATGACTGGTTAAGTGCAACGCCGGTAATTTAAAATCGCATTCTGAAAAGCAGTTCACTAGACGGTCGTAGATTGATCGTAAGCGAGCTGCTTTTCAGTTTTCAAATGGGCAAATTCCTTGCGCTGAACTTTGTAAAAACGGTAAACTCGATCTTGTTAAGATTGATGTGATATTTAAAGGAGGACCTGAGATGGCACTAACGGATACTTATACGCTTAGTAACGGGACTAAGATTCCGGTTGTTGGATTTGGTACTTGGCAGACGCCAGATGGTGAGATTGCCTACCAAGCTGTGCTGACGGCATTAAAGGATGGGTACCGACACATTGATACGGCTGAAGGTTATGGTAATGAAGCCAGTGTTGGCCGTGCGATTCACGATTCTGGTATTAAACGGGACGAGCTTTTTGTCACCACGAAACTTGATAATTCCGCTCATGGTTATGCAGAAACGAAGCAAGCTCTTGGCGAGTCATTATCAAAACTAGGTCTGCAATACGTTGACCTTTTCTTGATTCACTGGCCTAACCCGCAAGCTTTTCGGGATAACTGGGAAGAAAAGAACGCGCAGACCTGGAAGGCCATGGAAGAAGCTTATGAAGAAGGTTTGGTTAAGGCTATCGGTGTTTCCAACTTCCGGCCAAAGCACCTGGATGCTCTGCTAAAAACGGCCAAGATCACGCCAATGGTTAACCAAATTTTCCTGAATCCGTCTGATCTGCAACCTAGTGTGGTTGACTATAATGATGCCCACGATATTTTATCTGAGGCTTATAGTCCATTTGGAACGGGTAAAATTTTTCAGATCGATGGGTTAAAAGAAATCGCCGCGAAATATCATAAATCCGTCCCGCAGTTAGTACTGCGCTGGCACCTGCAGCACGGCTTCCTGCCGCTGCCTAAGTCGGTACATGAGAATTATATTCAAGCCAATACCGATATTTTTGATTTTGAAATCGCCAAAGAAGATATGAAGACCATTGATGGTTTTCGTGGTGCTTTTGGGCTGGCGGAAGATCCGGATACGGTGCCGTTTTAGAAATGTCATTTGTGAGAGCTTGGCCGTGTTGAGGCTGGGCTCTTTTCTTTTATGTAGCCTAGTTATGTTCCAGCAAGCAGAGAGCTGCATGTAACCATGGGACAACCAAAATCCAAACCCGGGATTTCCGTTGTCCCACAGTTACATTTCGCTCTCTAAGCGCTTGCTTCCACACCCTTTTTCTAGTCGGGTTCCGGCAAGCAGAGACTTGCACCTAAGGCACTTCCGCCATAAATCCAAGCCCGGGATTTTTGCCGAAAGCACCTTAGGCTCCAGTCTCTAAGCGCTTGCTTTCACACCCTTTTTCTTTTACAATTAACCCAAACAACACGAGGGGTGTCCCAGTATTTTGCTGGGGCTGAGATGTGGTTGCACTATCCCTTTGAACCTGTAAGTTCATACTTGCGAAGGAACGTGTTCAATTCGGCCATTTTTGGTGAAGAGTCGAGCTCACGTTTTGTTGAGCCCGGCTTTTTTAAGTGTCTGACTGTTGTTTGCACTTATATAATTGGGAGGATTTTTCCATGAAAATCGATTTGCTGAATCAGATTCGTCAAACTAATCCCGTTGTTCTTAATATTTCTAACTTTGTGACCGTTCAAGATGTGGCCAATGGTATCAATGCTATCGGGGCTTCACCGATTATGTCTGAAGAAATTGGCGAAACCGACGAAATGGTCGGTATCAGTAATGCTGTTGCTTTGAACCTGGGTGCTTTTTCCAAGCCGCAAGTAGATCATATTCTGGCTATGGGTAAAGCTGCTAACGCTCAGCACAAGCCGTTAGTGATCGACCCCGTTGCCGTTGGTGCGATCAGTTACCGTAAGAAGGTGGCCTTGGACCTCATGAACCAGTTTCAAGTTGACGTGATTCGCGGCAACGCCGGTGAAATCGCGGCGCTGGCTGACGTTGCTTGGGATGCGAAGGGCATCGATGCTGGTTCTGGCAATCAAGACGTGGTGGAAGTTGCTAAGGCCGCTGCGAAAAAGCAAAACTGTGTGGTCATCTTAAGTGGTGCAACGGATGTCATTACCGACGGGGAGCACGTTGCGCGCGTCTTCAACGGTACGCCGCTGTTCCAGTTGCACGTGGGTTCTGGCGACATGCTCAGCAGTATTGTGGGTGCCTTCTGCGCGGTCAGTGATGGTGATTACTTCGAAGCTGCCCAAACGGCCTGCCTGGTCTT
Source organism: Secundilactobacillus pentosiphilus (assembly GCF_002217985.1). Lineage (GTDB taxonomy): Bacteria > Bacillota > Bacilli > Lactobacillales > Lactobacillaceae > Secundilactobacillus > Secundilactobacillus pentosiphilus. Next base: position 29,108 of record NZ_BCMI01000020.1, read on the forward strand.
CGCCTCAATCGGCCAAATCGTTGCTGAACAGTTGAACGAAGAACGGCCCGGTACCTTTGCAGCCCGTTTGATGGACGAACTGCATTTGGCAAGTGTTGCTGACATTGAAAAAATTGCACAATTTGACTGAAAGGTGTGACATTTAAATTGGTTGAGGAGCTTAATTCATTTCCACAAACGTTAACGATCGCGGGGACTGATTCCGGCGGCGGTGCCGGGGTGATGGCTGACTTAAAGACCATGCAGGAACGCCACGTTTTCAGTGCGGCAGTGATCGTCGCCGTTACGGCGCAAAACACCCTTGGCGTACAGGACTTTGCGGCCCTGTCTAAGAAGCTGATCGATGAGCAGTTTGCCTCAGTGGCTGGTGATTTAGCAATCAAGGCCTGCAAGACGGGGATGCTGGCGGATGATGAGCACGTGGAGATCGTCGTTGAAAACCTGAAAAAATACGACCTGGGTCCGCTGATCGTGGATCCCGTCATGATTGCTAAAGGCGGCGCAGCTTTGCTGGCCGACGACGCGATCGATGTGGTTAAGCGTGATCTGCTGCCGCTGGCTACGGTGGTAACGCCGAACCTGCCAGAGGCTGAAAGACTGACTGATATGGACATTAAAACACCCACAGACATGCAGGAGGCTGGTAAAATGCTGCGTGCAACTGGTGCTAAAAACGTGATGATCAAGGGCGGTCACGGCGATACTGACAAGGTCACCGATTACGTCCTGTTGGAAAACGGCAAGGAATTTTGGCTTAGCGCGCCGCGGGTAGACACGGTGCGAACTCATGGTACCGGTGACACGCTGTCCAGTGCCATGACGGCAGAAATTGCCAAGGGCAACGACATTGAATCATCGATCCGGGTCGCTAAGGACTTCGTGGAAGCCGCTATCCGAAATACCATTCAAGTCGGCCACGGCCACGGTCCGTTGAACCATTGGGCATATGGAGAGGAGCATCCGGTCAAATGAAATTTAAACCAGAAATGTTAAAAGCCTACTTTGTCTGCGGTTCCCAAGATGTGCCGGAAGGGCAGTACGAAACTGTCGTGGACACTGCGATTGAAGCGGGTATCACCGCTTTCCAGTTTCGGGATAAGGGTCAAGCGTCGACACTTAGTCCCATTGACCGGGCTGCCATGGCCATGAAATTACGCGGTCGCTGTGCGCAGGCCGGGATTCCCTTCATTGTGGATGATAACGTTGGGTTGGCTAAACAAGTCAATGCCGATGGGATCCACGTGGGCCAATCGGATGAAAAAATCCAACAGGTGGTAAATGAAGTTGGCGACCAGATGATCGTTGGTCTATCCTGTTCGAACGCGGCAGAAGTGAAAGCGGCCAACACTATTGACGGTATTGATTATTACGGCAGCGGCCCCATCCACCCAACGGGATCTAAGGCGGATGCTGACCCAGTGATTGGGCTTGATGGCCTTAAGCAGCTGGTCGGATTAACTAAGCGGCCAATCGTTGCCATTGGCGGTATCACTGTCGGTGATCTAAGTGACGTCATCAAGACTGGTGCAGCAGGATCAGCGGTCATTTCAATGATTGCACAAAGTAATGATATTGCGGGTGTTGTTAAAGCAATGCTGGAAGCTTAATAATGGTCAAAGGTCGTACCGCTTATGGTACGGCCTTTTTGCGTTTTAAATAAAAATGCAGTGATGACAGCTATTGACAAGTTTCTGAGTTGGTTTTAAGCTATCCACATCAAAATCGCATGACATGAAATAGGGGTGTAAACATGGCAAAACCAATTATTGGTATCCCAGCCGAACGGCGGCTGGTAGGTGATTCGTATCGTCATACTGTTAATCAGGGTGAGGTCGCTGCAATCATCAAAGCCGGTGGCATACCGGTGCTGATTCCTACCCGCGAACTGGCTTTAGCATCGAACTATAGCCGTTTGATTGATGGGCTCCTGCTGCCGGGCGGACCGGACGTTGCGCCGCGTTTCTTTGGGGAAGAACCTTTGCCGGAAATGGCTGAGGCGGATGATCGATTGGACGCTACTGAAATTGAACTGATTAAATTAGCAGTAGCTGCTGGAAAACCGATGTTAGGTATCTGCCGTGGTGCGCAAGTCGTGAATATCGCCCTGGGTGGCGACATTTATCAGGACATTGCCAAACAAATTGATCATCAGACCTATCAGCACCATCAAAAAGCACCGTATAACCAAGGTTCTCACTATGTCGATATTGCTGAAGGATCCATGTTGCAGACTATCTTTCAAGGGCAGCAGCACGTGCTGGTCAATAGTTACCACCATCAAGCGGTTAGAAAGTTAGCACCACAGCTAAAGCTGACCGCTAAGGCTGGCGACGGCGTAGCAGAAGCTGTTGAAAGTAAGGATAGCAGACTGATTTTGGCGGTGCAGTGGCACCCAGAGCTGATGTACAAAGAACAGGTGGATGAGTTTGCGATTTTTGAAAACTTTATCGAACGAGTTAAAGAAGCGTAGATTTGTGAAGCGGCTTGGAATTATTCCCAAGCCTTTTTAAGATCAGTCACGTAGTTAACTGATGTGACCTTAGTTAACAGGTTATGGGATAAATTATTCGAACGATTTGTCCCATAATGATATACTAAATCTTGGAAAGGACTGAGTACTATGGTGAATATCATGCCGGTTTCAGAGTTGAAAAATTACGGAAAAGTGTTAGATACAGTTGAACCTGATAATCCCGTTTTTCTGACTAAAAACGGCTATGGCAAATATGTTGTCATTGATTTGGCTGATTACGAAGCTTTTGAGAAGTTCAAAAAAAGTAAACAGTTAGCCCAAATCTTAAAACAGGCCGAAAGAAGTGGTACTCGGCCTCTGGACGAGGTTGCCGCGGAACTGTTGAAATAGTGTTATACAAACTTGTTATCACGAATGATGCAACGTCAGATTTATGTACATTACAAGCTTATTTAGAGGATTCTTTTGGACGGAAAGCAGCTAATAAGGTCATTTCAAAAATCATTTTGCAGTTACAGCAATTGGGGAGATATCCTAAACTTGGAGCATCTGCTAGCTCTAATCAGAGCTCAACGCTCGATACCGTAAAATTGCACTTTAAGTTCATTTAGACCATAATGAAAGCGGTGACAAAAAATACGGGAGGCCTCAATTATGAGTAAAGTCTATTTATCAGCTCAGCTGCCAGAAGTGGCAACACAACAACTGAAAAGTGCTGGTTTGGATGTCGGTGTTTATGATGGCGACGGTTTGATCTCACACGATGAGTTATTGAAACAGGTCAGCGATATCGACTTTTTGATCACACCGCTGTCAACGAAGGTGGATCAAGAAATTATTGACGCTGCGCCAAAGCTGAAGCTAATTGCGAACTTTGGGGCCGGCTTTAACAACATCGATACTGCTTATGCTAAGAAAAAGGGCATTCCGGTAACTAACACACCGGCCGTGTCCACGAACGCGGTTGCTGAAGTGACGATTGGGCTGATGCTGGCGCTGAGCCACCGGATCGTTGAAGGCGACCACAAGATGCGTCACGAGGGCTTTCCTGGCTGGGCGCCGCTGTATTTCTTAGGCCATGAAATTGCCGGGAAGACGCTGGGTATCTTTGGGCTTGGCAACATCGGCAGCGATGTCGCTCGTAAGGCCAACGCGCTGGGTATGAACGTTCAGTACTACAAGCCAAACCGCTTGTCGGATCCAGAAGAGCGCTCAATGAAAGTGACCTACAAACCATTAGATGAATTGATTAAAACCAGCGATTTTATTACGATCAATGCACCTCAAACGCCGGCTACGCAGCATAAATTTGATGCCAATGCCTTCGAAGCAATGAAGCAGACAGCTTGCATCATCAACGTCGGTCGTGGCCCCATTATCGATGAAGCAGCGTTGCTAGACGCTTTAAAGTCTGGTAAAATTGCTGGTGCTGCTTTGGATGTTTACGAAAAGGAGCCAAAGGTTGATGACGGCTTCAAGTCATTGAAGAACGTTATTTTAACGCCTCACGTTGGCAATGCCACGGTTGAAGCACGGGATGCCATGGCTAACATTGTGGCGGGTAACGTGCTGCTGGTTGATGGCGGTAAAGACGCTAAATTTATTGTTAATAAGTAACAGCTTTTCCCGCCGCTACGCATTTTTAAACGCAACGGTCAAGAAAAAGCTTGCCATTTAATGAGATTAAAGTATAATGAGAATATTAAAACGTTTCACAGAGAACTGGGATAGGCTGAAACCCGGCAGCGTTATAATGGCAGAAACACTTGGTTGCGCAACCAATATCAGCGATTAGAGGCAGTTCAGATGAACTGCGAACTTGGGTGGAACAGCGTTACGACGCCCCTTGGTCCTCAGATAATGAGGCACCAAGGGGCGTCGTTTTTGCGTTCAGGAAGGAATTGGTTATGAAAAAACAAGATCAAAAGTTATCGCGCTCGTTGCAAAGCAGGCACATTCAGATGATCGCCATCGGTGGGGCTATCGGAACCGGCTTGTTTCTGGGTTCTGGCAGCGCCATCCATACCTCGGGTCCGTCAATTATTCTGGCGTACCTGATCGTTGGCCTATTTTGCTTTTTTATGATGCGGGCCATTGGCGAACTGTTACTGTCGGATACCACTAAGCACTCCTTCTTGGATTTTGTGAGGCAATATCTGGGTGACCAGATGGAATTTGTGACCGGCTGGCTGTACTGGTTCTGCTGGATCAGTCTGGCCATGGCGGATCTGACTGCCACTGGGATCTACATCAAGTTTTGGTTCCCATCGATACCGCAGTGGGTCGCCCCGTTTGTGATCCTGGTTTGTCTCTACTTCACTAACCGGATTAACGTTAAAGCCTTTGGAGAAATGGAATCCTGGTTCTCACTGATCAAAGTGGCGGCCATTATTATCCTGGTGGCTGTCGGCTTCACGCTGGCCATCCTGCATACTCCGGTTGATGGTCAGGCAGCGTCCTTTAGTAACTTAGTTAGTCACGGTGGCTTTTTTCCAACTGGCGGCTACGGTTTCCTAATGGCGTTTCAAATGGTGGTTTTCGCCTTTGTCGGCATTGAAATGGTAGGGCTGACTGCGGGTGAAACGAATGATCCGGCAACCAACTTGCCCAAGGCCATCAATAGCTTGCCGATTCGGATCGGCCTCTTCTACGTTGGTTCCATGATCGCCATAATGAGTGTTTACCCATGGAATAAAATCACCACGACTGCCAGTCCGTTTGTCCAAGTGTTTGCTGGGATTGGGGTCACTGGTGCCGCCGGGGTCTTAAATTTCGTGGTGCTGACCGCGGCCTTATCTGCTACTAACAGCTGCCTGTTTAGCACCAGTCGGACGCTGCATACACTGAGCTGGGGCGGTAACGCGCCGAAAAGCTTGGCGACACTCAATAAGAGCGGGGTCCCAACAAACTCGCTGAATTTTTCCACGCTGGTCTTGCTGATCATTGTGGTCCTGAACTACTTAATGCCAGCCAGCGTGTTTACCCTGATCTCCGGTGTGTCAACGATCAACTTTGTCCTGGTCTGGGTCATCTTGATCTGGTGCCACCTACGTTATCGTCACGTTCATCCAGCCGGGGCGCCGACTTTCCGGATGCCGGGTTATCCGGTGACCGATTGGCTGAGTCTGGTTTTCTTCATCAGTGTGTTAGTGTTCTTACTGATCAACGGGGCTACCCGTATTTCCATGATCGTTTCGCTAGTCGTTTTCTTCGTGATGCTGGTGATTTACCAGTTAATCTACCGGCCGCACCGGCAAAACAGGACGCACTCGGTAGAATAGTCAGTCAGCAGCGGTTGCATCTAACCTCTAAACATGACACTATGTTATAGTACATTCAGTCGGTATTCGGCTGAGTCAACTGAATTAAAAGGGGTAAATCAATCGTGATCAAACACATTTTTTCCGATATGGACGGCACGCTACTGAATCAGCATGGGAAGGTGTCAGCTGGCAATAAAACTGCTATTCAACACGCGGGCATTCCGTTTACACTGGTTTCTGCGCGGTCACCCAGACAGATGATGGACGCCATTGAAACGTTAAAATTATCTGCGCCTCAGATCGGGTTTAACGGCGGGGTGATTTACCAGGCGAAGGACGAACAGCTGCAAGTGATCGAAGACGCGCCGGTACCCAGTCAGGTGGTTAAACGCGTGGTGGACTTGGTTGAAGCCAGCTTTCCAGAAACGGGGATCAGCTTGTTTGGCTTAACCAGCTGGCAGGTCACCCGGATGGACGACGGTATTGCCTTCTTTCAAGAAGACATGCCGCAAAAACCCACGGTACTTGATCAGGAGACCTTTTGGCGTCATCCGGAACCGATCTACAAAATCACCTTTTGCGTCTTAAACTTAGATGTGATGAACGGAATCGTAAAAATCCTGCAAGCTGCTGAACTTCCAGGGGTGGCCATGCAAAAATCCAGTGATATTTATCTGGATATCACGGCTAGTGCAGCTAAGAAATCGCGGGGTGTGAATTACATTGCGCAGCGAGAACAGTTAGATTTAAATGAAACAGCGGCTTTTGGTGATGGTCCTAACGATATTCCCATGCTGAAACTGGTTGGCATGCCGATTGTCATGGCTAACGGGTTACCGAACGTGAAGCAAGTTGCCCGTTACCTGACCGCTGACAATGACCATGATGGTGTTGGTCGGGGAATCGATCAGTTCATACTTGGACAACAAACACAAAATCTGAACTAGATTTTAGTTAAATGGTAGATTAAAGAAACACGCTCAAGGCTAAAATTTAGCTTGAGCGTGTTTCTAATTTGTAAAGCCGCCTTTAACCAGTAGTCATTTGACTTTAACAGTGATTGCCTGTTTGATGCGAGAGCAGTTATAATAACTGCTTCGTTAACGTGATGGCCGGAACGCCGTCTTCTTCGTAGGGTTCTGAAGAAACTTGGTAACCTTGACGTTCATAAAACCCCTTAGCCGTCATTTCACTGTGGATGACAGATTTAACGTAACCGTGGGTGCGACCGTACTCTTCCAGTGTTGAAATGACCTTAGCACCGAGGTGTTGACCGCGGTAGTCTTTAATGGTGGCAATTCTTCCTGGACGCATGGTTGTTTTGTCGATTGTTTGAAAACGCCCGGTAGCGACTGGTTGGCCATCATCGGTATAAATGACGGTGTAAACACGATCAGTTTCGTCGTTGTCATCAAATTCATCTTGCATTTTAATGGTGCGTTCCAGGACAAAAACGGTCATTCTGATGTAGAGTGCAGCAGCATGATTCCAGGGTTCTGATCCGGTATGGATGTTCATGGTAAGACTCCTTACGAAATGTATAATGGCTCTATTATAACCCTAACGTGAGGTTGAATTAAGTATCATTCCGTTACGTGAAACAGGCAACTCGTAGTGGGGGCGCTCCGGAACTATTTTTTCGGGTACCCCACCGAAAAAAGGATTTCCTCCGTCTCCCGTAGTAGTAAGTGAGCCAAGTATACTCACTAACTACTACTCGCACCACGATTTGCCTGTTTCACTCCACTGCATTTGAATTGCTGCTTTTTAGGCAGCAGTTAGTTATGTTGCTGACGCAAATTCGCCAACTTAACTGAAGTGCTTGAACCAGAATGTAGTCGTATTTGCGACAGCAATCGCCTGGTTCAGTTGATACATCAGGGATGTAAAATGAAGCGGAGCCGGGCGGGTAGATTATGGTGTCGATGTCACTTGACTACCGTTCTTTGGTAGTTTAGTGACATGGGAGATGGTGGAGATCCGCCCTAAGCGCAGCGCAAGTGCTAGCTTCACCACGACCCACTATGAGCTGCCCGCCCGGCGTAGCGGAATGCTATATTTAAACCAAACAAGAAATTTGTCAGTCTATAGGTTGTAGGAGATGTTTTCTGAAACAGAGGGGACCAGTCACCACTTAAACTGAACTTAAAAATAACAATCATTTCAAATTTTCTTTTAGAGTTAGAAATTCCTTACGATTCGCGTTATTCACACTATTACTGCCTATGATTCAGTAAAATTTACGTAGTGTCTTTTAACGGTCAAAGTGAGTGAGCGACTTGCCCCGACCCCTTAAATTATGATTAAATACCAGTAAACCACTATTCATGAGTATGGAGGCAAAAATGAGCAGTATTTTATCCGTGCAAAATTTAAATAAAAGTTTTGGCAACAAGCACGTACTGCACGATGTGTCGTTTGATTTGAAAAAGGGACATATCGTGGGACTTGTTGGCCCTAACGGTGCGGGAAAATCAACCTTGATGAAAACCATGCTGGGCCTGTTTAATTACGACTCAGGCAGTATCAAGATTGCGGGAGAAACGGTGACGCCCCAGAAACACGAATCGCTGTCGAAGGTTGGTGCACTGATTGAATATCCCGGTATTTACCCGTTCTTAACCGGCTGGGATCATCTGCAACTGTTTGCGGATGGCGACCACCAATTGATTCACATTCAAAAAATTATTTCACAGCTAAACATGGATAGCTATATTAAGCGCAAGGCCAGGGGTTATTCGCTAGGGATGAAGCAGAAGTTGGGCATCGCTTTAGCGTTAGTTAACTTCCCAGAATTAGTTATTCTCGATGAACCGATGAACGGTTTAGATCCGCAGGCCACCAAAGACTTACGGGATCTAATCATTACCGAATCTCAGCGCGGGACAACTTTCCTCATTTCCTCGCATATTTTAAGTGAACTGCAACGGCTGGCACAGGATCTGCTGATTATTGATGAGGGCAGTATCGTTCAGCAGACGACGATGCACGAGCTACTAGCTTCACAAGGTAAACAGACCATCATGTTAATGACCAGCAATGATCATAAGGCCCGTCAGCTGCTGAAAAAGGCCAAGTTTGAGATGACGCCCGATCCACGGGTGGAAGTGATCGCCAAGGATGATAACACCATGCCGGAAATTTTACGGCTGCTGGTTGAGGGCGGCGTTGATATCTTGGACGTTCAGCGACTTGAAGGTAACTTAGAGAGTTCATTGCTGGAAGTTCTGAAACAAAGCCGGATCAAGAAAAGATTAGCCGAAGAAGAGGCAGAATAGGAGGGGCGCTTAAAGTGTGGACTTTAGTGAGACAAGAAAGTTTTAAATTAACAAGAAAAGTCAGTACTTGGATCAGTACGGGATTTTTGGTTGGCGTTGAGATCTTATTCGCCTTTTTATCACGCATTTACCCGCAAACCTTCGTTCCGGCTAACATGTTTGAGTCACTGTATTTTTCACGACCCATTATTATTTTCTATATGATTGCGGCGACGGCGACCATCATCACCATGGAATTTCAGTACGGCACGATGAAACAAGTACTGTACCGGCGTTATTCGCGTGGGCAGATTTTAGTCAGCAAGTGGCTGGCAGTTTTCTTTTACACCCTGTATTGGTACGTTATGAGTACTGGAATCGCCTTACTGCTGAAGGCAATGCTGTTTCACCATACGCTAAGTATTCATCAGGGTGCTGGCGATGGGATGTCGATTTTTACTAGGGGACTAGCGATATCGGCGGCCAGCCTGGTGAGCCTCTGGCTATTACTGAGTGTGGTATTTCTGTTAGCAAACTTATTTCGGAATTCCGCTGCAGCGGTTTCAGTCGGGATCATTGGCTACTTTGCCGCTTATATCGTGACCCAGCTGTTAACGATCCTGATTCAAAAATGGGATTGGGCAAAGTGGAACCCGGTTACGATGACCTTGTACCCAAGCATGATGGCGCGACCTGGTTATTATCAGTCGTTGCTGAATATGCAGGGATGGCAGATGCTGCTTGGCAACTTCATTTATATCGCCATCTTTTTAGGGATTGGGTATTACGTCTTTAATAAACGAAACGTTTAAAAATCGATCTTATTGATTGAGCAGCAGCCTCCGTATATAATGTGTGTATACATGATATGCGGAGGTTTTTTACGATGACAGTTAAAAGTCGAAAAGTGGGAAATGCGATGGTTTTGACGATCCCTGCTGAATTAAAAGTGCCACAAAATACAGAATTCGAGCCGTACGTTGATGAAGCCGGAAACGTCATTTTTAAAAGAGTAAAGTCGCAGTTAACGGAAGAGGAAACTGAAGATATTCACATGTTTATGGATCAATTTCAGCCGCTATTACAGAAACTCAAGGATCGTTAACAATGAAGTATTTGACGCGAAATCAGTTTTTAGAGATTAACAAATATGCGGTTACTTCCGTTGGCGGTGTTAACTATGGCGTCCAATCAGAAGCTGCGTTAGAAGTGATTATTAATCAGCCTGATCAAGTTGTTTTTGGCCATGAGCTGTATCGTACTATTTGGCTTAAAGCGGCCTTTATCTTGCAAAAAATTACCAAAAAGCACGTTTTTGTTGATGGTAATAAGCGAACAGCGATTATGGCAGCTCTATACTTTCTGCATTTGAACGGGTATCAAGTTAAAGAGCTGTCACTGGTTAATCAGGCGGATGATTTTGTTTTAGCCATTACCAATTCTCCGGATAATGAGGATACTATGGTGGAGATTGCTAAGTGGCTGGAAGCAAATCATCATCGGGCGAGGTAGTCGTTAGTTTCACGTGATTAAAAGATCCCGCAATCTTCAGATAGTTTCTCTGAAGATTGCGGGATCTTTTTTGCTAGTTTAATTTTACATTGCTGAAACGTGCTCCAGCAGGCAGGGACTTGCATCTAAGCCGCGGGCAACCAAAATCCAAAACCGGGATTTTCGTTGCCCGCGGCTTAGACTCCAGTCCCTAACCGCCTGCTTCCGCACTCTATAACTTACTCTTCGCCATATCACTTTCCATTTGAAAGACCAGCTTCTCGAACACGCGCCGCAGCGGCATAATCAGCGTGAAGAACACGACGAACAGGAACAAGCACAGCAGATCGTGGCCAATTACCGACCAGTTCGGTATCGTCATCACTTCCCTGAAGAGCTGCATCGCATACGTAAACGGCATGAACGGCGCCAACGCCGCTAAGTCCTTTGGCACGACTTCCAGAGGATACATCCCACCGGTACCGAACAGCTGAATCAGCATCATTAAGACGATGATCACCTTTCCGGCGTTTCCCAGCATAAAGACGAGGTTGAACATAATGACGGCAAAGGTGAAGCTGGCCGCGTAGAACGCCAGCAGGAACAAGAACCAGTGCACCGGCCTAACGCCCAGAACGATTTCACCCAGCCAGGCAAAACTGGCTTGCGCGAAGCCCATGCCCAAGTAGAGCGGCAGTTTGCCAAGGTAAGATTGCAATTCATTCGGCCGTTCTAGACCGTTTTTGTTGTCTGGTAAAATGTATTCCCAGGCCAGAATTGTTGACATCAGCAGCATACCGACCCACAGCGCCAGCACGGTGTAAAACGGCGTCACTTGCCAACCGAAGTTCTTCATTGGATAAATTTTTTTGGTTTGCAGTTTGATTGGCGATGAGAGGATCGATGAGAGACTAGGATCAGTACCTAACAGCTTGATCAATTTATCCAAGTTTCGGCTGCTCAAGAAGCTCATCTGCTTATCTAAGGATTGCAGCGTTCCCTTGACCTTGTCCAAGCGGGAATTGATGTCACTGGTTTGCGAGGCCGTGATCGATCCGGCATTAGCCATTGCCCGGAGTTCGGGAATCACCGACCGCATGGACTGCACAACCTGACTGTTGCCGTTTAAATTAGCGTTCAGCGAATTATTCAGTCCGTTTAGAGCGGGACTGGTGGTTGAGTTGAAGTTGGTGTAGGCCGTATCCAACGCGGTATTCAACGTATTAGAAGCACCTTGCAGAGATCTGATCAGAGACTGCTGCTTTGAAGTGGAATGGGCGCCACGAAGCTGACTGACCAATGACTTCTGGCGGTCAACGCTTCGTTTAGCCTTTGAAACGGAACTGATCAGTGCGCTGGTCCGGTTATTCGGGACAAAGTTGTTGATGATATCCAGCATGCGCAGGGTATCGCTTAACGTATCATTAATCCCGTTTAACAGTGACGTGGCCGAACTGCTGGTACTGCGCAGCGTGGTTGACGAAACGTGGCCGGATGGCAGACCGTTGAAACGGTTTTGCAGGCGTGTGCCTTGGGTTTGCAGGCTGTTGATACCGCTGCCTAAGTTGGACTGCAAGGAGTGATTAAGCTGTTGGGTTGCGTTATTTAGCGCCTTAGTATTATTGACCACAGACTGCAAATCATCAATTTGTGACGAAATCTTTGGTAAGTCAGATTTCATCGTTTGCAGTGCGGCTTGGGTCTTCCGGTTCGTTTGATTGACACCGTTCAGGGTCTTTTCGGTCTTGTTAATGGTGCTGATGGCATCGGTCAAAGACGAGCGGACCTGCAGGATCTCGGGCTTTTTTGTGGCAATGGTTGCCCCCGCTTTATTGGCCGTTTGCAGCGCGGTTTTACTGGCGGTTTTGATAAAGTTTTGACGGATGTTATCCGTGAGGCTGTTCTGTGCTTGACCAATAATCTTGGTGGCAGCGGGGTTCAGTTTTTCGTTTTGTTTATAGACAATGGTTGGTTTTTGCGGATCTGAAGTCGCAAAAGTGGTTAATTTCGATGAGAAATCATCAGGGATCTCGATAATGGCGTAGTATTTACCATTTTCCAAACCGTTGTTTGCCGACCAATCGTTGGTGAAGATCCAGTGAATCTGATGGTTCTTGTGCAGCTGCTTGACGACTTGGTTACCGACGTTAAATGGCCGGCTCTTCAAGGAGGCACCTTCATCGTTATTGACTACGGCAATCTGCAGCCGACTGGTGTTTTTCGGTGAGTATGGGTTCCAAGAAACTTGAATGTTTAGAACCGCGTAGAGCATTGGAATGAGGGCAAACGCCAGTAGGGTCACCCAAATCGACCGGGTATGAAAGATGTTATAGAAGTCTTTTTTTATCAGGTTGAAAACGTTGCGCATAGTGTCCTCCGGTAGATAGATTTGATCGTCATACTGAAACGATAGATTGTTCCTATATTATATGCCTAAGTTTAAATCCTACAAGGCACATAAGGAGACTCTGATGAAAACCCTTTGAATTCGGGCACATCAGAGTCTCTTTTAATGGATATTAGTTATTTGACTCAACTTTAGCACGCTGCTGATGAGCGTCATTAAATTTGAGTTTGCACTGTGTAACGTTTGCGTGGTGCTGTACAAAAAGTTAATGCCGTTAGAAACGTCGCTTTGAATCAGTGAAATGATTTGACCAAGTTTAGCGATATCGGAATTGTTGGTTAAATGGTTTTGCAGTTCAGTCAAATTATTGATCAGTGTTGGTAGCGTCGTGTCATTGTTAACTGACTTGAGGAGTGATTCAATTTGGCCTTGCGTCTTCGTGGAGGTTGAATCGATCAAGTCAACCAGCTGGTTGATTTGGCTTAGCTGTTTTTGAGTATCCACAACGCGGACCAGATGACCACGCCAGATCCAGCCCTTTACCTTGCCGTTGCTGTTACGAACATAGTAGTAAACGGCTTTGTTACCGTTAGCCTTGCGTACGGTATCCGATTTGTAAGTATAGAATACCGTAAACGGATAGTTATCAGCGTTATGTGCCTTCTTCGTTAAATGCGCGCTGGTGTAAAGGTAGCCGCTGACTGCGTGATAGGGCTTCTTGGACAGCGTTCGTGATGAGAGGACCTTAGCACTCTTACTTTTAGCGGCAGCGGGCGTGCTGACACCAAAAGCTGTGAACAGGCCTGCGAATAATGCGATGATTAAAAATCTTTTCTTCATTATAGGGAGACTCCTTATTGATTTAATGACGTTATCAGCGAGTAGCGTCCGTTACAAATGATGGTTTGACGGATGCTCGCAAACGTTTAATTTGAAGTTAGTATAACATCAAATGAGTGAATTTCCTGTATTTTGCGAGGAATCAGCGCGTAAAAGCCGCGTAAAAGCGAAATTTAATTCGTTTGCTTATCGCTTATTCCGTTATATTTTAGTACAATTTAGTGTAAAATGTATTGTTTCTCAAAACTGTAGTGATGTTCAGTATAGTTCTGCCAGTGCTTGAAATCAGGTAGTTTGTCCCCTAAAATGTGTAACAGTATGCCAAGTTAACCATTTGGCCAAAGCGTAGTCAACAGAAGGATGGTTTAAATGGAAAACATTAAAGCAATTTACCAACGTGATTTAAAGGCCATGATCTCGTCACCGCTAGTGATGGTGACGATTCTAGCACTGTGTTTTATGCCCAGCCTTTACACGTTGATCAACGTTCGGGCGGTTTGGAACCCTTACGATATTTCTGAAATAAAAAATATTCCCGTAGCAGTAGTTAATAACGATACTGGCGCTAATATGGCGGGGCAAAAGCTCAACGTTGGTGACACCGTGGTGCAGACCCTGAAGAAGAATCGGCAGCTGGACTGGCAGTTTACCTCGGCCAAACAGGCGGATTCTCGGCTTAAAGAGGGCAGTTACTATGCGGAAATTATTATCCCCAAAAACTTTTCCGCCTCACTTACGAGTATCGCTGGTGATGATCCGCACCGGGCTAAGCTAGTGTACAAAGCGAATAGCCGGGATGCCCCAATGGGCGGTAAAATCACCGAAACAGCCGCTAAAACCCTGGTCAATAAAGTTCAAACCCAATTTTTGCAGACCGTTAACATCACCCTGTTCTCGAAGCTTAACGTCCTGGGAGACAAAGCTAAGAGTCAGCAGGGGCAGATATTGGAACTCAAGGACTGGATTATTGCCCTAAGCGATTCCATGGACCTCGCCACGGGGGCACTGGGCGAAATCAACCACACATCGACTAACATGCAGGCAATTTTAACGGGATTGAAGCCCGTGATGTCGGCCTCGCAGAACGTGGACGTGCTTCAGCAAAGCAATTCGGCCACTATGTCGTCGCTGCATAGCGTTCAAGGATCGGTGAATAAGGCTTTTAATAGTCTGGGAACCAATCTGAATAGTGCAACGGCCAGCGCTAACCGTTTGAATAGCAACATCAAGCAGTTAAATCGCTCTGCTAATTCGACTAATAAGCGCGCCGTCAATGATATGCTGAACCGCGCCATTTCATCGGTCAATCTGCTGAAGGGGCAAGTTACGCCGTTACAGTCCTTCCTGAAGAGTGTGAATGGCCAGTCGCATTTATCAGCCATTAGCGGTTTAAATGATTCTTTAGGCAACGTGGTGTCATTGCTAAACGCCGAAAAGTCGCAGTTACGTTCACTGAAGTCAACGTTGGCCAGCCAAGGCCGTTTGACCACGGGGGACCTGAATAGCGCCGCTAATAACGCTAACCGCATTACGGCGGGCATGAACGCCGCTTTAGGTCAGTATAACCGCTCCGTTAAGACCCACTTGGACGCCATTAGCGGCAGTCTGATTTCGGCAGTGTCTAAATCACAGTCGATCTTAGGCGAGTTGAAACAGGCCAAGGGGATCAATGAGGATTATTTGGATAACGCGATCCAGGGGAACCAGCTGATTTCGCGGAGCAGTTCGAACCTGGAAAACAAGTTGACCACGTATCAAGGCGATATTCAAAACATTGCCAATCAGCTGAAACTGACCAGTGATAATGATATCGTCAGCGTGATCACGGTGTTGCAGAATAATCCGAAAACCATGGGTAACACGCTGGTTTCGCTGTTCAACGTTAAGAACGAAAGCATCTATCGAGTTGGCAGTTTTGGATCAGCCTTCCTGCCGACTTACATCACGCTATCGATCTGGATCGGCTGTACCATGCTGGTCATGATCCTGCACACGACGATTCCCCGGGAACAACGGCGGTTCCACAACATGTCCGTTCACGAGGAATTCTGCGGCAAAATGCTGACGTACGGGACACTGTCGTTAATTCAAACGATGATCATCATCTTCAGCTCGATTATTTTCCTGCGAGTACAGGTGGAAAGCGTCTTTATCATGCTGCTTTTCGGGGTGCTTTCCTCACTGCTCTTCACGGCCATTGTCTACGGATTGGCCGCGTGCTTCGGCAACCTTGGGAAGGCGGGAGTCATCTTCCTGGTGGCCTTGCAACTGGCGGGCTCTGGTGCACTGTATCCCGTACAGCTTGATCCGGCGTTTTACCGTTTCGCCTACCGTTTCGCACCGTTTGCGTATAGTGTCGGCGGGTTCCGCGAAGCTGTCGGCGGGCCGAATATGCAGTCCGTCTTTATCGATGCGATCGTTTTGATATTGATGTTTGTAGTCACGTTCTTGCTGGGTTTCTTCCTGAAAATCAAGGCACAGAACTTTACCCGACGGATCTTATCAGACTTCAGCCGGACGGGAATCGGGCAGTAAATTGGTTGAAATAGTGTTTTAAAATGAAAAAGTGTGATCTAAGTGGGTTAGATCACAGAGGTATGCATAAAAAGAGCGTTGTTCCCTGACGTGTACCCCCAAAGTTGGAAACAACTTTGGGGGTATTTCTATGACTAAAATTTCCTGGGATACTAAAATTATAGCTATTAAAGCATATTTAACAGGG
>NZ_BCMI01000021.1 GCF_002217985.1 Secundilactobacillus pentosiphilus
AGCGAAATTGACTTCGCAAATTACATTTGATATCAGCCGAAACTGATATACCCTGCACATTTGTGAAACAAAACTTTGTTCAGTTTTCAAAGGTCTACCAAGCTGAATCACTCACATGAACCAGCCTTATAATCATATCTCATCGCTTATAACTTGTCAACCAAAATTTTAAATTTTATAATTTTGAATTTTGATATCTGTCGCAAGCAACTTAATTAATATAACGCTTCGTAGAAAGAAAGTCAACATGAATTTATAATTATTTATATTCATAAATTCTTGTCTTCCTCGCGAAGCAACTTAACTAATATATCATCCACACCAATCTGTGTCAACGCCATTTTTCACTTTTAATGTTACTCACACTAACTTTTCGAATACTTTGACTAGCTTGCTCATCAAAACACCTACGTATCCCTACTTTTGCCGGATTAAACGCACCAATTCATCCCCACATCTATTTCTCATGTTAAATACCTTTAGTAAAAAGCGATCTACCCTGTTCTGGGTGCTGGCGTAAATACTGCCGGGTAAAAGCCGCAACTTTGCTTTGATCGCTCATATCTACGTTAGCTACCCTCATCGCTTCAGAAAGCTGGGCATAAAACTTGTCTGCCACCGGATCATATAAGTGAATCAGCTTATCGTGGCTTTTTCTGATCCAATTCATCAGCTTCGGCTGCTGGTCCGGCTGTACCACTTCCATTAACGCCATCAGCGCCGTTGGAATTAAACCAAAGAGCCGTGGCTGTTTTTCATTATCATCCAGCAACCTCACAAACCGGTTAAAAAACAAGTCTGCAAATAGCGCCTCATTCCACTCACCAGGCTGCTTACCATAACCTTCTATCGCTGCCTGAATCACGATTGAATCGATCAACGTTACATTTTGCTGATCGGCTTGCGGCAAATTATGAATCAGCGGCACCTCCGTAATTTGTTCAAGCCACTGATCTAACTGATCATCGAATTGTTTCATTAATACCGACCTCCTAATCAAGTTTCATCATTATATGAAAGATTCTACTATAATACAAACCCTTAAAAATCTGGTAAAGCAACATTAAAGCTAAAGACATTTTAACGATTATCATGTATCCTTATCAGATGTACATTGAATTTAAAGAGGAAGTTAACCATGAAAGAAGTCGTTATCCTAAGTGCGGTCAGGACCCCAATTGGGAAAATGGGACGCACGTTAGCTCATTATTCAGCCGTTCAGCTGGGTACGTTAGCTGCTAAGGCGGCCATCCGCCAAGCACACATTCAACCTAAAGCAATTAAACAAGCCATCATTGGCAACGTGCTACAAGCCGGTTCCGGTCAAAACGTTGCTCGCCAAATCAGCCTTAACAGCGGGTTGCCAGATACCAGTACGGCGATGACTATCAACCAAGTCTGCGGATCTGGGATTAAAGCGGTTCGGCTTGCCCAGTCTGCCATTATTATGGGGGACGCCGATGTCGTTCTAGCTGGCGGTACCGAAAGTATGTCAAACGTCCCGTACCTGCTGCCTGATATGCGCCGCGGCACCAAGTACGGTGAAAAAAAAGTCTTGGATGGTATTGAACACGATGCACTGCGTGATGCCTTCACACAGGACCTAATGGGCATCACAGCCGAAAACGTGGCTGAAAAATACCACGTGTCCCGGACTGATCAGGATGCCTTTTCGCTACGCTCCCACCAGCGGGCATTCGCCGCAACCAACGCAGGCAAGTTTAAAGACGAAATCGTACCAGTCGCCATTGCTAGCAAGACGGCCAGCCAAATGGTCCAAGATGAACCCATCCGTCCTGATACCTCAATGGAAGCACTGAGTCATCTAAAACCGGCCTTCAAACTGGATGGTACCGTTACTGCCGGTAACTCAGCCGGTCTCAACGATGGGGCCAGTATGCTGGTTTTAATGTCTAAAGAAGCTGCCGATGCTGCCGGATTAGACTACCTGGCCGTACTAGATGGTTACCAAGAAGTGGGCATCGACCCAAGTATCATGGGATACGCCCCCTATTACGCCATCAGCCAACTATTAGCAAAACAGCAAAAGTCCGTTACTGATTTCGACCGCTATGAGTTAAATGAAGCTTTTGCGGCTCAGTCAGTAGCAGTTTCCCGGGATCTCAAAATCCCTGAAGACCGGCTGAACGTCAACGGTGGTGCCATTGCGTTAGGCCATCCCGTAGGCGCATCCGGCGCCCGCATCCTCACCACGCTTGTCCACGAATTACAGCATGAACAACTCGAATCCGGTATGGCAGCAATTTGTATCGGCGGCGGCATGGGTATCGCCCTTTCCGTGCATCGTTAGTTAAATAAGCCTCCTGACCACTTAGCTGATCAGGAGGCTTTTACATACCGCGTTACTTAGCTTCTTCAAAATGAGCGTGCAGGTCAAAGGGGACTGGTCGTCTCAGCGCTACCGTATCTGGCGTCACCTGACAGTCCAACGCCACCACGTGAACACCAGCCTGTTGCGCCGTTTCAATCGCGGCGGTCAATTTAGGTGCCCGTTGCCGGTAAATGGTCATGATTCGAGCGTAATCCAATTGAACCACAAATAGCAGGTAAGCTATCGCACCCGCTTGAACGGCTCGCGTCAGCTCATGCACGTGTTTTACCGCGCGTACGGTGGGTGCGTCTGGGAAAGCAGCTACCCCATCGTTCTCCAAAGTGACCCCCTTCACTTCGATCCACAGATCCTGTCTTGATCGTGTTTGCCCCCAAAAATCCAGCCGTGAATCATGGTAGACGGTTTCTGGTTTAAATTGACTCAGCTCCGGTAAATCCGGCAACTGCAGCTGTCCCGCCAGCTGAGCTTCCTTCACTAACTGGTTCGGTAGCTGACTATCAATATTGATCCAGTGCTGGCCCTGCTTATTAACAGCAACTAAGTCATAAGCCGTCTTCCGCGTCTTTTTTGGCTGGTAGTTTAGGGCGACCTGCGTACCGGGTACCAAGAGTTCTTTACTGCGGCCAGTATTTTTGACGTGCACCGTCACGGTTTCATCCGCCAGCTGACAATGGGCAATAAACCGGTTGGGCCGTTCAATAAACGTTGCTAATCTGATATCTTCATACTTCATCTAATAACCGCTCCCATCATTTTTATAGTGCGCTAGACCTTTTTAAAAAGCAATAAAAGGAGTAAAATTTAAGCCATTAATTTCATTAGGAGGCAAACCATGCCAGCAACCTATTTAAGGCGGGCTACCCAAGCAGACTTACCCGCAATTACGGCCATTATTAGTGGCGCTCAAGCCTACTTAAAAAACCAGCAGATCGATCAGTGGCAAGATGGCTATCCTAATCCGGCCATCCTGAAGCAAGATATCGAAGACGGTATTACCTTCGTTTTGATTTACGACAATGCGATTGCCGGAACCGCTGCACTGCACCAGGGAATTGACGTCAACTACCTCAAAATTGAAGGCGGTCAGTGGGACAATGACACCCAAGACCACTATACTGCCATTCATAGAATTGCCGTTGCCAGCGATTTTCGGGGACACCATTTGTCGGAAACCCTCATGAATGATCTCATTACCATTTCTGGTTTACTGGGTTTCAAGGATGTCCGTATTGATACCCATCCAGACAACAAGGCAATGCGTCACGTGATTACCAGCTGCGGTTTTGACTATCGTGGTATCGTCCATATGCAACGAGATAATGCCATTCGTTACGCCTATCAGTTACTAATCAAGTAGTCAGTGAGGTGAGGCTTTATGACCATTGCAGATACTGCAGTGCAGCTTAAATTAATGATTTTATATGCAGCTGGTTTGATTGCTCTGCTGAGCGTGATCATCGTTAGCATTCGTCATGACCACCGGATTACGTTAAATTCAACGTTACCACTGATCATTGTGGCAGTTTTCATGTTGTTCGTCCTGATCAGTTTACAGCAATTATAAGGTTACAAAGGCCTGCTTTTTCAGCATTTCAACTGAAAAAGCAGGCCTTTGTTTTACCGATTTAATTGCACTAATTAGTGTTTCGTTACTTGTTTACGCCCTAACCACCGCCAGACTTCCACGGCAGTGCCGAAGACAAACAGTATCAGCCCAACTGCTGAAAGCCAGCGCCCGGCTAACAGTCCGGGAGTTTGGTAAGTTAAGCGAATCTGGTGACGGCCAGCCGGAAGCTTAGCACCGACAAACCCATTATTAACCTGCTGGATCGGCGTGTGATGGCCATCTACCGTGAGCTGCCAGCCCGTGGTGTAAGGAATAGAAGTCGTTAAGACACTCGCCTGGGGTTCATCCGTTGCCCCCGAGACCCGGTTATTCGTGACCCTAAGCTGCTTAAGCGTCTGGTTTTGAAGTTGGGTCGTTTTTTGACGGTAATTCTGATCAAACGGTACGGCGATGATCCGAACCCGTTTGAAACTTAGGCGTTTAGCCTTGGTAAATGAAACCTTGATCGTTTTACGGGCTTGCTTAGAGTAGCCCAAATTAACCAGAGTTTGGTTTTTCTTTTCATAGTCCGACATATTATCGATCGGCAATTGCTGAACGATTTCCTTGCGGTTAGGTGACTTAACAACCAGATTAAACGCGTCAAAGTTCTGCTTCTTGGTGAAATCACGCCAATCGTTTAACCTGATCCCCGGTGAAAACGGGACGTTGGCCATGAAGGAACGGTTGGCTGTGTTATTCAGGCGATCACTGATTGAAGGAAATTGTGCCCTGATGCCATCAAATTCCATGTACAGTTCACAATTCTTGTAAGCTGAGGGGTTTTTCAGGGTAACCGTGTAATCGGCATTTTGACCCAATTTATCACTAGTCAGTTCCTTCAAGCCGTAACGGTTAGCCTGGTTATTCTGCTCAACAATGCCCCTATTTTGTTGAAGTAACTTCATAACTGCTTGACTAGGTTTTGAAATTTTAGCCTTATTGTTGTTTCTTTTAACCTGTTTAGGCGTTAACTTCTTGGCCTTAATTTTTCCTGTAACTGATTCGCTAGTATCGTGCTTAAGCCGATAAGCCATGGCCTGAGCGACCGTGGTGAACGGCTGATAGTGCATTTTAACCGAGTAAGCAACCGGTTTGGTCACCGTCCCAGCCTTGACCGTCCTGACGCCGGGCAGCCGGTGGGCAGTTAGCGTCCCATCTAAAAGCGCTTGTTCGCGGTCATTAGCAGACAGCTTCAAAAACGCGTTCCGATCCAGTTGCTGAGTCTGCGTGTAGGCCAGCGGTAAGGCATACTGATTACGATAAAGGGCCGTCCCGCTTTGGTTGTCTAGCATATAGACCAACCGGTTTGAAAATAGCTTTGGCTTGCCCTGTTTATTCCTAACGATCTTAAACCCGTAAGGTACCTTAGCTTTCCCCACTTGATTGGCACGGACGAATAAGTACTTAACGTTGAGTAACGAAGACATCGTAGTGCGATTATCCACGTTACTGGTTGGATTATTCATCGTGTTTTCACTATTCTGCAGTGTTTTGTTAAAGTCGTTGACTGCCTTGTTTTGAACCGAAAAGTATGAACCAATCGTATGCGTATCCAGCAGCATCGGAATATTGTTCCCCACTGTTTGCATGGTTTGTGGGATGTTGTGCGGGTGATAATAGTTCGACGTCGTGGCCGTGCGATAAAATGAGCGGTCGTGCTGCTTTAAATAGCGATCCGCGTAATCGTAGTAGGCTTTCATCCAGTGATCACCGGTGCCGCGGCTTAGTTCATCCCTTCGCAGCGTAAGATTATAGTTACTGCTATATAATCCCAGACCGAGACTAATCAAATTAACGATCACTAACGACAGTAACGTCAAACGGAACCGGACGCCTTTGAACCCAAAGATCAGACCAGCAGCAATCACTAGCAAGAAGAGTAAATAAATACCGTAAATGATAAGCCGGTGCGCACTTAGTTTGAACAGAAAACCGTTACCGGCCCAACACAGTGCCAGAAAGATCACCGTGCCAGAAAGAAGCCACTTAAAGTCCGCCGGCACCAGTTCATTCAAATGATCAACAAAGATCCCTGCCGTTAAGGCAAATACCAGCTGTGCCAGTAATAACCACCGGTTTGATGGCGTACTCATGACGTTCATGACAGCCGCGAATTGGGGCAGCAGCATGCCAACTAAAATCAGGATCAAAGTGACGTTTAACATGAAATATTTTTTGAAGTGCCGCAAAGTCCACATCATGGCCAGCAGTGAGAGGCCACTGGTCCCCATAACCGCCCAATAGAGCCGACCCGCGGTGGAATCCAGCAGTGCATTCGGTAATTTCAGATAGTAGATCCCGGGATAAAGCTTCAGTCCATTCGCGAAAATAGAAGCGCCGGAAGACCTGGAAGAATTTAACGTTGCGTCAATATTTGGCAACAGCACCATTGCCGCGATCAATAGCGCCATAACAACGGTCAGCCCGAAATAACCGCACGATTTGGGGAACGAACGGACTAATTCCCCTTTCCGTTTCAAATCAAAATAGCGAATCACAGCAAAAAACAGCGAACCGATCCCAAGCAGGTAGGCAAAGTAAACGTTACTGATCAAAACCACTGCCGTGATCGCCACCAGCCACAGAAACGACTGGCCGTGATAGATTTTATCAACTGCCGCGCAAAGCAGCGGGAAGAAAATCAGCGGCAAGAGAAAAAACGGGTGGTGAAACGAAACGTAGAAGGAAAGGCTGGTAAACGTATAGACCAATGTCCCAATTAAACGACCGCCCCGCTTCAATTGCAGCTGCTTAGCAAACACCAGGAAGGCTAATCCCACTGCGTATAGCCGTAAAATGGTCAGCAGCAGATAACCTAATTGCAGCTGGCTAGCGGGAAACAGCGCGATCAAATAGCTAAACGGATCACCCACGACGTAGTAGGCAAACGTGGTCATCTGGTCAGCACCCAAGCCCAGGTTCCAAGACCAGCTAAATAGGGACTGATGGGCTGTCCCATGCAGGATACGGTAAAACTGCGCCAATATCGGATAGTGCTGGGCAATGCCATCCATCCGCCAAATATTGGTTAAACCCATGAAACGCAGGGAACCAAACGTACAAAGCGTAATTAAAGTAAAAATGATTGTATAAATAAGCCACACTGGGAGCTTTTCATAAATTTTTCTCAAAACGATTCTCTCCAGTTATCTAATTTAATACCTTTATTATGCCATGATAGCCGTAATGAAAACAAACTCACCATCAGCTAACATTGGCTTTATCAGCGATTTTAAAGCATTTTCTACAAATTCCCCTTAAACAAGCAACAGCCCCTACCAAAGGTGGCTTTATCGCACTGTGGTAGGGGCTGTTAGCTATTCAGCTGAAATTGGTTTAAATCAGTATCTTAAGAAAAATTAAATTTTCACTACATAACCGTTACAAATGCCTAGACGCGGACCAGTTGGTCGATCGATAACAGGTACAGGTACTGGTGCTTGACTGGCTGGTGCAGCATCTTTTCCAGTGCTAACGCGTATAGCCTCAGCTGGCCTTCATAACGGTGCTTCACTTTTTCAATACCAGCTGCTGTCGGCTGCGAATGATCCGTCTTGTAATCAAACAGGGTAACCCCCTCTTCGGTAACAAAATAACCGTCAATGATCCCGTGAATCAAGATCTTGGCCGTTTCATCCTCGACCGTCGCAAACGCGGCTTTAGCTGGCAGTAACAGTGAGAACGGTGTTTCGCGTTTCAAACTATCCCGGTGCTGCAAGATAGTCTGGCCAAACTCGCTGGCAAAAAAGTTGACGACTTGTTCCTGTTTGATCCGGTCTGCCACCGGCCGCTGCATCACTTTTTGGTCAACTAACCGATTGATAACCGCCTGAACCGCGCTGAGGTCAACTGGCTGAGACAGATCTAATTCCTGAAAAATTAAGTGGGTCGCCGTCCCAACTTCAGCGGCAGTTGGTTCATTGATCGTTTGCATAAACGCGGGCTGGGCAAGTTCATGCGTCACAAACCGGTTACCGCCTTGAGCCGTCTGCCAGTTTGGCTGAAAATCGCCTAACTGCTTTAAGTCCGGATCTTCAAACAGCCGTTTAATTTCCGACACCGACTGGTAAGCGGTCGTCTGGGTCTCAGCCTGGTGCTGATAACTAAAGTTCATTAACTGGTCGATTTCATCCACGTTAACTTCGGCATAATCTGACGCGGCGGCTTGTTTCTTAAGATCCTGAAGCCATTTATCACCCGTTTCGGCTTTCAGACGCGGTCCCATTCCAATCAAGTCATCGGCCGAATAGAAATTAACCTCAAACTGGGTATCATCCTCTTTTAAAGCGGGTAAAACCTTCTTTTCTGGATTTAGTTTAAACTTCGGGTGACGCATCAGCGCTAAGCCGATCCAGTCTAAGAAGTTGTGCGTTTTTTCCCTTAAATTAGCGTTCAAGACCAGCGAGTCATCATGATTAGCAGCACTCCACCGTGTTAGCAGACTGCTTTGACCCTTGCAGGCAGCCACAATGTATAACCGCTGTTCGGCACGGGTCAACGCCACGTATAGTTTACGCATTTCCTCAGCCAGCGCTTCCTTACGGGTGGCTGCTTGAATCACCAGCTTTGGTAAAGTCGGTGCCGTGACCCGCTTTTCTGGGTCGAAATAGTCAATCCCGATCCCGAGCTGGTTATTCAGGATGGCACGGTCTGTGAGGTCCTGGAGGTTGAATTTCTTTGAAGCATTTAGTAAGAACACCACGGGAAATTCCAGGCCTTTACTGCCGTGAATCGTCATCACTTGAACGGCATTTTCAGTCGCCCTGGTTTTGGCTTCCGCCAGGTCGTGGTCATTTTTCTGCATTCGTTCGATAAACCGCACGAATTGAAACAGCCCCTTGAACCCGTTTTGCTCGTAGTCGGCTGCCCGCTCATACAGGGCGTGCAGATTTGCCTGCCGCTGCGGTCCCGCTGGCATCCCAGCAACGTAGTCCAGGAACCCGGTAGTTTGATAAATTTGCCAAATCAAAGTTGCCAGCTGTTTTTGGCGGGCGGTTGTTTGAAACTGATTCAGCTGTTCCAAGAACTTCTGGATCTTGGGATAAAGTTCATCAGCGTACTGATTCCCCGCGTATTCGGTGTGGTAGGCATGGGCAAAATGCAGGAGTGCTGAATAGTAGTCATCCGTCTTATCAGTGATTCTTAAATAGGCTAATTCATTTTCATTCAACCCCACGATCGGTGACCGCAAAACCGCAGCCAACGGAATGTCCTGATACGGATTATCAATGAGCTTCAGCATTGACATCATGATCTGGACTTCCGTAGTTTTAAAGTAAGATTGCGCATCGTTGATCTGCACCGGAATATCGGCTCGGCCAAACTGGTCTTGAATCTCCAAATTATTCTTTTTAGTTGAAGCAATAATGGCAATATCCTGGTATTTCAGTGGCCGCATTGCCTGGTTGGAGCGATCCCAGATCTGGGTATCCTGCGCCAGCAGTTCGCGAATCTTTTGAGCGATCAGCGTGACCTGTCCTTCATCGCCGTCCGGAACCTCATCCGCTTCAGCTGTGGTTGGGGCTTCAGTATCGTAAATCATCAAGGAAGCCACGTTTGGCAGCGTATCCGGATAACTAGCACCGTAAACCAGTTTAGCTGACCCGGCGTATTTGATCTGACCCAGCTGTTCATCCATGATCTGGGTAAAAATTAAGTTGGTAAAATCATCGACGTTTTTCATGGACCGGAAGTTTTCTGCTAAGGTAATTTCCCTACCAGCTGCCGGGTCTTCTTGGTACCGATTGAATTTATCAATAAACAGCTTGGGTTCCGCCAACCTAAACCGGTAAATCGACTGCTTAATATCCCCCACCATGAACAGGTTGCCGGGATGCTCATGCGCTAAGGTGGTCACGATAGCTTCCTGCAATTCATTCGTGTCTTGGTATTCGTCCACCATAATTTCGTGGTAATCCTGGGAAAGCTGTTTTTGAACCGCCACGGCTTCCGGCGATTTAGTCTGCAGTATCTGCAGCGCAAAGTGTTCGATATCACTGAACTCCCACACGTGCCGGCGACGTTTTTCCGCGTCATAGGCAGTGGCAAATTTTTGTACCACCGCTGCTAATTCAGCCACAATTCCCTGACTGTTCTTCATCGCTTCAGTGGTTTCTGCTTCGGGTAACGGCATCAGTTTAGCCGCCGTTTCAAGCGCATCCTTAGCGTTATCCCGGTGCGTCACGTACGTTTCTTTAATTGCCTGATAATCGTCGTATTCAGCTGCCTTTTTACCAATGCTAGGCAGCCGCCCCCACGGAAATTCATTGAGCCCTAGTCGCAAACCATCCCATGAAAGTTCATCCATATGGAACTCCGACAACGGCGACAATAAGCTGTCCATATACGCGACGGCTTTATCGATCCCAGCGTTTGCTGCGAGTTCCCGGCCCTGTTGCAGCTCCTGTTTTGCCGTATCTAGTTGCTGTTGGATCAACGGTAAAAGCTGTTCCTGCACGATTTGGCTGGCCATTAAGGGACCATCAACCTGATAGGGCTCAGCTAACGTTTTTAGCCACGTCTCGGGATCCGGTTTAGCGCCCATGAATTGGAACACCTGCATCACTTTATCCGTGAGGCCATCATCGCTGCGGTCACTTGAAAAATTGGTCGCTAGCCGTTTAAAGGCACCGTCTTCATCATCTTGGTATAGCTGTTCACGAACATCGTTCCAAACTTCATCTTGCAGCAGCGCACTTTCCGACTGGTCACCGAGGATCCGAAAAACGGGATCCAAATCGATCAAATAATAATACCGCTCCACGATTCGCTGACAAAAGGCATCCAGCGTACTAATATCAGCTACTGGCAAAACCGCTAACTGGCGGGATAGGTAACGCTGTTCGCTAGCGTCGGCTTGACTGATCTGCTGTCTAAGGGCCGTTTCGATCCGGTCCTTCATTTCCGCCGCCGCGGCCCGCGTGAAGGTCACGATGAGGAGGTTTTCCAGACTCTCATGGGCCAGGATCATATTGATAACGCGATCCACCAAAACCCGCGTTTTACCGGAACCAGCGGAGGCTGATACCAGCAAATTCGTTTGGTGAGTGTCTAATACTTGTTGCTGACTCTTAGTGTACTTCACGGCGTTCGACCTCCTCTTTAATTTGTCGTAAGATCTCGTCAGCCTTAGACGGTGCCGACTGCAGCCGGTAACTGTTCTCCGGCAGCATTGGATCAAACTGCATAATCGCGGTATACGGTGAATTGGTCATGGCCGTTGGCCCGCTCAGCGGTTTATACGGGTTGATATCAACCTGACCGCTGAAAATACTATCCCCCGCTTCAGTAATTTTCATCTCAGTGTATTTCAACAGGTTTTCCAGTTGAGCCATAGTAATGATCGAATTGGATTTTGAAGCTGAGCCGTCCTTCTTGAATTTAAACGGAAAGACCTTGGCCGCTTCGCTGACTGAAAGCTTCGGTTCCAGTCCGTGAAGCAGGTCATCGTCTGCGACCAGCACCCCTTCGTAGCGTTCTTTCGCTAGCAAGGCGCTAGAAACATCCGTTTTAATATCACTCGGCTTTAACCGCGGATTTTGCAAGTGCAAATAGAGCGCACCCGCCAACTGAGCATCCGGGTCATCGGCAATTAAGCCCATGTTTTGCTGAACCACGTCTAGATAAGTCATCATCTGCATGGCAATGCCTTCATAAATATCGTTGAACTTAACCGTGTGTTCACTGGACTTATAATCCACGATGCCGATGTACTGGTTATTCGGTAGTTTCAGCGTATCAATGCGGTCGATCTTGCCGCGGACACGGATCTGCTTCTTCTTTGGCAAGTCAAATACCAGCGGCGGTAAACCGTCTTCCGCGCCGATATGACCGAATAAAACTTCCGTCTTCCGGGCACGCACTGGTGTGTACTGGCTCTGTTTATGAAACGTCACTGCCATTTGCCGGACAACGCCGATCAGCTGTTTCTTGATGAACGCCATTCGGTGACTGCTATTCAAAATCGCGTACTGCAAGTTCTTAGGGTCGTTCAGGATCTGACCGGTAATGTCATCGATCAACTCGTTGATCTGCTGCTCATCCAGATCCGCCAAATCAATCTTTTCCGCGTTGACCCGCTTCATTAAGTGATCCATGGCAGCGTGGAAGAATTCCCCGGTATTGGCCGGCGACAGTTCAAATTCGTCCCGCTCACGCAGTTTCAGGCCGTATTTTAAGAAGTAAGCATACTGGTTACGATAAAATTCTTCCAGTTTTGAGATAGAACTATTGATGGTACTGCCGTATAGACCGGTAACGATTTCAGCGTCTAACTGGGCGGGTACGTTGCGGTAGGAAATACTGCCCAGCAACTTTTCCGTCAGCGTCCGTGTATCCCCCTGGTTAAGTACCCGGTAAACGTATTGCCACGCCGGGCTTAACTGCACGTTGCGTTCCCGGCTGTCGTTACTAGCTTGAATCAGGTGCCGTAACGTTGCCCGCTTAGCCCCCAAATAAGGTTTGAGATCATGCTGATCAGCCTGCGGTGTAGCCGTATGACTGATAATCGGCAAATTAAAATGCTTTTGAATTCGTGACAGGTACGGACTGATCTGGTTTTGATCATCGTCGCCCGCGTTGATCGGGTAAGTAAAAATCAGCCGCTCACTGGGTGTCATAAACGCTAAGTAGTTAATGTAAGGCTCGCCCTGTAAAGTCATAATACCGTCATCGTTTAAATACTCGCCTTCTGGCAGCGTTAATTTTTGCCGGTCCTGATCATTAAGTAAGTGTGTCGGTAACGTGGTATCCGGCATGGTTTTATCTGTGGAACCGATCATAAAGGTGATCTTGCGGTTATCCATCTGAATGATCCCGCTTTCCGAAATCATCACCTGGTCTAGCGTTGACGGGATCTGAGAATAATTCGCACCCTCAAACCCAGCTTGCAGCAGTGCCAAAAAGTCCTGCGACTGAAACAGCCGGTCGCCT
Organism: Secundilactobacillus pentosiphilus; assembly: GCF_002217985.1. Classification (GTDB taxonomy): domain Bacteria; phylum Bacillota; class Bacilli; order Lactobacillales; family Lactobacillaceae; genus Secundilactobacillus; species Secundilactobacillus pentosiphilus. The sequence goes on from NZ_BCMI01000021.1 coordinate 12,894, forward strand.
AAGATCGTGACGTATTCATCCAACAAGTTACAAAATGTCTGCCAAACCTGCTCCGGCTGGCCGGCTTGCACTAAGTCACCGGCATCGATTGCCTGGTCACGCCAAGCCATTAACCGGTCCTCTACCCCGTTTTTAGTCATAAAGTCCACTAAGAGGGTCGCAGCTTCCCGGCCATTGTTAACCTGGTCTAATTTTTGATAAAAAGGTACCAGTGTGTCGCGGACAAACCGGCGAATACCGTTGATCTGATCTGAAGTCGCCTGATCATCACTGGTTGCCGTGCCTAAATCATCGCTTTGCAGCCGGGCATAGGGCCAGTCCTCTTTTTGCAGCCAGCGGGGGCCTTGATAGCCCATTTTTAACACCCAGTTTTCAGTCTTAAATAAGGCGTCGCGAAAATCATCAACCGCCATATACTGGCCGTCACCGGTTTTAGGGATCAGCAGTTCCGTTTTGAGCAGCCGCATGATATCGGCGTACTGAAAATGCTTGCGTTTGATTTCAAACACCGCGTCGATCAGCTCTACTAGCGGGTGATCCGCCATGGACTGCTGAACATCACTAAAATACGGAATTTCTTGGGCATTCATAATGGGGGCCAAAATGGTTTCGTACTGATCCAAATGCCGGGTGACAATTAGAAAATCGCGATAGCGGTAGCCCTTTTCAACCACCAACTGCCGAATCATGGTTGCTACTCGCGAAACTTCCGCGTACCGGTTATCTGCTTGAATGATTTGTAGCCGATCAGGTTGCTGCAGCGTTTCCGTCTGCGTTGAGGTGACTCCTGTGGCCGTGTTCTGCCAATAGTTTTCCAGTTGCTGCAGTTCTGGTGTTGTACGTGGGGTAATTGCTTTAATATCGCGTAAAACTGGTACTGACAGCGCCCGAGCAGTTTGGTAGAGCCGCATATACGTCCGGGAAGGCTGGTAAAATAAACTTTGCTCGTTAACAGCATCAGGCGTTGGCGTTCCCTGATCCAGGATCAAAGCAATTTTCACTTCAGCAGCTCGTTTCATCAACGTAGACAGTAATTTCATTTCCTGAGCGGAGAACTGCGTTTGAGAAAAACCGTCAAAGTAAAAATGGGCGTGGCTTAAATCAACATCCTCTAAATACGTACTCAGCTGATTCAGCAGATCCGTATTGGCGACGTACTTATTGGTCATCGCCTGCTCAAAACTATCGTAAATCAATACCAAATCATGTAACTTAGCGTCTAAATCAGCGCTGGTACCCGTCATTTTCTTAGCTACTTGGTCCAGATCAAGAACACTGACCTGGCCGGTTTTCAACTCTAATATTTGCCGGGTCAGTAAACTGATGAACCCCGGCCGGTCGGCTTCACCAGCAAACAGCTTCAGTTCATCTTGATGGTCTAAAATCGCCTGATAAACCAGCATGTTCATCCCCGCTTGCGAGATTCGCGGTAACTGATAAGCCGGCGCGTTTTTCATGAAGAACCAAGCCAACCGAGTCAGTGAAAGTACCTGAACGCCTGATTGAGCGTAAGCCTCGTTTTCAGCGCCGGATAGTTTAGCAAGTTTTGTAAGTACTTGAACTTCGGATTCAAATTTAATATGGTTCGGTACCAAATAGTAAAACTGATCATTGGGATGTTCCTGCTGAGCCTTTGCAAGTTCTGACAGCAGACTTTCCTCATGATCAACACTCGCTTTTCCAATCACAAATTGTAACGTCATGATGTTTGTTCCTTTCTATCAATATGAAACCGCGAACCCGATTAAAACCGGTTATTGCTCGGTATTTTTGCTGATTTTATCATAGCATATTTGAACGTTTGTTCGAACGTTTTAAAGACTTTAAACTGAATTATTTTAGTATCTTAATTCGCAAAAAAACGACGAAGTCCTGCGTAGGACTTCGTCGTTGTCGATTGTTATTGATTTTTAAAGACGCCGTTATTTTGCCAGCGCTGCAACTAGTGCTTGATTGAATGCCGGAATATCTTTTGGCTCCCGGCTGGTAATCAGATTGCCGTCAATAACTACTGGCTGATCGCAAACTCGTGCGCCAGCGTAATAGAGATCTGGCTGCACGGTCAGATAAGACGTCATCGTTCGGCCGTGAACCAGACCGGTTTGAATCATCAATTGAGGACCGTGGCAAAGGGCTGCTATGAGTTTATTGGTCATCAAGAAGTGCCTGGTAAACGCAACGAATCGGTTATCTGCACGTAACTGATCCGGTGAAAAGCCACCGGGAATGTAAAGCGCATCAAAGTCTTCAGGGTTAACTTCAGCAATCGAACGATCAATCATAATCGCGGTACCATGCTTACCGGTAACGGTTGTTTTTTCAAAGCCAATTACCGTAACATCATGTCCGGCATCACGAATCGCTTTTACTGGATCAACAAATTCAACGTCTTCTACCAAATCGGTAACGACAATTGCAACTTTTTTCATCATGTGTTCCTCCTTTTTGTGTAAGTCCATTATCAAGGCTCACGCGCCAATCGGCAATAACGCACTTTTTTGTGCCCTTACCTTTTAAGAAACACCCGTAAATTTCTGATTCATATTCATTGTCCTACCTGAAGCTCTGGTATATCATTTTACTTTACTTAGTCACATATCACGTGAAGCGGTCACGATGTGAAAATCGCCTTTGAGGAGGACAATATGACTGACACATTAAGACGGTATACACAGGAAAAAATCCGCAAAAAAGATTTCGATTGTGCCAAGGAATACACGCTTTCGATGTTTTCAGGCAAATACAAAATCGTAATGATCTACCACCTATTTCACGATGGCACCATGCGTTTTAATCAAATCCAGCGGTTATTAGACGACGCAACGCACAAAATGCTAGCCCAGCAGCTAAAGGAATTAGTCGCCGATGGTCTGGTGATCCGTCGTGAAGAAACAATCCACAACCGTAAAGCTGTGTACTATAGTCTGACAGAAACTGGTGAAAGCTTGATGCCCATTATCGAGGCTATGTTTAGCTGGGGCACAGGCCGGCTAGAAGAATTGCAATTGGAAAATAACTTTAAGTTGCATTGACCAAGATTCGCCATCATTTCTAATCCAACTACTCCAAGAACTAATTTTCTTTATTTAATGCAACTAATGGTTGTCAAACCAGAAGGTAAGCATTCCGATTCTCCCCAAAATAGCTACTTACGAATAATCTAGTGATGCTAACAGCAACTCACTAATACGTATTAGCCATCAAGTTTAGGGAGAGTTTTTCTTATGAAATCTTTTATTAAATATTCATCATTAGCTTTTGCTACTGCACTATTGAGTACTGGTATTATTGAATCAGGTGTAAATGTACAGCAGGCACATGCTGCTACAACGCCTGATAAAACTCAAACAGCTACTAAAAACACAGAATCTACAGGCAACACCACATTTATTAACAGAGGATCAGTCTTGAAATTTAATTTCAGCTAAGTTAGAATCAGCAACAGAGGCACAAAAACAACAAATTCAACAAAAAATTAAAGCTTCTACGAATATAGAAAAAGATGGCAATGATACTATTGCAACAGTTTCAGACATTTCCATTGAAAGAGCCTATACGTCTGTACTAGATCCCTCTGCTTTGATCGTAAGCGTTCGTTCAGCAGGTAAAACCAAAATTGTTTGGCATGGGGCAGCTAAAAAAGGTAATGTTGATTTATTTAAGTGTCAAATAGCTAAATTGGCTAAAAAATCTACTAAATTAGGAGTCAGTCATGATTAATATGAAGTCAATAAAAGAAACGTTTGCCACACAGTTTACCCATAAATCGTATCGTATAATGCAAATCATAACCGGGACTGCTCTAGTTTTAGCAATTGCGTTAAACTTCTTCAGAGCGACTCACAATTTTGCAATTGGACTAATCTCGTTTTCTTATTTTATGTGTGTTGACTTACTTATTTTTCGCCTCTGCAAAACTAACCTAAATCTAATTCTATGTCTTATTTTAGGCATGCTACTTCCTATCTTTTTATTTTCCCCAATATTGATAGTATTAGCCTTTGCTGCTAGTTATTAAATTAACGGCCAGTTAAACTTAATTTACAATTTTGATAGGTTACCAAAAGTCATCTAGGTATAGAGTCCTCCACACTACTCCATAATTTCTAGTCTATCCTCAAAGAAAGATTGTTTCACATGAAACTTTGACCGGGTATATTCAACAATAGGACATGTGACATAAATCTATATCGACAAGGATTTAATCTAACCTCTTGGCTAAAACACATCTTAAAATTTGCTTTAGTTTATTACTTAAATATATATAGCCTTAGCCTGTTCCACAACCCAGATTTCCGGCCATATAACACCAAAGAACACCATCCCGATAAACTCGGAATGGCGTTCTTTGGTGTTATATTCGGGAATCTAGCGAGTTGTGTCACACCCTTTTCATTCCTGATTTACTTGAATATAGTTTTCCTTCAAAACAGCGTTGGTATAGCGTTCCAAATCAGCTAACGCTTCCGGATCATCGTTTTGATGCGCAGCTTTACTTTCCGCGATCGCCCACTTAGCCAAATTATCCGTGATTGGCACAATATCCTGCAGAATATGCATTTTAGCCTGATCTGCGTGTGCTTTCCGAATGGATTTGAAACTTTCGTAATCGGTGATCAAGCGTAAATTATCGCCACTCGAAAATTCAGTTGACTCGAAAATAATGAAGTGAGATTTTTGGTTGGCTTCGTCCATTTGCGACTTCAGCATATCCAATTGCTCAGGATTCGTTTTAATCGTCACGGCGCATCACCTCTTTACACTCATTTTAACAAATTTTCACTCTGTAAACGAGATGCAATGAGGCCTTTAACGCTTTTTTACTATTTACGGACCTGACCGTCGCCATAAATGATGTACTTGGTTGAGGTTAATTCATGCAGACCCATTGGTCCTCGGGCGTGCAATTTCTGCGTACTAATGCCAATTTCGGCACCAAAGCCGAATTCAAAACCATCCGTAAACCGAGTGGACGCATTAATGTAAACACAGGCGGCATCGATCTGCTGCAAGAAACGCTGTCCGTTTTGGTAATTATCAGTGATAATGGCTTCGGAATGCTTCGTATTATGGGCGTTAATGTGCGCAATAGCTTCGTCTTCTGAATCAACCACTTTGACCGCCATGATGAGATCATTATATTCTTCGTCCCAATCAGCAGCAGTTGCGGGCACCATGCTGGGTACGATGGCCCGAGCCCGTTCGTCACCCCGCAGCTGAACCCCTTGGTCCGCTAAAGCTGCTGCAATCACCGGTAAATACTTCTCAGCTACTGCACTGTGAATCACTAATTTTTCCGCTGCATTGCAAACCGATGGCCGCTGAACCTTGGCATTGACCGTAATATCAACTGCCATCTGTAATTCAGCATACTGGTCAACATAAATGTGACAGTTACCAGCACCAGTTTCAATCACGGGTACTTTAGCAGTTGTAACAACGCGTTGAATCAAGCCACGGCCGCCACGGGGAATCAACACATCCAGGTATTTGGTCAAAGCCATCATTTCGTTAGCTGTTTCGTGAGACGTATCATGCACCAGCTGCACTGCGTTTTCATCCACGCCCAATTGTTTAAGAGCGCCTCGAAGAACATCGCTGATGGCAATGTTAGTTTGAATGGCTTCCTTACCGCCACGCAGCATTACCGCATTACCGCTTTTATAACATAACGCAGAAGCATCAGCAGTCACGTTTGGCCGGGCTTCAAAAATAATCCCGATAACGCCTAGGGGTACCCGCTGTTTGCCGATCATCAAACCGGCTTCGTTTTTCCACATTTTATCAACACTGCCGATGGGGTCAGGCAGCTGAGCCACCTGCCGCATGCCTTCTGCCATATCATTGATCCGATCAGCCGTTAACGTCAGTCGATCTACAAAACTCGCTTTCAGGTCGGTTGCGTTGGCCAAATCCTGCTGATTGGCAGCTAAAATAGCATCAGAATGTGCAACTAGCGCATCCGCCATTGCCATCAAGCTGTCATTTCGCTGCTGGTTAGATAGCTGTGCCAACTGAGTTTCAGCCTGTTTTGCCAGCTGACCCATTTGTTCCAACTGAGTCATATTAATCGTTCCGTTAGCCATGTTGAACAGCTCCTTTTTCTTCGGGAGTAAACCAGGTGCCAACTGGTTTACCAGCTAAAATATCTAAAATAATTGCTGGGTCTTTGCCGCTTGCCAGCACCATCTGACGGTGATCTTTCAGCATGATTTCCGCTGCCGTTAGCTTGGTAACCATACCACCTGTCCCATACCGGCTGCCACGGCCGCCAGCGACTGCATACGTGCCGTCATCAATATGATGAATGGTTGAAATCAGCTGAGCATCATCGTGCTTAAGTGGATTTTGATCATAGAACCCTTCTATATCAGAAAGCATGATTAACAAATCTGCGTCCACGTGAGTTGCGACGATTGCGGACAACTGATCGTTATCACCAAATTTAGTCCGGTGATCCATTTCATCCACCGCGATTGAGTCATTTTCGTTGACGATTGGAACAACGTGTCTAGCTAATAGTTTGTCAAAGGTATCCATAACGTGCTGGTTGCTAGCCGGGAAATCAAACACATCATGCGTCAATAAAAGCTGGCCAATGGTCTGATTATAGTGAGCAAATCGCTGGTTAAACATCGTAATCAGCTTGCTTTGACCAATCGAAGCAAGCGCCTGCTGCTCACTGATCTCCTTGGGTCGCTCCTTCAGTCGAAGTGCGTTTAAACCGACTCCAATCGCACCAGACGAAACTAAAATAACTTCTTTCCCCTGTCCACACAGCGTACTTAGCGCAAAGGCCAGTTGATCAATGACCTTCAAATTAAGTCCGCCACTGGGGTAAACCAAGCTACTCGTCCCAACTTTGACGACTAATCGTTTAACATTCATCTTTCGGTTACTGAGTTGAGCTCCCATACCTATCCCATCTTTCTGCTTCAAATCATTTCTCATTAAAACACCATTTCTTTATTACCCATCATTATTGCTTATTTTTCGGTTTTTGACAACTAATTGCAGCGAGTTTCTATCATCTATTATCATGAGATTAAGCTGAGAGTAATGTCAAATTAAATTAAAATAATCTCATTTTATCCTTGACTTTTAATTTTAAATGACTATTATTATTCACATAAACAAGTTTCACACATATCTAAATAGTTCTTTAAAGACTATGCGTAGAAGAGTAGTCACTGGCAAGATTCACAGGGAGCCTCAATTAGTGCGACGAGGTAATCGACCCAGCGATGAAAGTAATCTACAAGTCGTGACCGCGACGAATGTTCGAAGTGGTCACTGGGAATGCGCCCATTACAGCAATGAAGTATCGTGGACCGACCGCGCATCGGTTCGCCGTACTTTCAAAGTCAATCATCGCGAGGTGGTTGAAAATTAAGGTGGTAACACGTCGATAACACGTCCTTAGCTTTTATAAGCTAGGGGCGTTTTTTATTACCCCGTTGTTGCACCAAATTCACAGGAGGTTTTTTACATGAAAAAAACACTTTCAAGACGCGAGTATATTATTCTAGGTTCACTGTTATTTGGTCTCTTCTTCGGGGCTGGCAACTTGATCTTCCCAATTCACTTAGGACAGTTAGCTGCTGGCAACTGGGCACCCGCTACCATCGGATTTCTGTTAACTGCAATTTTGTTACCACTATTATCGATTCTTGCCATTAGTTTAACTCGTAGCAACAGTGCTTATGATCTCGCACGACCAGCCGGGAAAGGTTTCGCACTCTTCTTCCTGATCATGATTCACGCCACACTAGGGATCTTGGTTGCCTCACCACGGACGGCTACCACGACCTTTGCCATTGGAATTCAGCCATTCTTGCCCAAGGCTTGGGATCAAATGGGATTATTGATTTTCTCATTCTTATTCTTCGGCATCTCCCTATTACTTTCGTGGAACCAATCCAAGATCACCGATTACGTTGGGAAATTACTCAACCCAATCCTACTTGCTCTCCTAGCTTTCATTTTCTTTATGGCCTTCATCATCAAAGGTGATATCCGTCAAATCTCACTCTTCCCAACTGGCTCTGGTGCCGGCAGCAACCTCATTAACGGGTTTCTACAGGGCTACAACACCATGGATGCCCTGGCCGGTTTAGGCTTTGGTGTTACGATCATTACCGCCCTTAAATTCTTTGGCATGAACGAAACCGGTGCCCGTTCAAAGGCGGTTGCTAAAGTTGGCGCTATCAGCATGGGGCTTGAAGCCATCATCTACATCTTCTTGATTGCCCTTGGTGCTTCTAGTTTAAGTTACCTCAAGTTAAGTGCTGACGGTGGCTCAGCATTCTCTGGCATCATGGCACACTACACTGGCATGGCAGGTATCGCCATTTTAGGAGCTGTTACCTTCCTCGCCTGCATCACTTCATGTATCGGTATGATGGCCGCCCTCTCTGAAGACTGGGGCCACCGTTTTCCAAAACTGGGCTACCACTTCTTCTTGACCATGAGTTCAATTGGTGCCTTCATCATTGCTAATTTCGGTCTCGATCAAATCATTACCTACTCCACACCGCTACTTAGTTTCATCTACCCGTTAGCAATGTCTCTGATCTTCTTAGGTCTATTGCACCCATTCATTGGCAAGAATACGTTTATTTACAAAACGACGATCATCTTGACCTTCATTCCAGCCTTTCTGGATGCCATCCATACCTTACCGCCATTCTTTGCTAACATGGGCTTCTTCAAAGCCATCAACGCAGGCGCTGGTAACATTATTCCACTCTTCAACCAAGGTTTGGACTTCTTCCCATTCATGCTGATTGGGATCTTAGGCAGCTGGGCAATTACAAAGCTTTTCAATCTTCAGCCATCTGCTAGCCTAGAGAAGAAATAACTAGGTTTACTTCTATAGATAATGTCACATAGTTTCAGTACCTCCAAACACACATAGCGATTAAAAAAAGTGGCCCTCATAAGCAGTTTAGTAACTGCTTACGAGGGCCACTTTTTATCCTTTATGATGATTACCGCGCCTATCTAACGAAAAACTGGTGTAAATCAGCAGTAAAACTACCCCTGCTCCAAAAATCGTTGTTAGATTATTAGGAATTTGGTGCGATTTTACAGCCCAGGCAATCCAAATCAAAATAATTTGAAGCGCCCAAGAAACGATGGATTGACCCGCAAAGTGTTTTGTAAATAGATTCATCATGTATGCTTCCTTTCATTGTTACTCTGGAATGCTGCCATTCTCTGGAATATAGTCAATTGAATCTGCAATCCGCTTTGGTATTGGAATCTGTGGATCAACGTGCGGATTGTTTAAATGAATTAAGTTATAGGATTTTCGATACTCAGACGGTGAAAGTCCCATCTCGCTTTTAAACCGGCGCATGAAAACTTTCGGATCATTGAAATACGAGTTGTAAGCAATCTCCTTGATCGACATTTCGGTTCGAATCAGCAGCAGCGTAGCCACTTCGATTTTAATGTGGTTGAGATACTTTAACGTTGACATTCCCGTGCAACGTTTGAATAACCGAGTTAAGTAGTCCGGATTAAGATGAACTTTTTCGGCAATTTCAGCTACCGTCAGCGTATTTGAGATGTTAGCACGAATCCATTCTTTAACGTAATCAATTCGTGAACTTTCATCATCACTTAAATCAAAATGATGCCAATAAGAATTGTACAGTTGGATCAGCAAAGCTGACACCAGATAATCCCGTTCTTCAATGAAGGAAAGTTCATTGTGAATCGACAAAATTTGGTGAATTAAAATCGTAGTCTGCTCGTAGTCGACTAGCTTGAATTGCATTGGCAAATACAGCTGCTTATCAGTGTGGTCACTATCTTTATTTTGAATCTTTAAAAATAGCTCCTGCGCTTGGACATTCAGCATTTTTTCCTGCTGCTGCGAGAAAAAGTGAAGCCAATAAAAATCGACGTTAGATGAATTTTTGTAGCCAACCATTGTTGTAAACGGTGGGACAATCAGAATTTCGTTTTGATGTAACGTCAACCGGTCATTGCCAATCTGCAGATAAAGGGGATCCTTGATACAAAAAATAAGTTCGTAGTCTCCTTTGTGAAACATTTCTTTATGTTTCCAAGGACCATTGGCCTTAAATTCACCACCCTTGTAATATAAAAGCGTTTTTGACAAGGTAAATGTTGAAAATAGCACAATAAAAACCTCCTATCGTGTCAGTCGGAAATCGTCACCAAAAGTTTAAAACATATATCAATTCTAAAAGTCGGAAACTATCACTATTTGTCGAAAACAGTAATATGTAAACGCTTCAACCGCCATAAATTATACACAAAATTAAGTCTAAAATATTAGTTTAGTCGGATTTAGTAACTCTTTCTGCCATTATAGCCCTTTTTTGATTGTTTGAAAACGCTTACTATTTAATTGTGCACAGAAACTTAATCCGGATTTGAAAGAAGGTACCAAATTTGAAATCGTTTGCAATTGTGTTTTAGCGAGCATTTCAAAAGGGTTAGCAATTTTTAGGTTTATTTTTAAGTATCAAAGTACCACTATAAAATTTGGGGGTTTTAATTATGAGCGCAAATGCAAATCACGTTGATCCAAACGCCAACGCTGCCAGTGAGTTACTTAATAACGACCGGTTACCTTGGCACCGGAAAATAACTTATGGCTTTACCGATATGTCTGGGAACTTGCTTTACTGCATCATCAGTAGTTACATGCTGTATTTCTTCACTAACGTATTCGGCATCGGTGTTGGTACTGCTGGGGGACTGTTACTCCTAGGACGGTTCTTCGATGTAATTGGGGCACCCGTCATGGGGATCTTGGTTGACCACACCCACAGTAAATATGGTAAGAGCCGGCCATGGTTCCTATGGATGTCATTGCCATTTGCCGTCTTTGTTTGGTTACTGTTCACCACACCTGCTCTGAGCGGAACCGCAAAAATTCTCTATGCGGGTGTCATGTACATTTTAGCCGACTTGTCCTATACCGCTATGTCGACACCAATTACGTCAGTTTTACCTAACCTGACCTCTAATTCTGATGATCGGATGGCTGCCAACTCTATCCGGCTGGTTTTAGGTAACGTCGGTAACTTCTTCGCCGTTACTTTCATCATTCCATTTGCCGGCTTACTGGGTCATGGTAACGAGCAGCGCGGCTGGTCATTGGCCGTTGGTGTTTATGCCATCGTTGCCTTTATCCTACTGATTATCGCTTTCTTCGATATGCGTGAAAAAAACATTGAAGAAGAAAAAATCATTACAATCAGGGAAAGTTTGAAAGCCACTAAGGGAAACTGGCCATGGATTCTGATCGTATTGGCTAACTTAACTTACTGGACAGCCTTCATTGTCCGTAACTCAGCACTGCCATATTATTTCCAGTATAATTTAAACGACAAAGGTTTTATTTCATTCTTCAACGGCTTCTCCATTATCCAAGTCTTAGGGATGGCATCCGTACCGTTCTTCGCTAAATACTTACACAAATGGGGCACGACCGTCTTCATGCTTGGCTTAACAATGGTTGGTCAGATTTGGATGGGCTTCGCGGGTACTAACGTTACCTCAGCTTTGATTGGCTGGTGCCTCGCATGTATTGGTTCTGGTAGTGCCTGCACGATGTTCTTCGCCATGGTTGGTGATACCGTTGATTTTGGTGAATGGAAGACCGGCATCCGGGCTAACGGCTTCTTAACTGCCATTGGTGCTTCATTCTGTATTCAAATGGGTTCCGGCTTTGGTTCCTTCATCGCTTCAATGATCATGAAGGCCTTTGGCTTTACTGCTGCTCGTGCTCACCAGACAGCAGCAAGTTTAACTGGTATTCACGTTTCCTTTATCTGGGTTCCCGTAGCTATTTACGCCATTAGCTTGATTCTCATGGTCGTCTACCGTAAGTGGGAAAATCATGAACCAACTGTTAAAGCTGACTTAGCTAAACGAAACGCAGAAAAAGCCCAAACTGCTGAAAATGCTAACTAATTAAGAGAATTGAAAGGAAGGAATTACAATGCAAGTTTTTACAACGCCCAAATTAAAACACGTGGAAATCACCTCTGATTTTTGGAAACGTTATCGCGAACTCGTCGTTAAAGAGGTCTTACCTTACCAGTGGCAAGTGATGAATGATGAAGCTGATATTGCAATCGCGGAAGATCCGCAAAATAATGGTCAAGACAAGAACAGTCACGCTGTTGCCAACTTGAAAATTGCCGCCGGTAAAATGAAGGGCCACCATTATGGTTTCCCCTTCCAAGATACCGACGTCTATAAGTGGCTGGAAGCTGCCGCATATTCTTTCAGCTATCATCCGAATAAAGACTTAAAAAAGATTACCGATGAGCTAGTTGATCTGATCGCTGAAGCACAGGATGACGATGGCTACTTATCTACCTACTTTCAAATTGACGCGCCAGAGCGAAAGTTCAAACGCCTGCAGCAGTCTCATGAGCTTTACACCATGGGCCATTACATTGAAGCCGGCGTAGCCTACTATCAGGAAACCGGTAATCAAAAGGCCTTAGACATTGCCACCCGCATGGCTGATTGCATTGACCGCAACTTTGGCCTTGATGATGGCAAGATTTCTGGCTACGATGGTCACCCTGAAATTGAGCTCGCATTAGCTCGCTTATACGAAGTTACTCACACCAAAAAATATCTGGAATTAGCCCACTACTTTTTGAATCAGCGTGGTCAAGATCCAGCATTCTTTGAAAAACAGATCAAAGCAGACGGTGAAACGCCAGATCGTGACTTGATTCCGGGCATGCGCGCCTTCAAACGTGAATATTACTTGGCTGCACAGCCGATCAAGGATCAAAAAGTGCCCCATGGACACGCAGTCCGGGTTGTTTACCTGTGCACTGGGATGGCCTACGTTGCCCGTTACACACATGACCAAACCTTGCTTGATGCCTGCGACCGATTCTGGAACGATTTGGTCAAACGGCAAATGTACGTGACCGGAAATATCGGCCAAACCACCACTGGTGAAGCCGTCACTTACGATTACGATTTACCTAATGACACTGACTACGGTGAAACCTGCGCATCCGTTGGAATGTCGTTCTTCGCCCGGCAGATGCTTTCGATCCGGGCAAAGGGTGAATACGCTGACGTTCTGGAAAAGGAACTCTTTAACGGTGCTTTAAGCGGCATGGCGCTAGATGGTAAACATTTCTTCTACGTCAATCCACTGGAAGCAGATCCGGCAGCCAGCAAGGGTAATCCAGGTAAGTCTCACGTACTGACCCACCGGGCTGACTGGTTTGGCTGTGCCTGCTGCCCTGCTAACTTAGCACGGCTCATTACATCAGTTGATCAGTACCTTTACACGGTGACTGAGGATAACACGATTTTATCTCACCAGTTCATTTCTAATGATGCTCAGTTTGACGACGGTATCGAAATTAATCAAAGTAACGGCTTCCCATGGAATGGCGATATCCACTATGAGATTAAAAATCCTAATGGCCAAACCTTTAAATTAGGTCTCCGAATTCCGAGCTGGTCGGCTGACTTTGGCTTAGAAGTCAATAGCAAGGCTGCTACCCAACCAGTCAAAGATGGGTTTATCTACTTTGATATTACTGAAAAGTCGACAACGATTGATCTTTCATTGGATATGCGCGTGAAGTTCATGCGGGCAAACAACCGTGCCAGTGCTGACTTCGGTAAGGTTGCGGTTCAGCGCGGCCCAATTGTTTACGCTGCTGAACAAGCCGATAATCCAGCCCCACTTTGGACGTATGAAGTGGACACCAAGACAAAGCCAAGCAGCGCTTATGAGGATAAACTGCTAAACGGTGTTGAAGTGGTTAAAGTCAACGCAGACCAAGTTCAACTTGATAGCGATGATGGTCCTCTGTATACGGAAGAGTCAGACCAATCCACCCAGTCAACTGAGCTGACCTTAGTGCCCTATTATGCATGGGCTAACCGTGAAAATGGCCAAATGCGCGTTTGGTTAAATAAGTAAATCAGTTAATTAATGACAAGAAGCCTCCCGCAACAGATTTGTTTCGGGAGGCTTCTTTAAGTTGTTTAGCCGCTAATGAAACGACCAACTAGTTCACTCTATAAACGTGTGTCTGCGGTGCAAAAAAATTGTCGGATACAATAATGCCAGTACCCCAAAGACTAATCAGTATCACTACCGCACAAACTAAGTAGATTGTCTTATAAAGACTGTTATAGCGACTGTTTCGCCACATCACGTATACTGGTAGTAGTATCCCGACCGGTGGGACAATTGCCGAAATGAGAGCTAACATGACTAAAATCAAACCTTCATCGCGATTTTGAAATAGATTTCGATTCACTTTTTTTAACTGTTTTGGCTTCTCATGGATCTCGATATTATTTACGCCAATCTTAGCCTTCATCTCATCATTATCCTTTAAAAGACTATCGACAGACACATCGTACAACTGACTTAAAAAGACTAAGTTATCAATATCGGGGTAGCCACGGTCGTTTTCCCACTTTGAAAATGATTGCCTCGAAATGTGCATAATGGTTGCGGCATCATTTTGCGATAATCCAGAACTTTTTCGTGCCTCACGCAAGCGTGCCCCTAAAGTTTCCTGCATAACATACCTCCACGTTGTCTGCTACATTAATTAACCATTTGATAATAACATATAGCAGTATTACTCAAAGCCTTTATAGGTATTCATTTGTTTAAAATGAACACCTGTCGTCCAAGGCTACTTCTAGTTTACATGTCGTTAAGTAAACGCCACGTTTCTATTCAAGGCGCTACTCTAGCGTTATATTAGATTTACGCTCATGTAGATGAGTAGCTTCACCAATTTTAGAAGAATTGCTATGCTATTGCATTCTTCTAAGGCGGGGGGAAAGAAAAAAGAAATAAAATAGCGGAGGACTAGCGATGAAATCTAGAAAACCTTCAAAAGTGTTCATTAAGCCTTACGATAAATGGAACCGGCGTCTTGATTCTCTGGCGGCGATTGGTTTGGTTCTAATATTTATTACCTTTTTTTATCATCCACTTTGGCTGACAGTCCTAACCTCAATCAGTTTTTTTGTAAATATTTTAGCTTATTTAGGTTTACTTGTACTCAATGCTCGTAAAAAAAGAAAACTCTCTAAGAAGAACCATGATAGATGACCATAAGGAGTAAGAAGCGCTTAAAACAATATCAAAACGGAATTAATGAATGGGGAGTAGAAATGCAAAAAATGTTATCTAACATTATTTTTTGTCTAGGAATATTATTACTAGGGTTCGGACTCAATTACACGCTGACGACCAAAGCGATTGGTGGTTTGTTAATTTTAGTGGCAATTATTTTAGATCCTAAAGTCTGGCGGCATATTAAACAATAACTATAATGACACGCAGCTATATAAAATTGAGGTGCTTTTTGATATTGCTTATCATTTTTACAGCGTAAACCCTACGTAAACTCGTGTAACTTAAGCGTTCCTCGCGCGTCCTAGTAATAAAATGTAACCTCAATTTCAGGCGGTTGCGTCATTCAAAAATGGTGAATTTTTGAAATGCGTCACTAGACGTTCATCAAAGTTAAAAACTAATAAAATAGTGGAGGAACATCGATGAGACCTATAAAACCTTCAAAAGTGTTTATTGAACCTTACAACGAATGGAATCAACGATTTAAACCTTTGGGGACTATTTCATTAATTCTAGTAATCGTTACGGTTTTCTACCACCCACTGTGGTTGGCGATTCTAACATCTGTAATTACTATTGCAAACATATCGATTGATATAGGCTTAATTGTACTTAATGCTCGTAAAAAAGGAAAACTATCTAAAATGAACCATGATAGATGTCTTTAAGGAGTAAGAAGCGTTCTGACAGCATCGTTGGGCGTTTTTTTGAACGAAAATCAGAATAGAGGTACATCAATGAAACCTGCAAAACCTTCACAAGTATTTATTAAACCTTATGATGACTGGAATCGGCGCCTTAGACCGTTAGACACAATTACTTTTATTTTATTAATCGGTACCATTTTCTATCATCCACTTTGGCTAGCACTTTTAACGTCTATAATCGCTGTTACAGACGCCTTTGCTTCTATAGGCTTAATTGTACTCAATGCTCGTAAAAAAGGAAACTATCTAAGATGAACCATGACCGATGATTTAAGTGGAAATAAGAAGCGGCTTGAGGAGTCATTTAACTCCCGCCGTTGGTGTAGCACTACTTCTGCCCACTTAGCAGCTCATTCCAACCATATTACCAACAAATAATGACGGGAAAAGCAACCATCACGTCCTAAAAAGCACATATTTTCCAATTTAAAGGTGGCAATTATAAATCATGGTCATATCAATAAAACGGATTTTAATCCTACTAATCAGTTTGCTGGTAGCAACTGGGGCTACACTCTTTTTAGATGTAACCATTTATGTTAAGGCAATACTATGCCTGCTATTTTCAATTTTGAACTTCATTTTACTTAAGAATCTGCTGCAAACAAAGCATCTTCTCCACTTGTTAATAGAGGATAGCCGTAAAACTGTACCTACTTGGCTAGAGTTACTTGCTGGACTATTCGTTGTCATTTGGTCGCTGCAAGTGGCTCCAGATCTTACACTCATAGAGAACCTTGTTTGGATTCCAACCAATGCTATTTGTGGCTTCAGTACACTTTATGTGATTTATAAGTTAATTAAACTGGTGCATTAACGCTGGCTTGAAAAGGCTCCCGAAACATTCTGTTTCGGGAGCCTTTTTAATGACGCTATTTTCCTACCACTGCAATCGATTGATTAACATGAGTCCCATTTTGAATCTCCTCAACCACTACCTGCGCAAACGCTGCAACGCTAACCGGTTTTACTGGAACCGGCTGTCCTTCATTAATGAGTTGGACCTCAGCAGATCCAACTTGATCATCGATAATCGGCCGTAAGACGGTGTACGGCATCTCAGCCTCATCCACAATTTTAATGCCATAACGTTGCTGTTTGAGAAACTCTTTAACATCGGTAATCCCGGAATATGTAAGCGGGCCATCAACTTCTTGATCAATACCCGCAACCGAGCGCATCACGGTTCTGACGGTTTGCTGCTGCTTTCGAAGTGCGGTGAAGACGGCTTCTAACTTCCAATCAACATCCATTCCAACGAAATCGGAGTAGATGACGTCCACTCCTTTAACTGCTTCCATATAAGAAGCTGCTTTACGGGCATCGACGTAAAAATCAGCGCTTTTATCAACTTCAGAAAAGCCGACCACTTCCAGCCCAGTCAGCTGTTTAGCCACCAACTGCGCCACTGGCTGATCGATGCCTAAAATTAAACACTTTGTCATATCTCTAACCTCATTTCGTTAGTTTCCGTAATTACTTTACACTATATTCCAACTATTTTCTTCAGCAAATTCCGAACATTTGTTTTTTAAAATAAATATTATTCGTATATTGCAAACGATATAAAATAATGTTACTATAATATCTGGTTTCTTTAAATGAAACACGAACATTATAGCAATTATTTTAGATAAGGGAGTTAATTCTTATGGGCCAAAAAATCGCGTCATACTTTCAGTTCGATGAGTTAGGGACATCATATAAGAAGGAATTCCTAGCAGGTTTAACCACCTTTATTTCGATGGTCTACATTCTTTTCGTTAACCCCAACGTTTTAGGGGTTTCTGGCATGGACAAGGGGGCTGTCTTCACGGCTACCGCCTTAGCCAGTGCTTTTGGCTGTTTCTTGATGGGAATCGTTGCGCGCTACCCCATTGCCATTTCCGCTAGTTTAGGGATCAACGCTTTCTTCTCCTATACCGTTGTTTTAGGAATGAAAATTCCTTGGCAAACAGCTTTAGCTGGTGTGTTCGTTGCTTCTATCTTATTCATGATTTTAACCGCGTTTAAAATTCGTGAGATGGTGGTTGACGCCATTCCTCGTGATCTAAAGATGGCCATTAGTGCCGGTATTGGGTTATTCATCGCCTTCATCGGTTTAAGTGATGGCGGCTTAGTCACTGCTAACAAATCAACGATTGTTGGTCTGGGCTCACTGCACGTTGGTTCTACTTGGTTAACCATTATCGGGTTGATTATCACCATTATTTTGATGAGTGCCAAGGTTCCCGGTGCCATTTTTATCGGTATGGTCATTAACGTAATCATCGGACTAGCAACTGGTTTGATTCACGCTCCTACCCAATGGGTCTCCGGTGTACCAAGCTTACATTCCACTTTTGGTGTTGCGCTGATGAACGTCGGTCACATTAATACCCTGCAGTTAGCCGTGGTCGTACTAACGTTCTTGCTGGTCACCTTCTTTGATACCACTGGAACGCTGGTTGGTTTAACCGAACAAGCCGGCATCGTTAAGGACAACAAGATTCCACGTATTGGCCGCGCTTTGGCAGCCGATTCCACCACCATGGTCGTTGGTTCGCTGCTAGGAACTTCACCAATGGGTGCCTTCGTTGAATCATCAGCCGGTATTGCGGTTGGCGGCCGTTCCGGATTCACCGCTGTGGTCGTAGGGATCTTCTTCCTGTTAGGCTCATTCTTCTCGCCACTGCTGACCGTGATCACTAGTCAGGTCACTGCTCCTGCTTTGATTATCGTTGGGACGTTAATGGCGCAATCTTTGAAGAACATTCACTGGGAAAAGTTTGAAGTTGCCGCCCCTGCCTTTTTAATCCTAGTTGGGATGCCGCTAACCTACAGTATTTCTGATGGGATTGCTTTAGGCTTCATTACTTATCCGCTATCAATGATTGCGGCTAAGCGCGGTAAAGAAGTTAGTCCAATTATGTATGGTTTAGCCGTTGTCTTCGTCATCTTCCTCTGGATTTTGCAAGCTGGCTAATGTGGTACAATTCAATTATTAGAATAAAACGGCGGTTCCCTTTGGTGGGGACGCCGTTTTAAATTTCCTGGGAAATGAGGCAATTTTTGTGACTATTCAAGAACACCAAGCATGGGTCAAACAGTTTTACGAAAGCCGTAACTGGTACCGGTTCAATCCCCTGATTCGGATGAACTTTTTAACTGAAGAAATGGGTGAACTCACTCAGGTTGTTCGTACCATAGAACTAGGTCGTGATCACCCTGGCGAACATAAGGCTACTGCGGAGGAACTACGCAACCACCTCAAGGAAGAGTTGTGCGATGTTTTTGACCAAACACTAATTCTCTGCAGTCAATACGATTTAGATCCTGAGGAAATTTTTCAGTATGGCGAAAACAAGTTAAAACGGCGATTTGATTCTGAAATCTAACTTGAAATCAGACGGTAAATACGGTAATGTATACCACTGTTGTGTAAACAGCACGCATTCAAATATTTCAAAACGGAGGAAGAATTTACAATGAATTCTAAGACAACTCACTTCGGCATCAACTCGGTGGCAGATATCGCCAAGGTTGCCGTTATCGCTGCACTCTATGTCGTTATTACGACGGTCTTGGCAGCCTTTAGTTTTGGCGCTGTCCAGGTACGTCTGGCAGAAATGCTTAACTTATTGGCGATTTACAATAAGCGCTACGTGATCGCCGTTCCACTGGGCGTTGCCATTTCTAATCTGGCTTCACCCAACGGTATCATCGACGTTATCTGGGGCAGCTTATCCACTTTTGTCACCATGCTGGTGCTTTACTACGTCGCTAAGCATATTCGCAACTTCTACGGCAAATTGGTGGCTGGCGTTTTAATCGTCACCTTTTCAATGTTTACCATCGCACTGGAACTAGCCTGGATCGGGAACGCGGCTTTTTGGCCCACTTTCTGGATGGACTGGGGCACGATTGCCATTGGTGAATTTATCTCACTGACGGTTGGCGCAATTCTGCTCGTACTGATGGGTTTTCGAATTGATTTAAATAAATTATTTAATTAGCTTACGTTTGTCATTTTAAAAAGTACCCGTTTATCACCGTTAAATCAGTGATAGACGGGTATTTTAGTTGCAGTAAAATATAAAATGACTTATGGTTACATCAGCAAGAAAGTGCATCTGTACAGTAAGGAGAGAAGCGCTATGTTTCTAGCTCTTAAAGAAATTAAAAAAGAAAAATTCCGCTCGGGTCTGATCATCGCCATGATTGTGCTGATCAGCTACCTGATTTTTATCCTCACCAGTCTCGCATTGGGGATGGCCCGCGAAAACACCGACGCAATCAACTCCTGGGGTGTCGCCAAGATCACCTTGAGTTCTAACGCTAACGTCGACATGCGTCAATCCTTCTTAACTCAGAAACAGGCCGGCACGCTGAGCAAAAATGAGGCTTACCTGGGTGAGACCCCCGTTGTGGCTGAAGCTAAGGGTCATCAGCAGCAATCCGCCTTCTTTGTCGGCCTGAAAAGTACTCAGTTTATTGCCAAAAAAATCAAGCTGGAAAGTGGTCACCGGGTTCGCCATTCCCATGAAGTTGTCGTTGATGATGCTTTAAAATTAAAGGGCTATCAGCTTGGCGATTCGTTTAAATTAAACGATGACAAAACTAAGTTCACCATTGTCGGTTTTACTAAACGTGCAAAGCTCAACGTCACCCCAGTAATTTACGGTCAACTGGGGACGTGGCGCGCGCTGCGGGGGATTAAAATGGGGCCCGTAACGAGCGTTGTAGCTTCTAAAACCAATCAGTACCAGTCTCACCAAGATGGCACCAAAACCTATACGCGTCAGCAAATTATCAATAAGCTTCCGGGTTATCAGGCACAAATTTTAACTTTCGTTCTCATGATCGGTTTCTTAATGGTTATTTCGATGATCATTATCGCCGTCTTTTTGTACATTTTAACCCTGCAAAAGCTGCCAAATTACGCAGTGCTTCGCGCCCAGGGCATTCCTAGCAAAGTACTGGTTGGTGCCACGATCAGCCAGTCGTTTCTGCTGGTCGCCAGTGGCTTGATCATCGGCACGGTCCTGACCGCCGTCACTGGTTTGGTCATCCCGGCACAGGTCCCAATGGCGTTTAATATCCCGCTTTTAGCCGTGGTTGGCTTAGTAATCCTGGTAATGGCTTTGATTGGCAGCTTGATCCCCGTTAAAACGGTTTTGAATGTTGATCCCGTTTCAGTGATGGGAGGCGAATGACAATGAGTGCTTTTTCCGTTAAAAACGTTAACCAGATTTTCGGTTCGGGTACGGCCAAAGTACACGTTTTACACGATGTGAATTTTGAAGCCGAATCCGGCACCTTAAGTTTGATCATGGGGCCATCCGGTTCGGGTAAGACCACCTTTTTGACCATTATCGGCGGCCTGCTGACACCGACTAGCGGCACCGTTACCGTCAATGGAATTGACTATAATCAGCGATCCAAAAAACAGCGTGATGCACTCCGGTTAGAGGCTATCGGCTTTGTGCTGCAGGCCTATCACTTATTGCCCTATTTAACCGTTGCTGACCAGTTCACCTTAGTGGATAAGGTCAAGCCCAAGGGAAATCTAACCAAGGCAGAACTTAATCAAGTGCTTGAAACACTGGGTATTAGAAGCCTGCTTCATAAGTATCCCAGCGAACTCTCCAGTGGTCAGCAGCAACGGGTGGCCATTGCCCGCGCCCTCTACCCAAATCCGGCGATCATCTTGGCAGACGAACCCACTGCCGCTTTAGATGGCCCACGGGTCAAAGTTGTTGGCAGTCTGCTGAAAAGTTTGGCTACTGATCATCATAAAGCAGTGGTGGTCGTTACTCACGACTCCCGCCTGATTGAATTTACGGATCATTTATACGAGATGCAAGAGGCGTACTGACCAAGCAAACCATCATAAAAGCGTAATTTAAAGGACTCACACAAGCTTTCAGTGTGAGTCCTTTGTCTTTTACAATAATTGTTTAGCTGACGTCGGTGTAATTTCTAACACTTTACGAATAAACGGATACTTTGCTTTAACCTGTTCAAATTCCTGACCGTTATCAACAAACTTGGCAGTACCTGTTAAGCGAAAGCCAGTACCTTGATAACCGTCACGTCCTTCAACTTCGCGCGCACCAGCCGTGAATAAGACTTGGTCGTTTTGTGCCAAATCCTGTTCAGCATGGGTAAAGCCGGCTGCTGGAATTAAAATCCGCTCGTCATCCGTTACGGTGAGATACGAGTTCCAAGTATTCGTAATGTGCGGTTCTGCTGGGGTCCAAGTAACAACAGAAACCACCCCTTCATAGTTTAAAACGTCACGAAATTTTTGGGTTAGCATGTTTATTCCTTCTTTATATTATGACTTATTCCAATAATATATGATTAACGCTTGGCCGTCAATGATTTAACCTTGATTGCTACATAGCCGAAACGTGCTCCGGTAAGCAGATAGCTGCATATAAAGCCACCCCAGCATAAATCCCAGGCCCATGGATTTATGCCACATTGCTGAAACGTGCTCCGGCAGACAGATAGCTGCATGTAAGGCCACCCACCACAAATCCCAGACCCATGGATTTATGGTGGGTGGCCTTACACTCCGCTATCTAACCGTCTGCCTCCGCACTCTGCACTAAAAAAAGCCACCCCCCAACATCGTTATCAGGAAGTGACTTCTGTATCTAAACCGGCCGCAAACTTCACGACCCTTTCGTACCTGTAGAAGGTTATCGACCAACAAATGGTAAATCTTGGATCTTAACCGTTGGGGTTCGTACTCTTGTCGGCTCGAGGGATACCATCGAATACCGATTCCATCTCCTGTTATTCGATGCCTCAATTCATACTTCAGCAAGCCTAACAAGGAAACAGTCTACTACCCGTTTGATTCTACTTTCGGCTCTATTGGTCTAGTGTCACTAAATACTGAGCCTTTGTTGCTTCACAGCAACGATACTACTTTCAAAACTAATTGGTCTTATCTAACCTTCCAACATTATAATAACTGATTTTGTAACCGATTACAAGAAAAATGTTTGGCTTTTTTGAAGCTTAAATTCCATTACAGAATTGGTGATAATAACCGGCAGAAACTCTGCTTAAATCGCAAATACCACGACTGCTTATCAAACGCTTCGGCCGTCATCAAACGACTCAAACGCTGGTCTTGTTCAAACAAATCGGCTAGCCGCACCGCCAGTTTCTCATCGTAAAGAAAGGCATTTACTTCAAAGTTCAACTTAAAACTGCGGCAGTCCATATTAGCTGAACCCACCGATGCCAGCCGGTCGTCCACAACCATCGTTTTAGCATGCATGAACCCGCGCTCATAATAGTAAATTTTGACGCCATCCTTAGCAAACTCATGGGCATAATACTGTGTTGCGCGATAAACAAAGGGGTGGTCGGGCATTTTAGGGATCATAATTCGGACGTCGACCCCTGCCATGACAGCGATCCGAATCGCATCCATCACACTATCATCCGGAATCAGATAGGGGGTTTGAATCCAAACCCGCCGTTTAGCGGACTGAATCAAGCGGATATAGCCCATCTTGATCTGCTGCAAATCTGAATCCGGTCCACTGCTGACAATTTGCATGTTGGTTTCGCCCTTCACATGAGTTAACGGGAAATAGCGGTTCTCAACGTGATCAGCTGGCAATAAGCTCTGGGAAGCCGTAGCGTTCCAATCCAAAATAAACCTGCCCTGCAAGCCAAAGACTGCCGAACCCGTGATCCTTAAATGCGTGTCGCGCCAATAACCAAACTTTTTACTTCGACTAAGGTACTGATCACCAATGTTAAACCCGCCGACGTAGCCCACTTTTCCATCAATCACCACGATCTTTCGGTGATCGCGAAAATTCAACCGAAAATCCATAATGGCTGAACGAGCCAAGAAGGGCTCAGCGTAACCACCAGCTTTTAATAACGGTTTAAAGAAGGACCGAAACGCCCCGATTGAGCCAAAGGGATCATAAATGACGCGGACCTCAACACCAGACTGGGCTTTACGAACCAGCAGGTCGCGAATCTGTTTACCGATCCGGTCGTTTTTAAAGGCGTAAAATTCTATATGTACACTGCTTTGGGCCCGTTCAATATCTTCAATCATTTCGTGGAATAACTGCTGGCCGTCCGGAATAATACGCACCCGATTTTTCCGTGCTAAAAAGGCGTGGTTAGCCGTCTGAAACATGGTCACTAGCGACTTAACTGAATTAGAGACTAAATCGGCCGGTAAATCTTCGTTACCCAGTTCCTGACGCTGTTGTGCCAGTAGTTCATCCAGCTGCAGCTGCACGTCACTTTTGACCTTAAACAGTTTATTTTTCGGTAACTGCCGACCCAAAAAGGCGTAGATCAAAAACCCAACTACTGGCAGTAAAAAGAGTACCAACAGCCAGGCCCAAATTGCAGCAATATCGCGTCGCTGCCTAAAGATAATAATAATTGCTAATATAACGTTGATGAGATAAACACCCTCACCAATCATCGTCAAGGTAATATTCATAGAATTCTCCCTCTTAGCCGTTCAATTATGCTATTATGAGGAAAATTATAGCACAAGTAACATTGCTAGTTCCTAGAAAGGAAGTTTCAAATGTTTTCTACAATTGTTCCGGCAATCTACGGCATTCATGGCTTAGGCACCATTCGTATTTTTCACTGGTTATTCCGTGAAAATCCAGTGATTGGCTTTGGCTTCTTACTGGCCATCATTCTCTATGGTGTTTACCGCTATAATAACCGCCGTTAAAAACACAACGTGAAAATGGTTTTTGTTACCGCTCCACAATTCATAGCCACTTAACGTCCAAAAGCGTCCTCCCGATGCATGATCAAGACCATCGGAAGGACGCTTTTTGGTGTTAATTCTGAAACCTACCACACGATGCCACAGCTTCACCCTTTTACCCGCTAATAAACGGTGGTTGAAACCAGGACTTCTGGACTATGGTTAGTTAGTAAATAACCGTGGCCGCTGCCATCAAAGGTAAGGCCTTCAGTTTCTCGCTTTGGCGTTAACTCAGACCAATCAAAAGATTGATTAGTCACTGAACCGCGACCCTTTAGCTGTTTAGCTGGAAAGCTAGCAACGGAATCATCAGAAACTAAGTATAGGCGTCCACGCTTAGGGTTATAACCCATACTTTGAACGTGTGTCCCAGGCAGATGCTTAAATACTTGGTCCGTTCTCCTGAAAGCAACGTGGTGGGCAGAAATCTTACCCTTATAAACATTGACGCCATTGCCTGGATTACTCCAGAAATAGGCGTTGCCATGTTTATCAAAAGCTAGTGAATGACCGCCGTGAATGTATCCGTGCGAAACTAAGGGAAACTTAACAGCCCAATTCGGTTTTAACGTTTTCGTGCTGATATGTTGAATATACCCGCCTGTTAAAGGCTGTACAGCGCCCTTAGCCAAATTATCCCGCCACATATAAAGACCATGATTCTTCGAATTATAGGCTAACGACTGACCGTGCCCCGTTTCAAATAATCCGCCGGCTTTAATTGCCTTTTGAAGATTTTTTTGTTTGGCTGAGTATTTACCATGATGCTTGACGTACACCGACTGCAGCAATTTGGGATCCTTGTTTACTCCCAGTGTCTTCAACCGCTTCATATTAAAACGCACGACTCGGCCACGATTCCTCGTACTGGTTGGGCAATAAACGACGTACATATAGCCGCTCTTTGACACCGCTATGGATTGCGGATTGCCCCAATGTTCATGTCCTTTACCGGGATATGGCAGTAAGTACCGGGTCTTAAAGGTAACTTTTTTGCCTCGAACTGACTTCATCTGATTGGTTTTATGCGATTTTCTCATGTGAGTAAACCGTTTGACTACTTTAACGTATTTAACCTTCGAGTTATTGAGTACCCTCATTCTTGATGGGTGATTAATGAGTCCTGTAGAATGTTGGTGATATACCTTAACCGAGGCATTGGCAACCAACGATTGTCCCAAAATAAAACAGGTCATTAAACTAACGACCCCTAAAATAAACCGTTTCAAGTTAATCCTCCTAAATTAATTATATTTTATAAGTAATTTTCAAGCACACATTTTATAATAAGACAAAATACCTGGTAAGCTCAATCAATTCTTAAGATTTTTTGAAAAAATCCGGCATTCATTAAACATTCCCTAAAAGGTGTTCATTTTTTCTCCAAGCCATTTCTTTAAGAAGCATTAGACACCGTTGAGCGGCCAGTTGCATAATCGATTTTAGCTCCCGGCTGAATATTAAAGATGTAAACGTTAAACCGGATCGCATTGCTGCCAATTGACTGGGCCTGCATTTGCACACCGCGAGCTAATAGCTCATTATTCCGGAAAATTGGCGTGACGCGGTACCTCACATCATTCGCCGGATTTAGTTTGAGATACGTGGCCACCTGGGTTTCGTAATCTTCCATGCCGGGTGAATTCAGCGATCGGGTACCGGTCATTAAATTTTTAGCGTTGTTATTTTGACCAGTAAATTGGTAACCGATCAAGTGGCTGCGGTTATAAAGCCAGTCCGTTTTCCCCTGATATGTAAATCGCTTATTGTGCCAGCCGGTGGGATCAATGTATAGCGGTTCCCGTTGCGAATGGGGCATCAATGACTTTGATAACAGGGCATCAGCACCAGTGACCCGGTTATATTCGTCTAGATTGTGGTACGCCTGCCAAGGACCCTTTGAAGTACTAAGATCCGCTTTAGTAAAGGTCGGCACCCCGTTATTAACCTTTACGACCTGTTGTCCGCGATAGTTTAATGCCGCCAGTTGAGCCGTACTATCAGCCTTAGTCTGACCATCGGCGTGCGGCTGATTCGTCGATTCGTTAGATTGGTGACCCTTGAAAGACTGAATGACCGAACTGGCCCTTTTTTGAAGTGTGGTCTGACTACTTGCGGAATTCGCTGGCGCTGAATTGGAATGACTGCCGCTCCCCGTTGCTGAAATTCCCGCAATAATGGCTACTGCAATGACTAGCCAGGTAAAAAATGAATTACTGTTACGTTTCCGTCGCCGTCTTGGCATTTTGATTAATACCTCCCATTGTCTACTAGTCTTAGTTTATCAATAAACATACGTTCGGTCTAGTTAGTAGTGAAAATAAAGCGGTCATCATCTCAGCTAGCCGCTAAAAAATAACCAAATAGCGACTGGTTTTCCCTTCACTGGAAATCAGTCGCTACTTGGTTATTCGGCTGGAACCTGAGTTATGGTGCGAATTTAGGTTATATATCGTCTAGCCTAGCAGTTGCGCGATGCCACAATTGCCTAATGAAAGACAGCTTATTCTTATCAGTTTGACCCAATCTGACGGGATCAATCATTCATTTCCTTAACATTAAAATACTGCTGTTCGGCTTGCCGGCGCAGTTTAACTGCTTCATCAAAAGAGCGGGTAGCTTGGTTTAAAACGTAGCGGCCATGGTACATTAACCGGGCAATATAAGTCCCCGATTTTTTATCAAACGAAACGCCAATAACACCGGTATGATTTCGCTTGGAACGAATCAGTGACGAGTAGCCGATGCCATTTTTATCCACTAATGCCCCACCCTGTGCATTAATAAAATTTTCATTATGACAGGCATTCTGACGGGAGACTTCTCGTCTTAGACAGCCGCAGCTACGGGTGATTCCCTTTCTAAGGGCATAACCTTCAACAACTACCTGCTTACCGCAATCACATAGACATTCCCAACAAACGTTACCGTTTCGTGCCACCGTTTTTGCCCGTTTTTTGGACGACTAGCCGTCCAAATCGCTGACCCGTTAAATCAATACAGTGACTCATTAAAGATCCTTCCCTTCGTTCAAATAAATCCTCCAAGGTCATTATCACAGATGATTAATGCGGTTAACCATCTACCACTCCTAAAAAAACTTCCCCCAATTTATGCCCTTATTATACAATATGTTGTTCACACTTTGTTTCTCACTTTTTTCTAATTTTTCAAAAAAATTGGTAATTATTTTCTGTCATGCTACCGCGATACCTGACATGCAATGATTTTCTTAACTCTCTCCCAAATACTTGCGTTATTACGCCATGCACTGCTATACTCGATTCACATAATAATGAGGTGATTAGTAATGAAAAGATCCCGGACAAAAGTAATCTTACTGAGTCTCGTCGCAGTTCTAGCCATTTTTCTAACGGCTTGCGGCAGCAAATCTTCTAATAATAAATCCAATCAGCAGGCTAGTTTTAAAAACGAACCCGCAACGACTAAACACACGGACGTTAAGTCAACCGTTCTATCAGGAGACGGGTTCTGGTATCTAGCGGGTAAAATTAACCATAAGAGCAACTCCGGTATCGAAGCAGTGGCTTTCGATAAACATACTGGTAAAGCAACCATGTACAACGTCGATAAGTTCTACAAGTCTTACAGCGCGGCTAAAAAAGCAAACGCGCTGAACAAGGAAGGTACCGTTAAGTACACCTTTACGAAAGACAAAAAGAATCAAACGCTGATTAAACTGGCCGGTAAATTATCCGGCGTCGAGATGACTCAAACCGTCACGGTCAAGGATACAACGAAGGGGACTAATAAGGCGACTAAGCTGCATCTCAGCGGCTACCATGCTGTTCGTGATGTTGATATGGATAAAACGAACATTGTGTTTGTGGAAACAACTTAGCTTAATTAAATAGTCATTAATTTTAAAACCTGCGCTGCGGCGAACTCATCGTCACAGCGCAGGTTTTAACGTATAATAAACTTAAACATGATTCAAAGGAGATGGTGGCTTGTCACATTCGAATGCTTATCCGTACCAGGAAATTTTCGAACGTTACCTTAACCGGCAAGAACTCGCCCAGCCTACCATTGCCGAGTACCGTTCCGTTCTCACTGACCTGTTTAACTTTTTAAGCAACTTTAACGCTGGGTATCAAGCTGATCACCGGGTGAAAACACTGCTGGATCGCGACGTTGAACAATACTTGGCTATGCTGGTCAATCAGCGTCAGGTGACTAACGGCACGTACAATAAAATGCTGTCCCACATTAATATTTACTTCAAATACCTCTTTACCCATGACTTGATCACCCACTATCCGACACTGACGCTAAAGGGGAAGTCCCACGATGATTTAAAGGCGCCAACTACTAAATGGCTGCACCTGATGCCGGCCATTTTGGCTAATCAGCAGCTAGCAGTCTATACGCGGCTCACGTTACTGCTTTCCCGTCGCTTTTATACGGTCACAGAATTTTTGACACCTGGCTTTTACCAGCAATTAGACACCAAGTCCTTCAATCCAAGTGAACAAACTTTCTGGCAGGACTATCAGCAGTTCATCCGCCCGCTTCAGGAACGTCAGCACAGCCAGGACTTGTTTTTAAAACAGCGGTTAGCTGGCGATCCTCACCTCACCGCAGCGGGACTGCACAAGTATTTAAAACCCGATGAAAAATTGCTGGGGTTTGCACTGACACCCACCCGGTTATATCAAAGCGCCATTCTCGACTTTTTACTGCGGCACCCTCATCTAAGTGACCAGCAGCTCAGTGAAAAACTCCGCTTGGATCCGCAATCACTGACTTATTATCGCCAACTGGCAATGCAGTATCGCGGCTAGGCCTTAACACCCTAAAATTTTTAGTCCTTACCCCTGTATTTTAGGAAACTTTACGGTATGATAAGGGCAAAAGGAGTGTGGTTTTATGGCAAAGAAAACGGTTACGATTGATTTCGCAAAACTGGCTGGAGAACGGGCTGAATTCATCAAGGAAAACCCTTGGCTGATTCCTGCCGGTCTGGCCATTCAAATGATCCCACTGGCAATGCTGATTCATGGTCATGTCAAAAAGAATATTTACAAAAAGAAACTCCAAATCGAACGTGAAAAAACCAAGCAATTAGAACTTCAATATCAAAATGATCATCCGCACGGTCACCATCGCCACCACTCTCACCGCAATGGCGGCTACCACAACTTTGACCCAACGGCGCCACAACAACTGTAAATTGATCTTAACTCAGCCATCAAAAAGCGACGGCTTTCCCGTGAAGGAAACCGTCGCTTTTTGATGGTTTTCAAATCGTGTCATGCGTCCCTAGTACCCCAAACTCCCGCGAAGGCGCTTAACGTTTACTGCTTATTTGCCACCCGGTCGCTGACATCAATCAGTGTGTAGTTAGCAGGTACCGCGATCCGGTCTTCACGCCTAATGGCAAAGCCTTCACCGGCATAAAATTTTAGTGCGGCTTCATTATTAATCACACATTTCAGCGTCAAAGAACCGATTGCTTCCTGCCGCATGCGTTCAATTAATGCGTGGCCCACGCCTTGATGACGAAACTCCGGTGCCACGAATAGCAAATGAATAAAATCCAGCACCCGTATCAGGCTGGCAAAGCCCGCGATCTGACCGTTTACTTCGGCCACAAAGAGGGCCTCACCGCTTGAATCATGGTCAAAATCTGCGAGGTTCGGTTTAGCCACCCACGGGAAATAGAGTTCACGGTCACGCAAATAAATGGCCGCCACTGCTTGACGATCACTTGGTTTCATTGGTCTTACTTTCACTCAGGTCTCTGCCCCCCTCATATTTTACAAGCAAAATTATAGCATTAATCATTAAAAGCCGGTAGGTAAAGCAAATTCAAAATACATCAGAATTTACTTATTATTTTAATTAAATAATTTTAATTATACGATAGTATTTTTACTTTTTACAACAACATTGTCTTAAATTGGTTGAAAATACACGCATTTTGGATTATAGTATCGTCATACCAAATAACCTAATAACCAATCTATATTCTTTTGATAACCACAGCTATTATGGTTTAATTGAATATTCTCAGAAGACGACCGCCCCAATAGACGGTCGTTTTTTATGGGTCTTTAAATTTAATAAGATATTCTCTATGGTAATAATTAAATATTACTATTTTATATTATAAAGCAGCTATTGTCGTCGTTTATGCCAATCTTTGCTATAATTTAACTCTTTCTGCAATTATTTTCTGCTATACTAGTCTCAGTTTTTGTGTCACGGAGGTGTAACGGTTATTTTAAATACTCACACAAAACAGCGTGTCTCACGCCTACTGATCACGCTAGCTTGCTTGCTGCTGACGCTTGCACCATCAAGTCCAAGCTTCGCGAAAAGTAAAAAAAACGCCCAAGTTTCAGATTATACAAAAGTTAAGTCGGCTTACGTTATGGATGCTAAGAGTGGCCAAACGCTTTACGAAAACCACCCTGATAAGCAGTTACCCATCGCCAGCCTTTCTAAGATGATGACCCTTTACTTAACTACCCAAGCCATCAAGCACCACCAACTTAATTGGAACGACAAGGTTCCGGTTAATAAACAACTGATCAAAATGAGTAAAAGCTACAGCTTAGGCTCCTTCAAAATTAAACATTCCAAGCAGTACACTGTCAAAGACCTCTATAAGGCCGCCTTAATTGCATCCTCTAATTCAGCCGCCATCGCCCTTGGTCAAGCGGTTACCAAGGGAGACAACGCTAAGTTTATCGCCATGATGAATCACCAGGCGAAGGCTTGGGGGATCAACGCCCACTTTGTCAGCAGCTCTGGTTTGGACAACACCGATTTGAAACACTACGGCTACCGTCTTGACGGCACTTCTGCAAAGGCGCAAAACTTAGTCAGCGCTAAGGCCATTAGCATCATTGCCCAGCACCTGATCAAAGCCTACCCGCAAATTAGTCAGTGGAGCAATAAAGCAACTTATAAGTTGGGTAAGCAAACGCTGAACAATGCTAATTCTATGCTGAAACCGGGTTTTTACTACCGTGCCAGCAATCATTTAACCGGCCTAAAAACCGGCTATACTGAAACTGCCGGCTTATGTTTGACGGTCACGTACTGGCGCAACGGCCGTGAGCTCATCGCCACTATTATTGGCAGTCAAAGTACCTTTTCGGCGATGAACGGCCTGATCACACACTTGGATAAAACGGTGCAAAGTAAGGCCGTTAGCGAGTCACCGAAAACCTATAACATCAAAGGCCGCCAGGTAACGGTCAACCCCGCTGAAAAACGGACCCGCGTCTGGTACCGTAACGGTCAGGATCCAAAGAAGATTCAGGTGACAAACAAACTGACCGCTGACCGTCTGCCCGTCAAAAAGGGCCAACCTGTCACCACCACGAGTTTTACGCATACCGGCTTACCGACTGCAACAACACAATCCGGGACCGCTGCTGAAACGGTGGCAAAACCAGCCAAAAAACATACCCAGTCTGGCGGTATAAACTGGTTTAGCCGGCTTTTTGCCGGTATTGGCCGGACTTTTTCCCAAATTTTCTAATGCTCGTTTAGCCCTTTAACCAAATTGATCAACACCTTCAGAGGCTGTGACATAAGTCTCTTAATTCAAAAGCAGGTAGTTAAAATCCTCGGATTTTTAACTACCTGCTTTTTTGATATAATGACAGAAAAAAAGAGTATCG
>NZ_BCMI01000022.1 GCF_002217985.1 Secundilactobacillus pentosiphilus
CCCTGTTAAATATGCTTTAATAGCTATAATTTTAGTATCCCAGGAAATTTTAGTCATAGAAATACCCCCAAAGTTGTTTCCAACTTTGGGGGTACACGTCACTGTATGGGGCTCTTCTCTTATATTCTGGGAGCTAAACGTCTTTTTTTTACGCTCGCTCTATTTTTCTACACCCTTACCATCATATTCATCAATCATAATCTGACGAAGTTCACCGATCAATGGTTCCTTAGGGTTAGCAGTCGTGCATTGATCTTCGTATGCTAATTCGGCCAGGTCATCAACCTTTTCGTCGAAGTGCTTCTTATCAACGCCGTTACCCTTCAAACTTAAGGTAACGTCCACTGAGTGGGCTAAGTCGATAATCTTGTTGACCAAGGCTTCCTTGAGTTCTTCCTTATTCTTGCCAGTCAAACCAATGTATCTGGCAATTTCAGCGTAGTCCTCATCGGCACGGAAGTATTCGTACTTAGGCCAAGTAGTCAGCTTACGCGGTTCCTTGAAGTTGTAACGGATAACGTGCGGCAAGGTAATTGCAATTGCCAAACCATGAGGGAGACCGAACTCACCGCCAAGTTTGTGGGCAATTGAGTGGTTTACGCCAAGGAAGGCGTTACCGAATGCCATACCGGCAATCGTAGCTGCGTTATGCATCTTCTCACGGGCTTGCAGATCACCGTTGTACGAAGCCGTTAAGTTTTCAAAGACTAACTTGATTGCTTGCAGTGACCATGGCCGAGTGTAATCTGAAGCCATGTTTGAAACAAATGATTCAATCGCATGGGTCAAAACGTCCAAACCAGCGTATGAAATAGCTTTCTTAGGTAACGTTTCGATAAATTGCGAATCCACAATGGCAACGTCTGGTGTCAATGCGTAGTCAGCTAATGGGTACTTAACGTGCGTCTTAGCATCCGTAATAACGGCGAATGGGGTAACTTCTGAACCGGTACCTGAAGTGGTTGGAATGGCAACGAATTTGGCTTTAGTTGCTTTTTCAAACTGGTAAGTCCGCTTCCGAATATCCAAAAACTTCTGCTTTGCGCCGAAGAAGCTTGCATCTGGATGCTCGTAGAATAACCACATTGCTTTGGCAGCATCCATTGGTGAACCCCCACCTAAAGCGATGATCGTATCCGGTTCGAAGTTCTTCATTTGGGTGTAACCTTTTTCAACAGTATCAGTCGTTGGATCAGTTTCAACAACTGAGAAGAGTTGATATTCCATACCGTCTGGACGACGCTTCAGTTCGCCAAGAACTTTGTCAACGTAACCCAGTCTAATCATTGCGGGACTAGCAACGATGAAGACTTTCTTAATGCCAGGCATGTCGCCAAGGTAACGTACAGAAGTTTTTTCGAAGTAAACTCGAGGTAATTTAATCCATTGCATATTATTCCGCCGCTTTGCGATTGTTTTAATGTTTAAGAGGTCAAATGATGAAACGTTGTGTGACACAGAGTTTTTGCCCCATGAACCGGTACCAAGCGTTAATGACGGAATCATTTCGTTGTACAGGTTACCGATACCACCAAGAGCTGATGGCGTGTTAACCAAGACACGACTAGCTTTCATCTTGATCCCGTATTCAGTAGCTAAGTCTTCGTCTTCGGTGTGAATAGCTGCAGTGTGGCCAAGGCCGCCAAAGTGCAGCAGGTCGTTTGCAATCTTGAAAGCTTCTTTGTGGTCTGCAGACTTGTAAACGGAAATCACTGGGCAGAGCTTTTCAGCTGAAAGTAAGTTATCTGGGCCGACAGTCGTTAACTCAGCAGCTAAAACTTTCGTATCTTCTGGTACTTTGATACCAGCTAATTTTGCGATGTTAATAGCGGACATACCGGCGATAGGGCCCTTAACACCGCCGCGCTTTGGATCATACATTGCCTCAGCTAAAGCCTTTTGTTCCGACTTCTTAATGAAGAAGACTTTGCGATCCTTCATTTCTTTTTTAACGTCATCGTAAATATCAGCATCAATGATGACACTGTTTTCAGTGGCACAAATCATCCCGTTATCAAAGGTCTTTGAAAGGACAATGTCGTTAACCGCACGTTTGATTTTGGCCGTTTTTTCGATGTAGGCCGGACCGTTACCAGGACCAACACCTAAGGCTGGCTTACCAGTTGAGTAAGCGGCCTTAACCATGCCTGGGCCACCAGTAGCCAATACTGAAGCAACTTTTGGATGATTCATCAATGCTGTCGTTGCTTCAAGGCTTGGTTCTTCGATCCATTGAATAACGCCTTCTGGTGCACCAGCAGCGATGGCAGCGTCACGCATGACCTTAGCAGCTTCTACAGAACATTTTTGGGCTTGTGGATGGAAACCAAAGATGATTGGGTTACGCGTTTTAACCGCGATCAATGACTTGAACATCGCCGTCGAAGTTGGGTTGGTAACGGGCGTAACCCCGGCTAAAATACCCAGTGGTTCAGCGACTTTGATTAATTGACGTTCCTTATCGTCTTCAATAATACCAACGGTTTTATCGTTCTTAATACTGTGCCAGATTTCTTCAGT
The DNA here is from genome assembly GCF_002217985.1 of Secundilactobacillus pentosiphilus. Lineage (GTDB taxonomy): Bacteria > Bacillota > Bacilli > Lactobacillales > Lactobacillaceae > Secundilactobacillus > Secundilactobacillus pentosiphilus. The sequence continues at coordinate 2,521 of NZ_BCMI01000022.1, forward strand.
GGCAAACATGTTTTTGATGGCTTTATCTTCAACAACACCACGGCCAGTTTCTTCAACAGCTAGCTTAGCTAACCGCATATGCTGATTTAAACCAGCAATTGCCATTTGGTGCACAATGTGGTCAACTTTTTCTTGGTCAAAGTCATCCATGCCGCAAAGTGCATCGTGTGCTTTGTTAACTAGTGCGTCAACTGTATCCTTGACACTGACGGGCTTTTTAGGCTTTTCATCGTTCGATTTTGTATTCATTTCTTTTAACATTCGTAACCCTCCATCATGAAAATTCTGGTTGATTTCTTTGTTATCTCTTTCACAAAAACTATAATATCACACTTTTTTTAAATGTAAATAGCCACTTTTAAAGTTTTTTTAGCCGTTTTGGGTCGTTTATGATGCCTGTTATAGCAATGTATACAAGTGCTTTCACGATTGTAACAGCAATGTAAGCGGTTAATACAAAAGATTGTGAAGTTCGATACTATCATTTTGGGGTGGTGAAAATTTTTTTGGAAATAATTTTCTGTTAAATTAAAATCCCATGATAATAGGCTTTACGACAAATAAAAAAAGTCCCGAAATTATTCGGAACTTTAACTAAATACTATTTAACCTTTTTAATTGGTTTGATCGGCTTTTCAATCATCCGCAGCAGCTGTTCTGATTGAATTCGGTTAACGACCGTGTCAGCAGCCACCTGCATCAGCTTATCATTCAAGGTTTTTGCTGGTGCTTCCGGCTGACCCTTACCTAAATTCTTCAGTGCGTTGTTCAACACGTCAATGAAGTTATCGTAGGCCTGTTTCGGGAAGTCTCCAGCCGTTACTTGATCGATTCCATGCCGAATGGTTTCGGTTGAAAAGAGCGGCTTCAGTAACCCAATTAACAATAAATCGGCTAGCTGCATGGTCTGATACTTCTTTTTAACCGGCGCAATGATCACTTGATGTTTAACGTAGTTGTTAATCATTGCCGGTGTAATTGGTTCAACACCGAGCTGGCCGATTGCGTCGTTAACAAACGCCACGACCTGATCCATATACAAATCAAACTTTGGTAACTCACTCCAGTGCGGTAACTGAACCTGCCGAATCTGAGCTTCCCAGCGGTGATACTGATCGAATCCTGCCATTTCTGCCACTCCTTCATATCGTTTATTTAATTACTTTACAGTTATTGTAACACGTTTATCTAGTTATTGTAACTAGATAAACGAATGGTTAGAAAAGTCTCCCCGGCTTTCACCTTCGCGCCTTGATGCACTTAACGCCAATTGATTCGCGCAAGTATCCGCCTGCCAACCACTTCTTGAACCAAGTAGAAGAAGGGATAAACACTGGCTAGCAGCGGCAGATAAAACACTGCCATTTCCCAGTTAAAGATCCCCTCCAACGAAAACAATTTCCCAAAGAAAATAAAAATGAGGGCAAAGCAGCCCGCCATTAACAAGACCAACCCAATTTTTAGCCGGTTCAACGGTCTAGCAACCATCAGCAAGGCCACTAAGCACACAGCTCCCGTCAGCAGTACTGAAAGCGTCGAGGTTTCTGCATAGCTTAAATTGAACTGAACACCGCCGACCAGATCGATCACGAGAATATAAGTCACCACGCAAATTGCCGCGGGTGCCGCAATGGTCATGACCTGCTTCATAAATTGCCCTGACAGTCGCTGATAATTCGGTTCTAATGCTAGAAAGAACGTTGGGATGCCGACCGTTAGAACGGAAATGGGCGTTAACTGGATCGGTTGAAAGGGATAACCGTTATTCATAAAGATAAAGATCAGGCTCAACACCACAGAATACATGGTTTTGATCAAAAACAGCGATGCTACCCGTTCAATGTTGTTCACCACTCGTCGGCCCTCATTAAGCACGTTGAGCATGGCATCAAAATTAGAATCCACCAGCACAAAATCGGCGATACTTTTCGCCGCCTCACTGCCGCTAGCCATTGCAATGCCGCAGTCGGCCTGGCGCAACGCCAAAATATCATTGACCCCATCACCCGTCATGGCTACCGCATGACCGGCACGTTGCCAGGCTAACACCAACTGCTTTTTCTGGGCAGGCGTCACCCGGCCAAAAACGGTGTAGTCGGCAACTAACTGGTCATAATCGATGTCGGTACCAAGACTACTCATATCAATCAATTGATCACTGTGTTTAATGCCGGCACGAGAGGCAATATTAGCTACCGTCGTGGGGTTATCACCAGAAATCACTTTTAACGCCACATCCTGGTTTTGGAAATAACGGAAGGTGTCAACCGCATTTTCGCGAATCTCATCCTCAATTAAAATTAGACCTAATACGAATACTTCACCTAAATCATCAGGTTTCAGCTCAGTTGTTTTCGCAATACTGAGTACCCGAAAACCGTCCTTGGCGTAATTCTCAATTTGCTGAGCCAGATCAGCCGGCACCTGTTTAAGAATAAATTCGGGTGCGCCAATGACGTAGTTGCCCTGCGAAACACTGACACCGCTCCACTTTCTAGCTGAAGAAAACGGGACTACTTTGATTGGCTGCCAGCCTGGATCAGTTAATACACGATTGAGCGCCTGGGCGGTTTCGTTATCATCACCTATGGCATTGATGGTACCGCCAACGATCAGCTTTAATTGCGCCAAAGTTTCTTGCTGTAGCGGCACAATTTTATTCAACTGCAGTTTACCGCTGGTGATGGTACCCGTCTTGTCTAATCCTAGTATGTCGACTCGAGCTAGCCCCTCGATTGCAGGCAGTTCACGGACTAAGACCCGGTGTCGCGCCAGGTTCATGGCCGAAACTGCTAACGAAACTGACGTCAGTAAAACCAAGCCTTCAGGGATCATCCCAATCATGGCCGCCGTAGTCCCTAAAATAGCTTGGTTAATACTGCTGTGATTGAGTAACCGCGAAATGAAAAGGACGGCCCCCAGTGGAACGATCACGATGGTTAATATCTTAATAATGCGGTTAATGGTATTTAGCAGCTGACTATTGGCGCCCTCACCTGACTGTACTTCCCCTGACAGCGTGTTAATGAAGCTTTTGGTGCCAACGTGAGTGGCTTGAACCACCGCTTGACCGCTGACCAAGAAGCTGCCGGAAACGACTGCATCACCAATTGTTTTGGCAATCGGGGTGGCTTCACCAGTAATCTGCGACTCGTCAACTTCAATACCCTTAGTTGTTACGATCAGACCATCCACCGGCAACTGATCACCCCGGTGCATCATGATTAAATCATCTTGAACAATGGCATCCTGATGAAGCTCAACCGTCCCCCCTGCCCGTTTGATTTCATACGTTGCTTCAGAAAGCAGGCTCATTTTATCGATTTGGCGTTTGGAACGGATCTCCTGGAAAATACCGATCGCCGTATTCACAACAGCAACCCCTAAAAACAGTTCGTTTTTATAGCTGCCCGTAATCAGCACTAAGGCGCCCAGAACCACGTTGATCAAGTTAAACCAGGTCAGTAAATTATCCCGGAAAATCTCCTTAATTGACCGTGTCAAAGCGGGTGCGGGTTCGTTTTGCTGCCCGGCATCGATTCGCTGCTGCACCTGTTTTGCTGTTAAGCCCTGTGAAATCGGCATGTTCCAAACCACCTTTCGTACATCTTAGCCATATTGTACAAAAAATCTGGTCAACTAGGGTAATTTGCTGATTTCTTTAATGAAAAGCCAACATTTGTAAGCGCTTTTGCTATAATGGAAAACAAGACCATCAAAAAAGGAAGTATCAAAAATGACTGAACAAACAATTCAACTGGCTGACGGCAACGAAATGCCATTAGTTGGTTTTGGAACTTACCTCATTAACACGCAAGAAATGATGGATACTACGATTAAAACCGCTTTCGATGCGGGTTACCGACTATTTGATACCGCTCAGCTTTACCGTAACGAAGACTTTTTGGGCGATACACTGGTTAAACTAAAAATTCCCCGCGACCAAATTTTCATCACTTCCAAAGTCGCTGAAATCAGCCAAGGTTACGATAATACGATTCAGAGTATTAATGCGTCACTAAAACGCCTAAAAACCAGCTACCTTGATCTACTACTGATTCACTGGCCCGTTCAAGAGCACTTTTTTGACACCTGGCGGGCACTGGAGAAACTGAAGGAAGACGGCAAGGTAAAGTCGATTGGGGTGTCCAACTATAGTGCTGCCCATTTGGAACTCCTAAAAACGCAGGCTAAAGAAATGCCCGTAGTGAATCAAGTCGAACTGCACCCGTACTTAAATCAGCGTGCTTTAGTTGACTTCGATAAAAAGCATCACATTGTCACGCAAGCTTGGAGCCCGCTGGGACGAGGCGTCACGCTGGATAACGAAATGCTGAAGAAAATGGCCGATCACCACCATGTATCAGTCGCTCAGCTGATTTTAAAGTGGCACCTGCAGCATGGCGTCGCCGTTATTCCAAAATCGAAAACACCTAGCCGAATCGTTGAAAACCACCAGCTAGACTTCGACCTCTCAGAAGATGAAAGCGGCATGATCGACCTGCTCAACCGCAATCAGCGGACTGGTAATGATCCCGAAATTGTTTATGAAACTGGTAAACAGTATAAAATGTACGAAGAATAAAACGCCAAAAGGAGCGCACCGGAAACATTTCGGTGCGCTCCTTTTAGATGGATGCAATCAAACGCTCACTAGTGATCAGTCAATGGTAATGTGGTGGCTGTCTTGCTTGTCCTCAGTCATCTTTGGCAAGCTCAACTTGAGAATACCGCCATCGTAGGTTGCCTTGACGTTATCTTCGTCAACACCTGGCAGATAGAAGCTGCGGGTGACGTTGCTTGAGCTGCGTTCTTGACGAAGGACACGGCCCTTTTCATCCTTATCTTCTTTGTCCAAGTTGTGAACGGCATTGATCCGTAACGTGTTGTCGCGGTAATCAATGTGAATGCCATCCTTCTTGAAGCCAGGTAATTCAGCAGCAACTTCGTAACTCTTGTCAGTTTCTTTGATATCAGTCTTCATTTCATCGTTGTTAAAGAACTTCTGACCAAAGTTACCTAAGTCGTTGAAGAAGTTCATTGGATCCAAATCATTAAAGTTTCTGTTAGTTAAGTAGTTAGTCATCGTGCAAAACCCCTTTCAGAATTTTCAAATAAGGCTGATTGGTAATTGGTTCTTACCTCCTTACCAACCTTACACTGTATATATTAGTCAGTATTGGTCAGTAATGCAAGAAATTAGCACTCGAATATTGAGAGTGCTAATTTTGCGTTTAAAATCGCGTATAAACGCTGCTATATCAGCAAAAATAAAGAAGCCCCCAAACCATCCAAAAAAGATAGTTCGAGGACTTTCCCATTTTTATAACTAAAGGTCAAACTTTTTAGTCATCTCATTAATCAACTATACATCGGCATTTTAACTCAGCTCTGGATCCACCTTGATCGTTGCTTAATGTTCCTGAATTTCGTCAGGATGCTTTTTTTCATAACGGTATTCAAGGAAGAAGTAGACCGTAATGTAGAGGAAGCAAAGTGCTGGCACAATGAATGAAAACTGCATTGAACCGCTTAAATCTGAAACAACCCCTTGAACCGCTGGAATGATTGCACCACCGATCAAGGCCATCACGATAACGGCACCAGCCGTAGCCGTGTACTTCTTTTCCTTCACTTGATCCAAAGTATGGGTGTAAATAGTTGGCCATTCAGGGCCAAAGAAGAAGCTGGTCATGATGGCTGCGTAAACAGCTGTCATGTTAGGAATCGTGAAGGTCAAGATCAGACTGATAACACCCAGCAGTGAGTACACTGTCAAAGTTCCGGTAATGGAGAAACGACTCATAAAGGCGTTAGCCACCAACTTACCGACAAACCAAGCAATGTAACTGAAAATCATAAAGGTTGAAGCTGCTGAATCAGTAATACTGTGATTTAAGTTCAAGGCCAAACGAATGGTAAATGACCAAACCGTGGTTTGCAAACCAGCGTAGATAAATTGGGTAAAGACACCCTTTTTAAAGCCGGCGTTGTGCCAAAGGTACTTAATGGTTTCGCCCAAAGCTGGCCGTTCTTCTTCAGCAACGCCGCCTTCAACTTTAGCTTCGGCAGTTGCCTTGGCCCGTGGCATTGGGACTAAGGCGAAGATGATCAGCATAACGATCAGGACGATCAAGATGTACTTGTATGGCCGCAAAGTTAACTGCAGCATCTTTTCTCCGTAGGCGATCCGGGCGGCACCATGCATGTGGGCCATCTTTTCTGACAAGTTGCCAACGGTCCCGAAAATCAAATACTTTCCAAGCAGAATCCCCGTAATATCACCCAACGGTACGAGTGTTTGCGAGAAATTCAGCCGCAACGTGGCGTACTGTTTCGGTCCAAGCATGGAACTGTAAGTATCACTAGCCGTTTCAAGGAAACTTAAACCAATCGCAATCGCAAAAATCGCAACGAGAAACATACTGTACGTAGCAACCCGTGAGGCCGGGAAGAACATTGCACAGCCGAGAATATAGAAAATCAAACCAGTCATAATGGCAAATTTGTAACTATTTTTCTTAATGATTAATGATGCTGGAATTGCGATTAAGAAATAACCCCCGTAAAAGGCACTCTGTACGAACGCGGTAGCGGCATCGTTTAATTGGAAAACCGTCTTAAACTGGGTAATTAAAATATCGTTTAAACTGGCTGCGGCTCCCCAAAGAGGAAAGATCAGCGACACTAAAATAAACTGAAAAACGGGTGTTTTGCTTAAATACCCATCGGAAAGCTGTGTCCAGCCATGGGTCTTCTTAGTCGTTGTTTCTGTGGTTTCCATGTTTGCACTCCTTAATAATAATCAATGTCATCAATTGATAAAACCTTTTACTAATAATAAAAACTTAGAAAGTAACGCCTGATTCCAAAATAATATTTGAGAATGGCGTCATTTCACCGGTTCGAACAAACGCATGGGTGTTCGCCAAGTTTTTCTTCAAATCAGAATGCGGCATAAAGGCGATTTCTACATCTGGCATCAGATCTTGAATAGCCTTCAATTGATCAGGATTCTGCGTCTTGATCTCATCAGCTAAATAAATCTTTTGTACCTCTAATTCACTCAAAACGTTCTTTAAAACGTCAATAAAGCTAGGAATTTGCTTGGTTAATGCCAAATCGATCTTCTGAGTGCCCATGGGAACTGGCATACCAGCATCGCCGATACTGAGCCAGTCCATGTGCCCCATACCAGCAATCACCGTCGATAATTCTGAGTTAATGACTGTCGTCTTCTTCAAATTAAAACATCCCTTCACAAGTTTTGTAGTCTATTCATCAAAATGAGGACTACTGACAAAATAATAACAAAATAGTGTAAAACGTTTTACTGCGCATAAATACCAACTAGTTAGCTATTTAACAATCCAGTTTAATACAATATCACAAGTTGTAAACGATTGCAACGGAATTCTTTAAAAACGGGAAAGCTTTGTTTGGTTTTTCACTAAGTGTGCAAACTAATTGCATAACGTCGGCTCATCAGCGCTCTTTTGGGGCAGGCCATAAAAATAGGGAGCCAAATCCAAAGTTGGATTCAGCTCCCTATCATTCATTTTAACGAATCGGATGACGCATTATTTTTGGTCGTATGCTTCTTGGAACAATTTAACGATATCTTCCTTAGTACCCTTACGTGGGTTAGAAAAGGCGTTACCATCCTTCAAAGCATTTTCAGCCATCATTTCAAAGTCTTCTGGCTTTGCACCAATTGCTTTAATTGAACGTGGAATGTTGACATCATCGCACATCTGACGCATTGCTTTGATCGATAAGTCAGCAGCATCGCGAACTGATAAGCCATCGGTGTTTTCACCCATGATCTTGGCTAATTCAGCAAACCGTTCTGGGCAAGCTGGGATGTTGTATTTTTCAACGATTGGTAAGAGCATCGCACAGCAAACACCATGAGGGGCATCGTACTGACCGCCCAATTGGTGAGCCATCGCGTGAACATAGCCTAAGTCAGCGTTGTTGAACGCCATACCACCAAGCATTTCAGCCTCAACCATCTTAGTCCGGGCTTCCACGTTGTGACCGTTTGCGACGGCTTCACGGAGGCTCTCTTCAACTAATTTGATAGCTTCAATACATTGACCGTCTGTCAGCTCGTTACGGTTAGTTGAAACGTATGGTTCGATGGATTGAACGAAAGTATCCATCCCAGTTGCAGCAGTTAAACCCTTAGGAATGTCTAATTCAAGCATCGGGTCATTAAAGGAAACCAATGGGATGTTACGCCATGAAACAACAACGAACTTCAGCTTGGTTTTTTCGTTAGTAATCACACAGTGACGGGTCAATTCTGAAGCTGTCCCGGCAGTGGTGTTAACGGCCATCAGTGGTGGCAGTGGGTTTTCAAGGGTTTCAATACCAGCTAACTTGGTGATATCGTCACCGTTAGTCAAAATGATACCCAGACCTTTCCCGCAATCATGAGCAGAACCGCCACCGACAGTAATGATACTGTCACAGTTATTGTCCAAGTATACCTTTTTAGCAGCTTGAATGTTACGAACCTTAGGGTTTGGTTCAGAACCATCAAAGATGACGTAATCCACACCCGCAGCCTTTAAAGAATCGGTTGTTTGAGCAACCGGACCGTTTTCCATGTGGCTTAAAGTTTTCCCCGTTACGATCAACGGCTTTTTCATGTTTAACATTTTGGCACGGTCACCAATCTTCTTGATGACACCCTTACCAAAAAAGTTAACACTTGGCATTAAAAAATCAAAGTTTTCCTTCATGACTTTCTCTCCTACTTATTAAGAATATGGGACTTAATTAATCAATTCACTATCATGTTACCACCATTGTAATGTCGTGTAAACGTTTGTTCTAGGGCTTAATCCAGTCTAAATAGTTAGGAGAACCTCTGATATAATAGTCATGTAAGGGGTTTTACGAATTAATTTCACAAATATATGTATGTTATCACTTAGCTCAATACAGTAAAATATAGAGACTAGCTTCACAAACCAAAAATTCAAAGACATCTTTCTCGTGCATCTTTAGCGCATATTAAAAGCCTCACCGCAAAGTGAGGCTTCAGAGATTAATTTGTAATGTCGTGTTCGATTTCGTCCAAATGACCGTTAATGATCTTGTCACCTAAAACTTCACCTAACTTTTTCAGGGCGTCATTACGCGTCTTAACTTGGTCCATATCGAAAATAATGTCAGCAATGTCGCCGCCATCGAAATCAAAATCTTCATGGTAGATATAGCGACCAGCATTCTTATTGTTGAAGTACTTGTCAACTTCTTCTCCCAAACCGTAAGCCCAGTCTAAATCCTTCATTTCTGGAATATCCTTACGGGTTACATAACCTTGTTTGGCAATCAGGTCGGCAGCCTTTTGAATCATCTCATCAGTGTATTCAAAAGCCGGCTTGGTTGTAGCTTCCTTGTCCTTATCCTTTTCTGCACTATTTGATGCCATAACTAAGATCTCCTTTGATTTGTGTTGCAATTTTATTTTAGCACTATTTTCACCAAGATGGGCAATTATGCTGTTGAGATACTGTCACGACAGGACTCATACTTTAAATTGGGACAATGATTCACTTCATACCGCTAATATGGGTCTAAACTGTCACCCACCACTTCGAACTGATTCATGGTAAAATTAGGAATGTATCCGCTAACATTTACTAAAAATATTACGTTTAAAAAAGGAAGTTATCTCATGGCAGACGATAAGCAAACATTTAAACCAGGTAAATATACCGTTTCGGCTCAGGGCCATAACGGAACGTTCCCCATGAATGTCACTTTTACAGCAGATCGGCTGGAAGCAATCGATATTGATCAAAAAACCGAAACCGCTGGTATCAGCGATGTCGTTTATGACCGGATTCCCAAGGCCATCGTTAACGGGCAAACTTTGAACGTTGACGCCGTTACCGGCGCCTCTGAAACCAGCCGCGGAATTTTAAACGGCGTTGCTGAAGCCGTTACAAAAGCCGGTGGCGATGCTAAAGAGTGGCAGAACCGAGACAAATATACGCCTGAGGTCGTTGAAAACAGCGACCTGCAGACCGATGTCGTCATCATTGGCGGTGGCGGTGCTGGATTAGCTGCCGCAGCCACGGTCCTGGATCAGGGCCGAAAAGTGGTTCTTTTGGAAAAAGCACCGGCGCTGGGTGGCAACACGATTCGTACTGGCGGACCGATGAACGCCGCTGACCCCGAATGGCAAAGTAAATTCGATGCTTTGCCAGGTGAACACCAGACGCTCCAGGACTTATTGGACATGAACGTCGCTGATATTGACCCTGAATATCAGGACGACTTTAAAACCCTGCAGTCACAAATCAAGGCTTACTTTGCCGATACTAAGGATCAAAAGGCCTACTTGTTTGATTCCGTAGAACTCCACCGCATCCAAACGTATTTAGGCGGCACCCGAACTGATCTGGAGGGTAACCGCATTTACGGTAACTACAAACTGGTTAAAACGTTGACGGACAACGATCTAGCCGCTCAAAAATGGCTCGCAAAAATCGGGGTTAAATTCGATACTTCAGACGTTGCCATGCCCGTTGGCGCGCTCTGGCGCCGCGGTCATAAACCAGTAGAAAATGCGGGCGTTGCTTATATTTCAGCACTGAGCGACTACGTTAAGCACAATGGCGGCGTGATTCTGACCGACAGCCCCGTAACTCGCTTACTGTACGCCAAGGGTCACCTAGATGGTGTGCTAGTTGAAAAGCCGGGCGACCATTCGTTTACCGTGCAGGCTAAGGCCGTTATCATTACCTCAGGCGGTTTTGGTGCAAATACCGCCCTCGTGCAAAAGTACAATACCTCCTGGAAGAAAATTGATGATGACATTGCAACTACTAACGCACCTACTATTACCGGCGACGGCATCAAGCTTGGTCAGCAGGCTCACGCCGACGTTACGGGAATGGGCTTCATTCAAATGATGCCCGTTTCAGATCCGGAGACTGGTGAACTGTTCTCTGGGATTCAATGCCCGCCTGCTAACTTTCTCATGGTCAATCAGCAGGGAAAACGGTTCGTTAACGAATATGCGGAACGCGATGTACTGGCGCAAGCTGCTTTCGACAACGGCGGCCTCTTCTACCTGATTGCTGACAGTGAGATCAAAAAGACGGCTTACAACACCAGCGAAGAACAGCTAGCGCAGCAAGTTAAGGATGGCCGATTATTTAAGGCTGACACCCTTGCCGATTTAGCAACGCAAATTAACATCGATCCTAAGACCTTAGAAACCACGGTGGCCACCTATAATGGGTACGTTGATCAGGGTGACGATCCCGATTTCGGTAAAAACGTCTTTGACTTAAAGGTCGAAAAGGCCCCCTTCTACGCGACGCCAAGAAAACCAGCTATTCACCACACCATGGGCGGTTTAACCATTGATGATGGTGCCCACGTTTTAGATAAAGACGGCCATCGAATCAACGGCCTTTACGCGGCTGGTGAAGTAGCTGGCGGCCTTCATGCCGGTAACCGGCTGGGTGGCAATTCGTTGGCTGATATCTTTACTTTCGGTCCCATTGCAGCCAAGTCAGCAGTCAACGAAATCGTCGATACGGTGACCTCCGCATCCATTCATTAATTACCTTAGGCCATTCAAAGTTCTCAATAAGGGTTTGTTAACTTAATTTTTTTATCCGCCGTCATTATTAAGTTTCCCGTGTAACGGTTAAAAAGGGCACTAACAAGCGTTATAATGATAAGTAAACTTTAAATATTGATTTTATTATGAAATGAGGAATGAATTCTTGGATAGTGGTCAGATAATTATCAATTTGATTGTCATATTAATCACTTTCTTCTTCGCAGCCTTTTTTGTCGCTTGCGAATTTGCTTTAGTTCAGTCTCGGCCAAGCGCCATTGAAGAGGCTTTAAATAATGGAGAAGGATCCAAAAAAAGATTAACCCGTTCGCTAAAAATGGTCACGAACCTAAACGAATATCTTTCAACCACCCAAGTGGGGGTTTCTGTTGCTGGGATTATTTTAGGTTGGTTAGGTGAGTCAACCATTTCAACGATTTTGCTGGATGTGCTGAACATTGCCCACGTCAATCCGGGAGGTGCCACGGCACACGCGATTGGTGCGGTGTTTGGTGTTCTCTTGCTGACCTACTTAGAAGTGGTCTTTACGGAAATTGTGCCAAAGAACCTTTCAATCGACATGCCATTAAAGGTGCTGCGTTACGTCACAACACCCTTACACTACTGCCATATTCTGTTCTACCCCTTTGTCAGATTACTCAACATTTCCGCTAACGGGGTCGTCAAAATGCTTGGCTTCCCCGTTGCCAACGAAAGTGAAGAGGTTTTCTCGCAGGCTGAAATTTTAAGTTTGTCCCGTAATGCCGTTGCCGGCGGTGAACTGGAAAAAAACGATTACGTCTATATGCAACGGGCTTTCGAACTCAATGATAAGGTTGCTAAGGATATTATGATCGACCGAACCGCGTTAGTGGTGATTGACATCACGGCAAACGTCAAAGAAGCAATCACCATGTACCTGCAAGAGCGGTTCTCCCGGTTGCCAGTCGTTGCTGATGGTGACAAGGATAAAATCCTGGGCTACGTTTACAACTATGATTTGATCCGCCAGCAGCAAGTTGACCCAACGATTCATATCGACCGCTTGCTGCGGCATATTTCAACCACTCCTGAATCAACACCGATCACGCAGGTCTTGCAACAAATGATTAAAAAAAAGACCCCCATCGTGGTCGTGGTTGATGAGTATGGTGGTACTTCAGGGATTATTACTGATAAGGATATCTACGAAGAATTGTTTGGTACCGTCCATGATGAAATCGATGATACTTCCAATGAAGATATTTTCAAGCAACCTAATGGCACCTACCAAGTTAGCGGTAAAATGACGACCTACGACTTCGAACGTTATTTCGATGTTGATATTAAGGAATTCGAAACTAACGACGTGGTAACGCTGGCTGGTTCGATCTTGGATAATCATCCCGATATTAAGCAGGGTACCATACTTCATATCGATAACTTCGATTTCAAAGTCGTTGATTACGAAAATTCGTTTATTAACTGGTTTGAAGTTACCGTTAACGAACCTGCTCCCGCGGACGATGAGCAAGACGACGACAGTAAAGATACCAACAAATGATAAATAAGTAATTAAGACACCAACAAAGAGCGCCTGACTATCAGTTATTTGACAGTCAGACGCCCTTTTACGCTGCTATTCGTGATTAAAGAATCAATGCTAAGCCGCCACCAATGACGGTTGCCGCCAAGATCAGCTGCGCGTTGATAATGGCGTACAAGAAGGTGGTTTCTTTTTGGGGCCGTTTACTAAAACGGCGGGTATTTCGCCAAACGATTGGCACTGTTAAAAGCGCCAACAGGGTCGAATTTGGTAAGTAAGCCAGCACGACAGCGACGATGATCCCCACGTAAGCCAGTACGAAGCTGACTTGCCACAACAGAATACCGCCCCGTTTTCCCCAATAGTAGACGATTGTCTTACGTCCCAAAGCCGGATCTTCGTGGCGGTCGGCGATGTTATTAGCCAGCATGATGTTGCTGATGGTAAAAATGGCTGGAATGGCCACGATCAACGTTTTGTACCACAGACCACTAATATCAATCAGCTGATACATGTTGACGTAAGTGGCCAAAAACGTAATGTTATACCCCATTGTTAGTCCAGAGAATAATTCACCAAACGGCGTTTTTGAAATGGGATACGGCCCACCGGAGTAAAAATACCCGACGGCAAAGCTCACCATACCGACCCAGAGAACGGGTAACCCGGTACGGTCGACTAAAATCAACCCAATCACCATTGAGAATAGTGTCAAACCGACAATCGTAGTTCGTGCTTGGGCCGGCGTAATACTGAAATTTTTTAAAATATTATTATTGCTATTTTTGCCCCGGAAATGTTCGTAATCCTTGTACTGATTATGTGCATTAACGGCTAAATGAAATGCCACCACGCTAATGGTGATCATTAAACTATTAGCTAAGTGAAAACTGCGGTAATAGTAAGTTGCAAACAATATGCCCAGTAAGCAAGGCATAAACGAAGTCACAACCGCTTTAGTTTGAACAAGGGCATTCGCTTTTTTAAATAACGACACGGTAATTTCGCTGCCTTTCCCATCATTAATTTTGACGATCACAAGCCCTGCGTCGGGTTTAACACGAATTCTTGCAGACGGTCACCGAACTGAATGACGGAGTCGTTTTTGCCGTGCCGTAACTGCCAAAGTAAAAATAGCATCACGTTACTGGCATAAAGATCACTCAGATAATCCAGCGGCAAGTCAATCTCGCTGGGTAATTCCACGTGCTGAAAATAAGCGTAAGCCGTTGACCGCAGAATTCGTTTAAAATTCCGCTCCAGATCCGCCGTTTCCGTGTGAATTTCAAACAGCTGCAGCAGGATTTCGCGATACTGGGTCAACGCAATGATCAGTACTTTAACGGTATTAGAGCCAATTTCTGGTGTATGTATGCTAAATCGCTGATCCACAATCTTTCGAAAAACTTCCGTGTACTCCGCCACTAGTTTCTCCAGCAGATCATATTTATCGTAATAATGACTGTAAAAAGTTGACCGGCCAATCCGGGCGCGCTTGCTGATGTCTTGTACCGTCATCGTTTTAAAACCCTTTTCCTTGAGTAGCCCAAAGAAGGCCTTGGTAATCTGTTCGTTTGTCCGTCGCACTCTTAAATCCTGTTTCTCCGTCATTTTCTCACCTCTATAGTCTTTGCATATCCCTGTTATATCATAAAATTTACGATGCACCAGTCAGGAAGTCCCAACTTTCTATTCTTGCTTCACCCCTACATATAGCCTACAATTAACTGGTAATACCATCTGTATGTATCACGTATGCCATCAACACAACATCTACCATTATATCGATTATTTGGAGGAATAACACTATGGATCCAATACGAATTTTATTTATTTCAATTGAGGGTAATACGCGGAACTTTGTTGAGCATTTGACCCACTATGCATTGGCTCAGCACATTAAAAATAAGGGTCTGCCAGAAATCGAAGCAACCGAAATTTCCGAACAGACCGATTTTGCTGACGAAACAAAACCTTTTTTCTGTTTTGTTCCTACTTACTTGGACGGTGGTAACGGCATCGACAACGGTGTCAAGGAATTGATGACAAACGTGATGGGAGAATACCTTGACTACCACGATAACGCCAAGCAACTGATCGGTGTCGTCGGCAGCGGCAACAAGAACTTTAACGAACAGTATTGTCTCACGGCTCGCCGTTACTGCGAAAAGTTTGACGCCCCCTTCATCGACGACTACGAACTGCGCGGTGTCCCAGCAGACGAAGCGCGAATTTATAAGAAATTAGTTGAACGAGTTCAATTTTTAAACCTATAAGGAGACGATTCTGTGTCTAACGATCTTTTAACGCTGTTAAAACAGCATCGCAGTATCCGGCAGTTCACTGATCAGCCACTGACCGCCGCTGAAATCAACACCTTGGTGACGGCTGCCCAACACGCCGCAACCAGTACCTTTGCCCAGCAATACAGTATCATTAGTATTACGGACCCGGCGATCAAACACACTCTCGGCAACATCACCGGCCATCACTGGTTAGAAAAAAGCGGTCACTATTTCATACTGGTAGCCGACCAGCACCGCAACTTACAAATTGCTCAAAAAGCCCACGCCGATACAGCGATCCTCCGTTCTTTCGACAAGTTTATGGCCAGTACTTTTGACGTTGCCATTGCTGCCGAAGCCATTGTAACCGCTGGTGAAAGTATGGGGTTAGGCAGTACCATTATGGGCAGCATTTTAAACGATACTCGGCAGATCATCAAACTGCTCGACTTGCCGGAACTGACCTTTCCGCTGTTAGGACTCGCCATTGGTCATCCCGCGGAACAGCCCGAACTAAAGCCGCGAATGCCGCAATCGCTGATGCATTTCAGTAACCAATACGCGCTTCCGGCTGATTTTGACTCACAGTTAGCGGCTTACGACACGCAAACCGCTGATTACTATGCTCATCGGAACAGCCACTTGAAGAAAATCACTTTCAGTCAGCATATCGTCCAGGAACTGCAGCGTGATCCCAAACTGCGTGCCGAACTGATTCAGGTGATCAAACAGCAACGGTTTAACGTCGACTAGGCTGCTTTAAAAGATGACAAATTAAAAATGAAGCTGCGACATAAGTCTATATTGATAAACCTACGATCAAGTTTCTTGACTAAAACACAGCTTAGGATTGACTTTTGCTCACTCCTTTAATGTAGCCTTAACCCGCTCCATCACTCAGATTCCGGCCATTTAACACCAAGAAGCGTCCTCCCGATCAAAACCATCGGAAGAACGCTTCTTGGTGTTAAATTCTGGAATCTACCGAGTTGTGTCACACTCTCATTCTGACAACCGTCTATAACTGAACAAGACGCCTCCCATTGCCAGTATCATCGCTAACCCAACAGATAAAAACAGCGCCTGATAACTGAAATAATCGATCATGAGACCGCCAAAGAGCGGTCCAACTGCTCTGCCGAGTGAAATGGCAACGTTATACATCCCTTGATATCTGCCTTTGCGGCCATTTTTTGCCAGATTATCGACCCAGGCTGGTAATCCTGGAAAACCGATCATCTCACCGATCGTCAAGACGATCATAATAATGACGAAATCCGAATACTGATGGGCAAAAATCAACCCGAAGAACGACAGCGCGAAAATGGAAACCCCCATGCCGATTTGAGTGGCCAGTTTATGGCTCGCAAACAGTTTATTCATCAACGGCTGACCAAAAATAATCAAAAAACCGTTCATTGTCCAAAGAAGACTGTAATCCTTGAACTGAATGTTTAAATTCGTCATGTGAACGGACAGCACGCTTTCCCAAAGTGAATAACTGGTATATATGGCAAAGACCATTAAACAGATCCACCATATGACCTTCAGGTTGAGTTTCGGCACCCGGCCGGCGTCTTTTCGATCGCTTTGATTGCCCTTAACGTCAACTTTAAATTCCGTCAGCATGAGAACAAAGAGTAACACGTAACAAATCGTCGTTACCGAAAAAACGATAGTCACGCCGTACCCCAGTAAGTATCCTACTAACAGCGTGCCAATCACGACACCGACGTTTAGGGCAATGTACATGAGGTTAAACACGTTACGAATCGAGGTACTGGTAATCGTTGCCGCAAAGGAATTCCCAACGGTTAGGCTGATGCCATCACCAAAGCCGACAATCACCAGCAGGATGGCAAACGTTGGCCAGCCATGAAAGAATATCAACAAAACCATGGCAACCAGTGAGATGCCGGCGCCGGCTACACCCGTTAAATAGGGCGACCAGCGATCAAATAAAATCCCACCAACGTAATTGCCGACCATCATGACTAGTGACATAATCAGCAAAACCGCACCAGCAGTGGTCAAGGACTCACCTAACGTTTTATTCATGTAAACCGTCGTTAACGGCCACATAAAAGCCGCGCCGGTATTCAGCATTAAATTAGCAATGAACAGTGCGGGTAAGCGGACTTCTTTTTTGCTCGCAATCATTTAGCTTCACTCCGACCTTCACTTGAGGCATTAAAGCCCCCAGTCAATACAAGTTTACCGTGAATTTTTCCTGCACTCACCAGCTCATGTGCTTGAGTCAAGCTGGCAGCATTAATCCCATCTGTTAGTGCTCGGGTCAGCGTTGAGGTCAAAACACCTTGATCAAGGAGCCGAGCAATCAGCTGAAGCGTTTTTCCCTGACTATTGACGTCATTATCCGCATCGCTTTTAGCAAACATGTACTCCCAATCAAAGCTGGCAGCTTTATTCTTAATTTTATATAGTGGCAAATCTACGGGGCTACCGACAATTGAGCCAATATGCCCAAATGGTTTAACGAGTTCCGCCGCCAAATCAAAGTAATCTTCAGGACGATACAAAATGGCGATCCCATCAAGTGAAGCATAGCCCAAAGCATGAATTTGCGCTAATAAATCACCGTGATAATCCAAGGGATGGTCCACGTTATTTTGTTTTAGCCAGTCAAAGTTTTTCGGACTGCTGGTGGCCAGCACGGTAATTCCTGCCCAGTGTGCCAGCTGAGCCATAATGGAGCCAACTCCACCAGCACCATTAACAATTAGCAAGGTACGTTTTTGATTCTGGTTTGCCTTGCCCACAAACTGCATTTTTTCAAATAATAACTCATACGCTGTCAACGCCGTCAACGGTATTGCCGCAATTTCAGCTGCAGTTAGTGACCGCGGTGCTAAGCTGGCAAGCCGCTCATCCACCAGCTGATATTCAGCGTTTGAGCCCGCCGCTTGGGTACTGCCAGCATAAAAAATCCGGTCGCCAACTTTGAACTTGGTGACCTCTTCGCCAGTTTCAACCACCTTGCCCACTGCGTCGTAGCCCAATATTTTGGGTGCTGAAGCTGCGTTAACCATTTCCTTTAACTTGGTATCTACCGGGTTAACCGAAACAGCATCCACCTGAACTAGCACTTGATTCGAGCTGGCAGCAGGTTTGGGCAATGTCATGTCGATTAACTGATGATCTGCAGTGACACCAATTGCTTTCATAATTGTCATTAAGCACCCCTCCGTTTTCTGATGACCCAAAAGTAATTGTACCAGACCGAGAGTTGGAAGCAAACGATTAGGAACCTTGGGAGTGCGTGCTCTAAATGATTGTTTACTGTTTCCCATTCACCTATATTTAACGACTAAAAAAGAGGTAGTGCCATAAGTCTCTATTGATAAACCTATGATCAAGTTTCTTGACTAAAACACAGCTTAAGATTGACTTTCGTTCACTCCTTTAATGTAGCCTTAACCCGTTCCATCACTCAGATTCCGGCCATTTAACGCCAAGAAGCGTCCTCCCGAAAAACCATCGGAAGAACGCTTCTTGGTGTTAAATTCTGGCATCTACCGAGTGATGTCTCGGCTTCTTTTGCGCTTATTTCAAGCTAAACGTATAGTGACCAGCTGGGGCTTTCCCCACTGATGTCTTAACGGCTTGGTTCTTACTATTAACCAACGTAAAGTGCTTGTTGCTGGTAAAGTGCATGTAGAAACTTGACTTCTTACCACCCTTAGCAGTGACGTTGATCTTCCAGAAAGTAGGCGTCTTAGCACTGACACTATAGCGTGCGTTTGATAAGACGTGCGTTGACTTTTTACCTTGGTAAGTATATTGATTCAAACCCGTTTTTTGACTGAAGGTATACTTCATTGACCAGCCCTTGTAGCTGTTTGACTGCCAGGTACCCGTTGGCGTCTTCAATGCGCTCGACTTAGAAGCCTTCTTGCTTGAAGCTGAGTGCGTTGTTTTTTTGGTACTGGTCTTTTTGGTACTAGTCTTCTTAGTGCTTGCCTTTGATGAAGCAACTGCTTTTACGTTTATGATCCGGTAGAAATAGTGACCATTTGAAGCCTTGGCATAAACGTAGAGCTTAGTAGTCGCTTTTTGTTTAGCTGGCAACTTAACGGTATATTTACCGGTCGTCTTGGAAGCTGTTGAACTCGCAATTTGTTTCTTCTTGCTGTTTTCAACAATCACTTTGACACCTTTGCTTGCTTTACCCGTTACTGAAGTAGAGTTTGAGTAAACGTTGTTGATTGATAGGCTGGGGCTACCTGCTGCAACCGTTGTCTTAGCTGATGCTTGCGTTTGTGTAACTGCACCGGCACCAAGTAAGCTAAATGCAGCAATCAAGCTGCCTGATAAAACGATCAATTTCTTCATGTGTGTCTCTCCTTGTTTATATTCGCTTCGAATCAGCGAATTCTAATAGCATAGTTGAGTATAACCCGTTCAACACCGGGTTGCCAGTGTTTATCTAAATGCTTTAAGAGTTTTTAATCTCTTTTGGACAGCCATGCAAAAAGAAACGGCCATCCACTAAAGGAATGAACCGTTTACAATCACCTCACCAGCGTCAACCGATATTGCCCGCCATTAGCTTCAAAGGGCTCGGAAATCAGTTGATCAGGTTTAAAATACACTTCAATTTTTTGATACACTTTACCGTCACTGTCAACGAGTTCCAAATGAACACCGTACTGATTTTGCCGAAAGGGGCTTTTACTTACCAGATAATTAATACCGGTCCCATCACTGTACCGTTGGTGCCTCATTTTATCTAACTGGCGTAATGAAACGTTAATTAACTCCATCTAACTTCACCTAAACCGTGTCATGACTGCCAGTTTTAAAATTAACGTGCGCCAAAATGGCATCGACTACTTCAGCCGGCGTTAACTCATCGGTATCAATTTCAATATCACTGACTTCATGGTACCTTGCGTCACGCTTTTCCTTCAAACCAATCAACCCGCCGACACCCAGTTCTTTGACTAGCGGCCGCTGACCATCATCCGCCAGCCGGGACAAAACGGTTTCCGGCTTAACGTTAAGCAAAATCACCGGAACATCGCTTTTTCGCAGCAGCTCATAATTGGCTGCCTGAATTGGCGTTCCGCCGCCCGTTGATAATATTCCCTTACTGTTCACCAGCGTATCAGTCAGTACCGAATGTTCCAACTGACGAAAGGCCGTTTCGCCATCATCATCGAAGATTTGCTGAATGGATTTGCCTGCACGTTCTACGATGACGTCATCTAAGTCCCGGTGCGTCAGGTGCAGCCGCTTTGCTAATAGCTCACCGACAGTGGTTTTACCGCTGCCCATGAAACCGACTAATATTGCTCTCATTGTTTCTTCTCCTCTTGATCTAAACGTTCGCGGACCGCTTTAGCATGCGCGAAAAACTGGTAGATTTTTGCTGAATCGTGGGTGTCAATGGCAGCCTGAATCTGCTTGAGCTGTTCCACGTAAGTCGTCAGCTGACTGCTGATGGCTTCTGAGTTACTGAGCATGATAGCCGTCCACATGGTGGGATCAGCACCGGCAATCCGGGTGGTGCTTTTAAAGCCCCCCGCAGCAGCGCTTAACCCCACTGCATCGTGTTTTAATTGATGATCGGCAGTATTGACCAGGTTGGCGGCTAAAACGTGGGGGACGTGACTGATTTCACTGACTAAACCATCGTGAGCTGTCGCTGGGACGGTTACCCAACGTAGTCCAGCTGGCGCGAGACAAGCCTTAAATTGCGCTGTTTGTGCCGGTGTTTGGGAACCATCCACAATAAAATATGTAGCGTTATCGAATAAGTCTTCTCGACCAGCCCGCGCACCCGTCTGCTGCGAGCCAGCCATGGGATGGCCGCCCATAAACGCAATCTGCCGCTGCTGCAATGGCTTTGACGCGGCCATGACCTGCATTTTAGTGCTGCCGACATCCGTCACCAGCACATCGGGTTTCAAGTCAGCCGTTGCGAGCTGCGTCAACTGCTTAATAATCACGGAAACCGGGCCAGCGAGCACAATGATGTCCGCGCGGGAAGCCGCGTTTAACAGCTTCACCCGTTCATCAATGATTCCCTGACCCAGCAAAAACTGGCTGGTGTCATCGTTAGGGTCGTCGCCCAGAATTGTCGGCTGAACCACGCTTTGCTTCATGATGCGCGCCAGTGAACTGCCAATTAATCCCAGACCGCTTATCAATACTGTCGTCATGCCAATCACCTCATTACAATAGTTTGTCTAAATCATCGAAAAATTCCGGGTAGGAGATGCGGACACTGTCAGCGCCCTTCAACTGCAGCGGCTGGTCAACGAGTAACGCCGCAATCCCCAATACCATGCCAATTCGGTGGTCGTTGTGGGCATCCAAGACTGGATCAGCCACGTGCCAAGGCTGCCGGCCATCGATCACGAACCCATCCGGTAATTCTTCAATGGCGATTCCCAGCTTTTTAAATTCGGTGACGATCGCGCTGATCCGGTCCGTTTCCTTGACCCGTAACTCTTCGGCACCGGTGATTCGACTGACGCCGTTCGCTTTGGCTGCCAATAGTGCCACTAACGGCAGCTCGTCGATCACGGCTGGAATGTCTTCTTTGCCAATACTGATCGGTTTCAAATCAGCTGACTGAACCGTTAAGTCGCCAATGGGCTCCCCCGTTGTTGGCTCAGATTCGACTGAAAGATGACCGCCCATGGCTTTTAAAATCGCCAGCAAACCAGTCCGTGTTTTGTTTAAACCGACATCCTTTAACGTGATTTGCGAACCCGGCACTAAACTGGCTGCCACCATGAAGAAGGCGGCTGAGGACATATCACCTGGGACGGTCATGGACTGACCCGTTAACTGCGGCTGCGGCTGAACGGTGATCGTCAAGCCGTCGTCTCCCGCGGTGATCTCACCGCCAAAGGCCGTCAGCATCCGTTCCGTATGATCGCGAGTCGGCAGTAATTCTGTCAGGGTCGTGGGTTCATCCGCCTGCAAAGCCGCCAAGATCAGCGCGCTTTTGACCTGCGCACTGGCAACTTTGAGCTGATAGTTCACCGCGTGCAGTTGCTGACCGTTAATGGTTACCGGCAAATGCCCATCCGTAGTGGTAATATCAGCACCCATGGTGGCCAGCGGTTCGCTGACCCGTTTCATGGGCCGCTTCGATAGGGAAGCGTCACCGACTAGGGTACTGCTAAAGGACTGCCCCGCCAGTAAACCCATGATCAGCCGGGTGGTCGTGCCTGAATTACCCATGTCCAGCGGTTTGGGACTAGCCTTGAGGCCGTGCAGGCCAACGCCGTGAACGGTCACCGTTGTTTCATTTCGTTCGATCGGCACGCCCAGCTGCTGAAAGGCAGCCAGTGTCGATAAGCAGTCGGCAGACGTCAGAAAGTGCGTCAGCGTGGTCGTACCTTCACTGATGGCGCCCAGCATAATGCCGCGGTGGGAAATACTCTTATCACCAGGAACCGTCAATTCACCGTGCAATCCCGTTGCTGGTTTACTTTTTAGTGCTCTCATGACAGCGCCCCCTTTAGTAGTTTTTCAGTTCTTCTCGGTAAGCCTTCAGCTGTGCCTGCAGACGCGCCATGTTGCTGCCATCGAAAGTATCCGTGATGGCCTTAGCTAATTCAATGGCCACGACACTTTCAATAACGATGGAAGCCGGCACAATGGCTGTGGTATCGGAACGTTCAACACTGGCCTTCTTAACTTCCTTGGTTTCAACGTCGACGCTTTGCAGCGGTTTGTATAACGTTGGAATTGGCTTCATCGCCGCTTTAACAATCACTGGCATTCCGTTGGTCATACCACCTTCAAAGCCGCCTAAATGATCGGATTCCCGGGTAAAGCCTTCACCTTCGTGCCAGTCGATTTCATCCATGACTTGACTGCCGAAGCTGGTAGCCGCCTTGAAGCCGTCACCGATTTCAACACCCTTCATGGCGTTGACACCCATAACTGCCGCCGCAATTTTACCGTCTAACTTCGTATCCCAGCTGATGTAACTGCCCAATCCTGCGGGAACGTTAGTGGCCACTACCCGAACGATACCACCCAGAGTGTCGCCGTCCTTCTTCGTTTTATCGATCAAAGTGTGGATCTCGTCGACTTTATCGGCTTGAACCACCCGTAAATCATTTTGGCTGATCAGCGCTTTGATTTGACCAACATTCAGCGGTGACTGGTCATCCGCCGCAACCGGTCCGATTTGCTGAACGTAGCCGACGATATCGATGCCCAACTGCTGCAAGAACTGTTCACAGATCGCACCAATTGCCACCCGCATCGCCGTTTCCCGGGCGCTGGAACGTTCCAAAACGTTTCGTAGATCACGGTGGTTGTACTTCATGCCGCCAACCAGATCAGCGTGGCCTGGGCGTGGCCGCTCCACTGTTCGCAGTGAATTCTCAGCGGTCTCATCCGCTACCGGATCCATGATTTTACCCCAGTGGGCATGATCCCGGTTATTCACCACTAGCGCAATGGGTGAACCCAACGTCTTCTTGTGGCGAATCCCCCCCACGATGGTCACTTGATCATGTTCAATTTTTTGACGGCTGCCACGGCCATAACCGCCTTGCCGGGCTGCGAGCTGATCATTAATGGCATCAATGTCCAGTAATAAGCCGGCAGGTAACCCTTCAATAATGCCTGTTAGTTGTGGTCCGTGTGATTCTCCCGCTGTTAAGTAGTTCATTTTTTATTCCCCTTTTAATGTATTTGTTTTGTCTTCGTCAAGTAGTCTTGGTAATCCCTGGAGTTCTTCATGATGGTTTCAAAAATATGACGCATATAAATTCTCGTTTCCGGGTTTGAATCGTCTGCCATTACCCGGTTAAGCACCTGATCTTCCCGGCCGTGGTCCATGATCGGCAGATCAGCTGCCGCTTTAGCCGCATTAACCTTTGTGACGGCGTCAAAGCGCCGAGCTAAAAGCCTCACGATTTCGTCATCAATATCATTAATTTGCTGACGGGCGGCTGTCAATTCACTGGGTTGCCACGCGCCTGAATCATTTTCATTTGTCACCATCATTATTATCACTCCTTATTTTTGGTACTAAAAAAGCCAGCTAGATGACCTAGCTGGCTTAAATTGTTCCTTTTATGGAATCAATTCTGGTCCAGCTAGAATCTTCACGTCTAGCTGGCACGACAAATTGACGGCTTGCTTTAGACGCGAACGCGATTGTCTTAGCGTCCGCATTTAAAGCTGCGGACGCTAACTAAAGTAATAACCGTACCAATACGCATTAACTTGAGTTAACTGAGTCATCATTGTCATTGATCCCTTCTCATTTAGATTGTTTACATTAAAACATATTGTGAAATGTTAGTCAACATTAATCTTTCTTTCCAAAATTTAGGCCAGCCAGTAGCCCTGACTAATGCGGTCCAGCAAGGTCACCATTTGGCGGGTTTCTTTAACGTCGTGGACCCGAATAATTTTACCGCCCTTTTGGATCATGGCAACTTCGCTAACCAGCGTCATGGGCAGCCGTTCATCTTTTTTCAGGCCTAAGAGATTAGCCAAATAGCCCTTGCGTGAAACAGCCACCATCATGGGCCGATTCAAATCGTTGAACCGATCAATGTTATTCATGATCACGTAATCTTGATCATCGTTTTGAACCTGATCATTAGCGTAGCCTAACCCTTGATCGATAGCGATACGGTCGCGGGCGATGCCAGCGGAAGTGAGCGCAGCCAAGTTATCCTCGAAGAACTGGTGCTCTTCTTCTGTCATCACTTTAAAGTCAAAGTGACGGCCGTTCAGCATTGTCAGTAAGCCAACGTCCGACTGCGCCATCAATTTAAGTTTAGCAGGTTCATCCGTAAACCCATCCACGTCATTAATGATGGCAACTCCAGCATCGATCGCCGCAGCCATCACGGGTACTTTATAGGTATCAATAGCCAGCACTGCTTCCGGAAAATGGCTGGCAATGGCTTTAATGTAAGGAATCGTCCGCTCCATTTCAACGTCCGGCGTCACTTCGGTGTAACCCGGCCGAGTCGTTTGGCCGTTCACTTCGATCACGTCTGCTCCCGCTTCTAACATCTCCGACACGTGAGCTAAAACGGCGTCCATCGTCGTATAGCGTCCGCCATCATAAAAGGAGTCCGGGGTAATATTCATAATACCGTAAATGATCGACGTATCACGCAGTTTGAAACGTTTACCAGCCACTTGCCAATCTAAATCATGGGCGGCTAAGATTTGCTTTAATGCCTGCTCGACAGCCTTTTGAGCTGGAAACCAGGATGACCAGTGCTGGGCTAATAGCCGTAGCGCTGGTATCGTCAGCAAACCGTTATACCCAGCGTCATTTTGGCTGATGATCGCGTCTAACTGACGCAGCCGCTGCTGCAGTTTTGACTGTTCTGCCACCGAAACTGATTCAAACTGCAACGCAACGAGTCGCTGCTGCTGAGTCAGCTGGTACAGGGCTTGGCTTTGAAAATCGGTGATGGCTTGCAATTGGTCAGTGATTTCTTGAATTTGCATGGGTCAAACTCCTCTCAATTCTGCCGCTAACTGCTTAGCAGCTCGACCACGGTGGGTCAGCGGTATGCGCATTTCGTCCGGTAGTTCTGCTAACGTCCGTTGCTGGTTGGGTAAAATAAAAAGTTTATCAAACCCGGTCGAATAATTCCCCCGGGTTCGCGTGGCAATCGTCCCATCGATACGACCGGTGACGGTCAACGGTGCCTGACCTGGCGCAACGGCTTCCAGGGTACTGATCATCGTTGCCCGCCGATCGGTTTGTCCCTTCAAATCGTTTAAAATTGTTTGGTTATCGCTATGCACCGTGTCTCGATGCAATTCGCGCTTAGTGGTCACGCCTAAATGGTTACCCAGTGCAGCTATTTCGATACCGCTATCATCCGCGATCACACCCTGATTGGTTTTACCAGCCAGAAATTGAGCTTTTCGAAGCGCGTTACCCGCGTAGCTAACGGTTTGTTCCGCTGGAAAGGTTAATTTTGCCAGCTGATCCGTATAGGGAACTGCTTGCACGCCGTAAAACGCCAAACACTTGATTAAATCTTGCGTTTTATACTTATTATTAGAAGCAATCAGCCAATTAGTCATGAGTACCCCCCATTGCTACTAATCCTCGAGCAACGTAAAAGGAACCTGCCACCACGATCATGCCGTTTTCAGGCAGTGTCTGGCGCGCCGTCTTCATCGCTTGCGGCATACTGGTCATTGCTTGAACGGGCATTGTCGGTGCAATGGCCTGAATTTGACGCGCTAATTCTCTGCCCGCTAACGCCCGTTTCGGATTATCCGGCGTCACTGTTAACACCCGATCCGCCATCGGCAGCAGTAGCTGCAACATGGGCGTCACTGCTTTGTCGGCTAAAAAGCCCACTACCCACGTGATGGCATACTGCGTTGTCAGCTGCTTTAAACTGGTTGTCAAAGCCATCATGCCATCCGGGTTATGAGCAACGTCAACAACGATTAGCGGCTGCTGCGATACCACGGTTAGCCGGCACGGCAGTTGAACCTGCTGCAGACCGGCCCTAACGGCTTCGTCTGTTAATCGGACACGCTGCGTTTTTAATACTGCAACTGCTGATAAAACTAAGGTTAAATTTTGAACTTGAAAATCACCAGCAACGTTTAACTGCAGCCCTGACCAGTCAAATAACGCGCTATGCAGGTTGACTGTCATCCCGGTGAAACTGCGAGTAACAATGGTTGCCGCAGTTTTAGGATCCGTGAGTGAAACCGCCTGTTTTTGAGCCTCTTTTTGGAGCACATTCAGGGCTTCAGGAGACTGGTCATAGAGCGTCACCACGGCGGTTCCTGGTTTAATGATCTTGGATTTTTGGGTCGCTATTTTAGTCAATGTATCCCCTAAGATCTGCATATGGTCCATCGCAATTTTAGTAAAAACCGTCAATTGCGGTGCGCTGATCGCGTTGGTGGCATCCGTTAAGCCACCCAGACCGGCTTCTAAAATCACGTAGTCTGCCCGTTGATTACGGTACCAGATCAAGCTGATCAAAAACTGCCATTCAAAAATTGAAATGGCCGTTGTGGTTAACCCAAGACGCTTGATGACTGGCTTGATTTCGTTATAGCTGTCAATAAACTCCGCTTCCGAGATCCACTGATGGTTAAACTGAATCTGCTCGCGGTCGTTTAAAATGGCGGGGCTGTTAAACCGCCCCACCCGGTAACCCTGAGCTTCTAAAATGGCACTTAACATCGCTCCCGTGGAGCCCTTGCCATTAGTACCGGCAATGTGGATCACGTGGTAGTGCTGATCAGGATGATCTAGCGCAGCCACTACTTTCCGCAATAACGGCACCCGGTTATTATCACCCACCAGTCGTGCCTGATTGAACTGGTCGACCAGCTGCTGATACATGTTGTGAACTGGTTCTTGATTCATGATGATCACCCGTTAATTCGCTGCAAAAATTCCTGCTTCAGTTCGTGGTCCGTCTTAAAAGCACCCGTATAATAACTGGTTTCTGTTTGACTGCCAGTCTTTTCAACACCGCGCATCTCCATGCACATGTGCCGGGCTGAAACGGAAACGGCGATCCCCTTTGGATCAAGGATCTTCGTCAGTTCCTTAGCAATGTTGACGGTCATCCGTTCCTGAACGTTCGGCCGTTTAGCACAGTAATCAATTAAACGGGGAATCTTACTGAGACCCATCACCCGCTTGTGATTGGGAATATACGCCACGTCCACCGTGCCGAAGAAGGGCAGCAGGTGGTGTTCACACATTGAATAAAACGAAATGTCTTTGATCAGCACCATTTCAGTGGTTTCATCCACGGGAAAAAGTTTGTAATTATCGAACGCTGGGGCGTTGACCGACGAAAAGACTTCACCGTACATCCGGGCGACCCGCGCCGGTGTTTCAACCAAGCCATCGCGATTAGGATCTTCACCGACAGCCTCCAAAATCATTTTTACTGCCTGTTCAATTTTTTTCTGATTTGCGTCATCCATCATAGCTTATAGAGACTCCTTTTACTTTTTTAATCCAGCTGGTATCCGCCTTTTCCTGTAAGGCAGTGTCCACTTGTGGCTTAACCTTGGCATCAGTACCGGCAATTTCCTGCACTGGCAACAAAACAAAGTTGCGTTCATGGGCCCGGGGATGGGGGACGACTAAATCAGCCGTATGAATTTTCCGGTCGCCCCAGTAAACAACGTCTAGGTCAATGGTTCGCGGACCCCAATGCTTTAAACGGCGCCGGTGGCCAGCCTGTTCGATTTTATGTAGCTGTTCCAACAAGTTCTCCGGGCTCAGCGTCGTGACGATTGAAACGGCAATGTTATAGAAATTAGCCTGATTTAAATTCCCCCACGGCTGCGTTTCATAAACTGAGGAGACTGCTTGAATTTGAATTGCCGAATCTGCTTGAAGCAGACTCACAGCCTGGGTGAGGTTGGCCAGCCGATCACCAATATTTGAACCGATACTTAAATAAACTCGCTCACTCACGATTTTCACCCGTTACTTCAATTTCCACGTTATCAAAAATTCCCGGCATGGGTACACTATACTTACGGATTTTCAGCGCAATCTGTGTTGCCATCGGAAAGGCCTTCAATAATTGCTTTAAAAGCTCGTTGGCCAGTGATTCGATCAGCTTATAAGAATGGCTGTGAACAAACTTATCGATGGTTTCGTTCACGTCCGCGTAACTGATCGTTTCGTCTAACTCATCGTGCTGGACCCGTTTTTCAATTGGGTAATTCAGGGCAACATCAATGGCCAGCTGCTGCCCGTTTTTTCGTTCTTCAGGAAATACACCATTAAAGGTATGAAACTTTAGATTATTGATTCGAATAACGCCCATGATGTCACTCCTCCTCTAAATGCGACTAAATTGTTTCTATTTTACCATCCTTTACACGTTTAAACACCTATCAGTCACGTTTTTTGGTACACTGGAACTAGCGTCTTTTTGAAAGGATGATGAAGTTGAATAACCGAAACTTTAAGTATCCAGATACTGCCGCCTATGACAGTATCATGGCCTACTTCAAATCAAAAGATATTAAGCTTGAGGACATTGCTTCAATTACCTATAAAATGCAATTACAATTCATCCCCGAACTCAAGAAAGAAGAAGCCATGTCCGCCGTCATCGACGTCTTGCACAAGCGGGAAGTCATGAACAACGCCATGGTGGGAATTGCGCTTGACCAACTAGCAACTAAAAAGGAGCTGCCCGAACCGCTGCAAAGTATCGTCGAAAACGATGTCGGCGTCTTCGGTGTTGACGAACTGTTAGCCGAAGGGGGCATCTCTGGGATCTATGGTAAGATCGCCACCACTAATTTTGGCTACCTGGACCGCGAAAAGCACGGCATTTTAAAGCGCTTGGATACTGTTCAGGGTGAGGGCGTCAATACCTTCTTGGATGACATTGTCGCCGCCATTGCCGCGGCCGCCGGAGCAAAACTAGCCCATAAATACGCTTAATGTGGTACGGCAACAGTTGATGGTTTTATTTGATTAAACGGACTCTGATAAGGATTTCCCCCTTGCGGCATCCTTTATCAGAATCTTTTTTTAGCCATTGCGTTATTTAGTCACAACCAGTATCTTATAGGAAGACGAATTGGCCAACAGGCGTACGGATTAACCCGCAAAATGAATTGGCTTGTTTTGATGATAGCAGCCCGATTTTTTCATTTTGGGGTAATGAATTTGGTTTTCTAAAATTTTCTTTCAAAATCATGATTTTATATGAAAGCTTTTTTCATATGGGTTTATAGCTCGTAATTTACTTGAACGGTGAACTTGTTTAAGAAACTTTTCTTAATACCCTTTATTTACGTTGAATTTGTTATATAATAATTCCGATACGAGTGGTCTAGACGATATCCTTTCACCTATGACACACTCGCCAATGACTACTTTACCTCATAAAATTTAAGGAGTGACTGTATTGGCTACAGAAAGAACTTCACTATTTATCTTCTTTGGCGGGACTGGTGACCTAGCTTACCGGAAACTTTATCCTTCCATGTTTAACCTATATAAAAAGGGTACCTTAAGAGAACACTTTGGTGTTATTGGTACTTCTCGGGAAAAGTTAACCGATCAACAATTCCAAGAAAACGTACTTAAATCACTTGATGTCGCAAAGACTGATAAAGAAGCTCAAAAGTTCGTTTCACACTTTGTATACGAAGCACATGATGTCACTGACAAAGCACACTATCAAGTATTGAAAAAGCGTGCTGATGAATTAGATAAGACCTACAAGTTAAACGGCAACCGGATCTTCTACTTGTCACTTGCACCATCCTTCTTTGGTACCGTAGCTGGCTACTTAAAGACGGAAGGCTTGACTGACACTGAAGGTTTCGACCGTGTTGTTATTGAAAAGCCATTCGGCCGTGACTATGATTCAGCCCAACAATTAAACGATGCCTTAAGCAAGTCATTCGAAGAAAAGCAAATCTTCCGGATCGACCACTACTTAGGTAAAGAAATGATTCAAAACATTGAAGCCGTTCGCTTTGGTAACACCATCGTTGAATCCCTTTGGAACAACCGTTACATCGACAACATTCAAGTTACTTTGTCTGAAAAGCTGGGTGTTGAGGAACGTGCTTCATACTATGACAACTCTGGCGCTTTACGTGACATGGTTCAAAACCACATTATGCAAATTGTCAGCTTACTTGCCATGGAACAACCCGTTTCATTCACTGACGTTGATATCCGTGCTGAAAAAGTGAAGGCATTACGTTCACTTCGGGTTTACAACGTTGCTGAAGCTTCAACTAACTTTGTACGTGGTCAATATGGTGCCGGCGATAGCCAACGTGCCTACCGTGACGAGGACAATGTCCCACACGATTCAAACAACGATACCTTTGTTGCTGGTAAGTTATTATTTGATAACTACCGTTGGTCAGGCACCCCATTCTACATCCGGACTGGTAAGATGTTAGCTGACAAGTTCACCCGTGTGGACGTTGTCTTCAAGAAGCCATTGATTGACATCTTCTCATTCCCGCAAAACCAAAACGCACCATTGGAAGCTAACGTTTTGACAATGTACATCGAGCCACATGCTGGTTTTACACTACGTCTGAACGCTAAGACAAACGGCCAAGGTTTCCAAACTGAACCAATCAATTTGGACTACTTCGTTGATGCCAAGGATTCAAAGGCTACTCCAGAACCATACGAACGTTTAATTCATGATGTGATGAAGGGTGACGGTACCAACTTCTCTAGTTGGCAAGAAGTTTCCTACGCATGGCGCTTTGTGGATCAAATTCGCAAGGTTTGGGATCTGCAAAAGCCACAATTCCCTAACTACACCCCAGGTTCAATGGGTCCTGCAGCTGCTGACGAACTGATCCAACGTGACCACCGTCAATGGGTATACCGTTTAAACAAGTAATTCATTAAACTTAAATTAAAAATGAGCCATCATTTCCAAAGTGGAATGGTGGCTCATTTTAGGTTTAACCGCGATATAAAAAAGCCGCTCTTTTCACAGTATATCGCCAAACGGATCAACTGAATCCATATAACGAGCAATGAAAATTGTAAATTCTTATGTTAATATAAATGATTTAGAACCTATTTATTTCAATCTGCCATTAATTTGTTGAAAACTTATTTATTCTTTCTTAATTTAACACTGTTTCTTCACATTCCGATTGTGAAATGTTAAACTACTATTGTGCTTCATCTAATATTTCATTAAAGGAAGGTTTCTAATGGCAGATAAATTAGCAAACATCGGTGTTGTCGGCATGGCTGTTATGGGTAAGAACTTAGCCCTTAACATTGAAAGCCGTGGCTACACTGTTGGTATTTATAACCGTACGGCTTCAAAGACTGACCAAGTGATGAAGGATCACAGTGATAAGAAATTGATCCCTAGTCACACAATCGACAAGTTTGTGGATTCACTGGAAAAGCCTCGTCGTATTCTTTTAATGGTTAAAGCTGGTAAGCCAACTGATGCTGTTATCGACGAATTAATTCCATTGCTCGACAAGGGTGATGTTTTGATTGATGGTGGTAACACTAACTTCCACGATACAATGGCACGAAATGCAAAGCTGGATAAATCCGGCATCAACTTTATTGGTATGGGTGTTTCTGGTGGTGAACTTGGTGCTCTCCAAGGTCCTTCACTAATGCCTGGTGGCCAAAAAGAAGCTTATGATTTGGTTGCCCCAATCCTTGAAAAGATCTCGGCTAAGGCTGACCAAGATGGCAAGCCATGTGTTGCTTATATCGGCCCTAACGGTGCTGGTCACTACGTTAAAATGGTGCACAACGGTATCGAATACGGTGATGAGGAACTCATCGATGAAAGCTACAACATCATGCGGAACGTTTTAGGTGTTTCAGTTGATGATATGGCTGACATCTTTAAAGATTGGAACAAAGGTGAACTTAACAGTTACTTAGTTGAGATCACTGCTGATATTTTATCCCGTAAGGATGACCTTGGCGACGACAAGACTAAGCCAATTGTTGACATGATCTTAGATCGTGGTAACAACAAGGGTACTGGTAAGTGGAGTTCAGAAGACGCATTGAACGTCGAAGTCCCACAATCCGTTATCACCGAAGCCGTTTACGCACGTTACATCTCAATGATGAAAGACGAACGTGTGACTGCTTCTAAGACCTTAGCTGCACCAAAGGCTGACGAAAAGATCGCTGACAAGAAGGAAATGGTTGAAAAGATTCGTCAAGCCCTTTACTTCAGTAAGATCATGAGTTACGCCCAAGGCTTTGAACAACTTCGGTTTGCTTCAGAAGCTTACGACTGGAACTTACAATTTGGTCAATTAGCACAAATCTGGCGTGCCGGCTGCATCATCCGTGCACAATTCCTGCAAAACATCACTGATGCTTACGACAAGAAACCTGATTTGACTAACTTACTGTTGGACGACTACTTCAAAGACATCGCTGCGAAGTATCAAGAATCAACCCGTGAAGTTGTTGCTTTAGCTGTTAAGATGGGTGTTCCAGTACCATCATTCAGTGCCGCAATTACTTACTACGATTCATACCGTTCAAAGGTATTGCCTGCTAACTTGTTGCAAGCACAACGAGACTACTTCGGTGCCCACACTTACGAGCGTGTCGACCGCGATGGTATGTTCCACTACCCATGGTACGAAGAACAATAATAAAAACTTGGCGGTTTCTTAGCCAACTGAAAAGCGGACGGTCGCAATTGACCGTCCGCTTTTTTATTGATACCTGCATATCGTAAAGCTGTCACATCAAATTTCTAATTGAGAAGTAGTTAACAATTCGCCTAAATGGTGAACCCTCTAGCAGTAACACCAATAAATAGCCAATCACGACGCCACCAGCATTCGTCAGAATATCATTGATATCGATCCAACGAGACATTTGTAAGAAGGTGTCCAAGATAAATTGGGTACTTTCAATCCCAACGCCCATTAAAAAACCAGTAGCGATCATTTGACGCACATTGATCTTAAACAGCAATTTAAGGTAGATTCCCATGGGTACCATCATTAAAATGTTGAGGTAAAAATCCATCTCGATCCCACGAAACGGGATTGGATTCGTTGGTGCATTGCCAACCCAAAACGGTTTCATGGTCGGCACATTGCCAAACGCATACGAAGTCGGCGTTAACGTCAAATAACCTACAATGGCAAGGTAAATACCAAAGGTCACTATGGTTATCAGTTGTCCGCCCGTTCTCTTCTGGCCAGTCAACACCCCTATTCCTATCATGATGATAAAAACGTAAGCGAGGTAGGGCAGCCATTGAGAATAATTTATCATCCTATCCCTTCCTTTGCCGTAATGATTCTACCCATCACTATAGGATAAGCGTTAACACTTTGGAAAGATAGGGCCATCAGCCGTGCTTAAAAGTTTTTTAATGCTTCCGAGATCGGGGTTTCACCAATGATAATGGGAATCGTTTTATTGCTGGTTTGCGGCTGCTCCAGGGTAGCTGCAATGGTACTAGCAACATCTTCTCGTGCGATTGAACCGCCCTCAATGCCGTCAGTAC
Source organism: Secundilactobacillus pentosiphilus (assembly GCF_002217985.1). Taxonomy (GTDB): domain Bacteria; phylum Bacillota; class Bacilli; order Lactobacillales; family Lactobacillaceae; genus Secundilactobacillus; species Secundilactobacillus pentosiphilus. The sequence continues at coordinate 36,931 of NZ_BCMI01000022.1, forward strand.
TAATTTTACCGGTTCCCTGGTCGAAGGTCAGCGTACCGGGTTCCACAATGGTGTAAGTTAAGTTCGTGCGGTGCCGCAGCCAATCATCGGCGTAAAATTTGGCGGCGTAATATGGCCGAATGGTTTTATTCCAACGATTTCGGTTCTCTGCCCACAGTGCGCTGACCATAACATACCGTTTAACACCCGCAATTTGAGCTGCCTGCATGCTTTTAACGGCACCATCCAAATCAACCATCAGGGTCATGTCATCACCGGTTTTACCGCCAGATCCAGCCGTAAAAATAACGGCCTCAAACCCGTCTAACGTCACAGCCAATTCTTCTGGGCTGCCGAGTAAGTCAACGTGAGCGGTTTTAATGTCGTGGTCTTCAAAAAAGGCAGCTTGTTCAGGCTTGCGAATTCCAGCAACAACTTCATTTCCCCGCTCACTCAAAAGCTGGCTGGTTAATCGCCCAACATGACCATTGGCCCCAATAACAAATACTTTCATAAAAATTTCCTCCGTTTAAACTGCTAGACTTATAATGTTCAATTATACCTATCCCGAGTGCCAAGCGCCATTATCTCACCTCGAGCTGTTTGAAACAACGTTGGTCTGTCCTAATGGCCGTTAAGCAAGCGCCGCTATCTATCTGAGCGTTTTTACAAAAAAACCGGTGAATCCGTTTTTACGGGGTTCATCGGTTGGGGGTATTAAGCGATCAAGTTACAGACCCTTTGAAATTTCGTCGTACTTTTTCTGATACCATTCATCATATGATTGATCAGCCATGACGCCATTTTCCATGAACGGTTGATCAAGTGAGGAAATGATCCGTTGCAACAATTCACCATCATTTTGATACAGATACTCCCGCAGCTGCTCTGGGTGGAAATGAGCGTTTTGCTGAATATCATGATTAATTTGTTCAATTTCGTATTGAATAGGGTAATCAGTTAAGATTTCGAGACTCTTGTTGGCATATTTTCTAAGATAAAAATCAATAAAATCATGGGTGGCACGGGACTTAGCTTCGTCACTCAATTGATCAAATAAAACAACGCCTGGTTGTAGCACAAAGATCACTCCTTAATTAATAAAAGCTTTTACGTTTTATTCCGCATTATAATTATAGTTCTTTTAGACTCTTTTTGTAAGGGAAGCGCTGTGTGATCCCAACGAAAATGGGGCATAACGCTAACGGCTTTCAACATTTAACGATTTGAGCTAACAGTTACACGCAATATTGCTCCGAAAATAGCGTAAAATAAAAGCAGTCCTAATTATGCACTGGAAAAGAGGAAGAATATGTTACCTTTTGCAAATGATTATTCACGCGGAGCCCATCCTAAAGTGCTGCAAGCCTTAGTGGATACTAACATGGATGCACAGCCAGGATACGGACAAGACAAGTATACGAAACAAGCTGCCCAAAAGATTCAGGCTGCTTGTCAGCTGCCGGATGCTGAGGTCTTTTTCATATCTGGTGGCCTTCAGACCAACCAAGTCGTTATTTCAAATTTATTAGACGGTGACGAAGGTGTTTTGGCAGCCGATTCTGGTCACATTAACTTTCACGAGGCAGGTTCAATTGAATATACCGGACATAAAGTGCTCACCATTCCGGGAGTCGAAGGTAAGGTAACTGCAGCGAACCTGCAGGCCTATCTGGACGATTGGAAAGCCGACGAAAATCACGGTCAAATGGTAGCGCCTGGAATCGTGTACATTTCAAATGCGACAGAAATCGGCACCCTCTATAACAAACAAGAACTGGCTGCCCTTTCCCAAGTATGTCACGCTAACCACCTGCCATTATTTATGGATGGTGCTCGCTTAGGGTACGCTTTGATGAGCCCGGAAAACGATTTGAGTTTGCCTGATATTGCTAAGTATTGTGACGTTTTCTATATCGGTGGGACTAAGGTCGGCGCGTTAGCCGGTGAAGCAGTCGTCTTTACCAAGCACAACGTTCCGAAACGCTTCCCAACCAAGTTTAAGCGACAAGGTGCAATGTTAGCTAAGGGTCGGCTCATTGGCGTACAATTTATAGCCTTATTCACAGATAACCTGTATTTCAAGATCAGCCAGCATGCGATTGATCTGGCAATGAAACTAAAACAAGCCCTCAAGAACAAGGGTTATCAACTGCTGATTGATTCACCCACTAACCAGCAGTTTATTGTGGTTGATAACGATCAACTGGCGGCGTTAAAAAAACGAGTCGCACTTTCCTTCTGGGAAAATATCGATAGTACGCACACAGCGATTCGCTTAGTCACCAGCTGGTCAACAACAGAGGATGAAGTGGATGCGTTAATTGCGTTATTATAGCATTTGCTAATGAGTAATTGCCCAAATTAACGGTAACCACTTGCAAATTTTCAAAGAACCTTGTATACTGAAGATTGGAAATAGAATAAGCCGTTAGGTGAGGCTCCTATACGGAAAACGCTACTGCTCAGAAACGTCGAAAAACGCCAATGAGTCAGCTGTCCGAGTTAAAAAAAGGCTCGGTCTAATGTGGCTGTTATCCATTAACTACGCCGTATAGTGCTAAAGCTCAACGATTGGCGAGACAACCTTTTATGGGTTATTTAAGTGTGTAGATCAATGCGCTCAGTCAATTGTTGGCTGAGCGTTTTTTACCCCTAACGCATGCCAATCACAACTGGAGGTGAGTAATATGACAACAGAAACATATGATCCTGGATCGCAGTCTCATCACGCGTGTCAGGGAAAGCGGGCTGTCATAGCTCATCTTCACGGTAGAAATCGGTAAATAACTTCGATTCTCGAACTGTGTCAACTTACTTTCCCTGCCCTATATTTGGCGGTTTAAAATGATTGATAAATTGATTAAACACTGTATTTTTCTTCGTAATCAGCGTTGTTGCTGATTGTTAGCGAAGATCCTGAACGTATTCGGTAGTGTCATCAATTTATGATTCGATTGAATTGGGAAAGCAAGGGTTGGCTGTTCGAGTCTCGGTGCCCAAGTTGACCAGTTGACAGTGACGTGTCGATCAACTGAAATGTGCTTCACCATGCAGGGAACTGTGTGGGGAGATTTAACGCGGCTAATTTCCGCTACAAAGCGTAAGAACTTCATTCTAAAACGTCAACCATCATCATAAACCTTACTATAACGCTGGCGATTTTGTTAACGAAAATCACAAGTATAGCTTGATGGGAATCAACCTCACTTGCGAATTTCAACCAATTGAGACAGCACCGAAAAAGCGCTCTGGTATTTTAACCAGAGCGCTTTTTAACGTATTTTTTTGAACGTTATCAACTAATTAGCTGGCGAGCTCTTGGGTTTATTGAACGTCGCCGCAAATGCAGTTGCCTGCTTTTCGTTAAACTCATTTTCGGACTTGGCAATGATAACCGAAGCAAGGGAGTTACCAACCACGTTAACACCCGTTCGGCCCATATCTACCAAACGGTCAATACCCGCAATAAAGGTTAAACCTTGCATTGGTACGCCGATGGTTGAGATCGTGGCTAATAGAACAACAAATGAGGCCCCTGGCACGCCCGCCATTCCCTTTGAAGTAATCATCAAGACAACTAGCAGGGTGATCTGCTGGCCGATGCTGAGGTGAATATGATAGGCCTGAGCGAGGAACAGTGCTGCTAACGATTGATAAATAGCTGAACCATCAAGGTTAAACGTATAACCAGTCGGGATAACAAACGAAACGATTCCCTGACTGACACCGAACTTATCCATTTTATCGATAATTCGGGGCAGTGCCGCCTCGGAACTAGCCGTTGAGAAGGCTAAGACAAACTCGTCTTTAATGACCTTAAGCAACGTAAAAAGTCTTAGTCCAAATAGGCGACTTACCGACCCCATTACAAAGAGAATAAAAACAATCATCGTCGCGTACGCTAAGAAAACGAAGTATCCTAAAGGCGCTAACGCTGACAAGCCCATTTGCGCAACGGTAACCCCTATCAGGGCACAAACACCAATTGGTGCAGCGTGCATCACCCAGTTGGTCACCTTAAACATGACTTCGGAAACGGCAGTCAGAAAATCAATAATAATTTTACCCTGTTTCCCGATTGATGCAGTACCAAGACCAAAGAAGACACTAAAGAAGATCACGGGCATCATGTCACCGGTACTAAGTGAGTGGAAGAAGTTAGTCGGTATGATTCCCACCAATGTCGCCCAGATACCACTGTGTGCTTTAGCGGTTTTAGCAGTTGCAACATACTGACTGATATCTTGAGACTGCAACTGATGAATATTAATAAAGTCACCCGGGTGAAAGACATTGCCGACTATTAAACCAAGGACAATGGCAATCGTCGTCATCACTTCAAAATAAATGATGGTTTTACCGCCGATCCGGCCAAGTTTTTTGATGTCCCCCATATTGGCGATCCCAACTGTTAAACACGAAACCACAATTGGTAAGACGATCATTTGAATCAAATTAATAAACATGTTCCCAATGTTCTGCATTGCTGTAATCGCCGTCTTATTTTGGTAAAAAATAACGCCCAAAATAATTCCCAGTACTAGCCCAATCATAATCTGCCAGCCCAGACTTAAACGATAACCTCGATAATGCTTCATCTTTGAGCCCCTCAATCTAAATAATTATTGCACTTCCTTATTATTCTATCATAATCTCAGAAAACTTGAGTGTCTCATTTTTGAGTTCATTACTGACACTTTCCGTGAACGTTGATTTAGTAAGGTTTACGAGTAAACTTTTATTTTAAAATTTTTTATTCGCCAATCATTCGTGCCATCATTAACTTACTGTATATCAAAAGAGCAGTTACCGATTTCTCGATAACTGCTTTGCTTGCGTGGCAACGTCCTACCCTCGCAGGGGGCGATCCCCCAACTACTCTTGGCGTGCTGAAGCTTAACTAC